>JADDQH010000129.1 GCA_016781485.1 Chloroflexota bacterium | reverse complement strand
GCTTTCATGATCCCGCCGATCGGACGGAGCGTTCAACGAGTTCGTCATCGACGTCGACCCGCTGCGCGACAACATGACCTACAACAGCCGTGAGTTCTACGTCGTCCCTGGACGCGCGCGCCGGTTCTACCCCTGAGGCTTCGAGGCGTGACCGTCAAGGAGCTCGCGTGCGCGGGCGACCAGCGCGGCAACTTCGCGCTCGCCGCGAGGCGTCAGGCGCCGTCGCTGACGCGGGCCCTTACCCGGGATGTTGTCGCTGCGGACGAGCTTGTGGTCCTTGAGTTCGCGCAGCGCGTTGCTGACCGTCGAGCTCTTGAACCACAGTCGCTTGGCGATGTCGTCGACGCGCTGGTCGGGGTTCTCGCTGACCGCGACGAGCACCTGTTGTGCGGCCGCCGAGAGCGCCTTCTTCGCGGTCTGCTCATCGGTCTCGGCGCGGACGCCGTAGAGGCGTCGGACGAGCACCGGGCCGTCAATCAGGAAGTCCTCTGGACGCTCACAACGCAAGGCGCCACCGGGATAAAAAGGGTGAACACGAACGTGTGTTCGTGAGACAATGCTTGTTGAGGAAGTAAGCGCGAGTCAGCACCTCGCGGCACCGCTTCGACGGCCACTCCGGTAGCGCAGAACCGGTCGTTCGGGCGGGCTCATCCACCGTCTCATCCACTGGAGGGTCACCGTACCCATGCCGTCCCCTGCCTGCATCCCCCGGGCCGTCTTCGGCGTGCCCGTCGATCAGGTCGCCGCCGCCGATGACACCGCCGAGGAGGCGACGGTCAGGGCGCTTCGCGACCGGCTCAGGTTCTGCGTCTCTCGGCTGCCTGAGCACATGCAGCGGGTCACCGTGTTGCGCTATGGGCTGTTCGGCGTCGAGCCCCGCAGCTTGCGTGAGATCGCCGCCGAGCTCGACGTCTCGCTCGGCACGGCCCACAACTGGGAGCGGGCCGCGCTCGACCTGCTGCGCGACTGGCTGTGAGGACCTTCTTGGGCGCCTTCGTCCCGCTCGTTGCGGTGGTTCTGTCCGGAGGGCGTGTCAAGTTCGCTGCTGTCCCAGTCCTGATTGATCGCCAAGGATGGCGCTCAACTACGGAGGTTTCACCCAAGCAGCTTCATCTTCGCGCGATACCCGACGCGCATCTGCACAGCAAGGACGCGTCTGTGCAGCTCTCGGGTTCCCCGACCTCCGCGTCAGGGATCGCTCAGCCGCCGTTATGCGGCCGCAGGACCCGCCCGGCGTCCATCCCCCTCAAGGGACGCCACCAACCGTCTAGGCGCCGCCGGCTCCAGGCCACATAGGACCGACTGAGGCACATCGACCTCTGCGTCCGCGTTCTCCGCGCCGCCCACGGTCGGCCGAGACCGGACGCGTGGACGGTGCGCCTCCTCGTCCCTCCCCCACTTCTCAAACCAAGGAACCACTCGATGTCCGCACGCAACCGCAAACCGCACACCGCCGACGCATCCATCCTGCCCGGCGCGACCGCCTTCTCCAAGGACCACGAGGTCAACCACCACGACTGGCTGATCGACACGATGCTCGCCCTGCCGTCGATCTTCGACCCGCTTGTGCAGGCCACCACCATCCAACGTCCCTACACCAAGGCCCGCATGCCCGGGATGTGGGCGCTTGCCTACCTCTGCTTCGTCATGTCGAAGATGGTCGACGTCCAGCCTTGGTACTCGTCGGTGACCCGAGGCAAGAACCCGATGGCGTTCTGGGAGCGGCTCGGCTTCGTCGGCTGCCCGCCGGCCTACGGGACCGTCTACGCCCGCTTCTGCGAGCTCGAGGAGCGCGCCGACGCGTTCCGCGATACCGCCGGAGTCCTCATCCGTCTCGCACGCTCGTTCGAGCCGCGCATCGGGCAGAACATCCACGTCGACTCCTGCGAGGCCGAAACCCACGCCAAGCTGCACCACGACGACGCCGGCTGCGATCACCCGGACTG
This sequence comes from Chloroflexota bacterium, assembly GCA_016781485.1. GTDB lineage: Bacteria > Chloroflexota > Limnocylindria > Limnocylindrales > CSP1-4 > YB3-1. Next base: position 3,204 of record JADDQH010000129.1, on the reverse strand, counting down.
CGTCGCCGCACGAGAGGCCGGCCAGGAGATCTCAGCTCCCCGCGTCGAGCGGATGAGCACCAAGGAGACGGGGGCGCTCCGTCAGGAAGCGATCAAGGCGCAGTCCCCCGATCCCGAGGAGCGCCGGGAGATCGCCTGGACGGATCTCGAAGCCAGCGAGCAGCAGCAGCGGATCGGGCGCGAGTTGCGTCGGCACAAGGTCAACAAGCACTGGTACCTGTCCCGTGACCTCGACGCCGGCGTCCGCGCGTACGTGCGCAACGGCAAGAAGATCAAGTTCTGGCCCGGCTACTACAACCAGAAGTTCATCGACCACCTCATGGGCGCCGCGGTCTACATCCCCGTCGAGAGCGCCTCGATCAACGAGCACACCATCTACATGGAGCACTACCCCACCCTGGTCGAGGTGCTCGGCGCGGAGCCGCTGAACGTCATCGCCGACCGCGGCTTCGACATCAAGGCCGTCCGGATGATGCACACCAAGCGCGGCGTCGGATCGTGCGTTGCGCTCCGCGACCACCCGAACCAGCCGGCCGACCGCGACACCGAGCTGCTCGACCGCAACGGCGTCCCCCGCTGCCAGGGCTGTGGCGGCGAGACGCGGGTCGTCAACGTGGACTGCACCGAGTATCCGGTCGTCTTCTACGAGTGCATGGTTCCCGTCACCGACGGATGCTTCGGCCGCAAGCGGATGCGCTGCTCGGTCGACTGGCGGCGCCTCGGGCCGCTGATGGAGACCGACCCCGTCTACCACGAGCTCCGCGAGTCGCATTCGGAGTACGAACGCGTCCACGGCCACATGCGCCGCCGGTACCGGATCGGCGGCGACAACGTCGACATGCGTCCGTTCCGGCTGGGACGCGGGTGCCAGCAGCTTCGCGCGCATGCCGCCGTGCTGATCGAGTGGCTCCGCATCGACTACCGGCAGGGCTGGCTGCCCGGCATGACCCCCGTGCCGGTGGAAGCGACCAGGGACCGGGCGAACGCCGAGCGCTGGTGGAACGGGATGCTCGAGAAGCGCCGCGCGCTCGGTCTCGACCTGCCCTACGGACCAGCGGCTCACCGCGAAGGGCTCGGCGAGCTGCTGCCGCCCTCGGAACGCGACGAGTAGTCGAGAACGACATCACGTTGGTGCCAGCGAGGCCGTCCTTAGGGGCGGCCTCGCGTCCTTCCGGGTCCCGAAGAGGATCCGGAACTCGTGGGAATCTGGGAGGCATGGTCGCCGCCGAACCTCCCAACGTCCCGGACGGTGCCCCGGCCAAGCTACGCATCCATGCCTGCCAGCGGCTTCTGCGGTGGGTCGGTGCGCATGCCGAAGAGTGGACCGCTGGCCAGGATCTCCGCGGTCACGACATGGTGCTCCTCACGGTGTTCGCTCGATCTACAAGAACCTACGAAGCGATCGTCCGATGGCTCGCAGAGAACGGGTTCGGCGAGCAGGGGATCATGCTCAACCGGTCGTTGTTCGAGGACATGGTCGACGCCCACTGGATTCACCTCAACCCGGACTTGGCCGTCGACCGCCTCGTAGAACACGACCTCTACAGCCGCCTCCTGCGCGCGGACGTCCAGCGACGCTTTCCGGCCTGGTTCGACCACGAGAAGCCGCCGGCAATCAAGGTCACAAACGACAAGCGCAAGGAACTCAAGGATCTCTTCGGGAAGACAGGCTCAAGGAGCTGGACGGGAATCCCCCACATCGAAGATCGTCTCGAAGGGGTGATCTCGTGCTGGCCCGAGTCCGACCACGACCAAGTTCGGTTCTGGGCCGCATGGGTCGTGAAGATGATGAACGAGGTTCTGCACCCTTCGGCGCTGTCGATCGGTCGCTTCGGAGCGCCCAGGCTCAACGACAACGACAACCTCGAGTGGCGCTTCGGCGCCACCCCGGAAAGGCTGACCGAGTCACTTCACGGAGCCCTCTGGACCTACTCGCAGACCGTCGGCCTGATCGTCGACCGCTACGCCCCGGGAGAAGCCCAGACCGGACGTGACCTCTTCGCCCAGGCGCACCTCGACTTCCGGCGCGCTCGTCACTGGGAGCGGACCGGCAGGCTCGAAGCGCTGCCGGACGATGGCCCCGACCCGCCGGGCGCGCCTTTCGCCTCGTAAGAGGAGACGATGGTGGCTGGTTGACGTGACGCCCGGCCTATTCGGGTTCTAACCGCAGCTCGGCTAGTGCGTTGATGTCGTCGCCGATTCCTCCTGACGACACGTGATCATGGAAGCATTCGAGTCGTTCGTCGCTGTGGGGCGGGGGTCGATCGTCGGCGGGGGTCGATCGTCGGCTGCGGTCGTAGGTGGGCCTGTGCCGCTTCCGCGCCTCACTCGGGGTGGACCAGCCCTCGTCGAACCCGTCAGCGGCTGGTCAAGCCGTCGAAGCACGCGCGAGCAATCCACGCGCCTCTCAGGGACGCGGGTAGGCTCGCGCCTCGTTGAAGGTCACGCTTCGCGGCGTGCCTGCCTGCAACCAGTACAGACGCGAGCCGGCGCGCGCCAGAGACGACGGATCGATGTCGTTGCCGGTCGCGAGAATGTGTTCGCCGTCTTTGAGCAGGACGCTGACGGCGGTGGAGTCGGGTGCCGTTCGGATCCAGGCGACAACGCCGCTCGGCGTGAGGACGAGGGACTTGACGCGTCCGGGAACCGTCCGGGCCAAGCGCTCTCGGCGCTTGCCCACATCGAACACGGAGACTGTCCCGCTACAGGAAACCAGTTGGTCTCGACTGCACGTGAGATAGTCGAAAGCGACGAGCCGTCCGGCCAGCGTAGCTTGGTCCGGGCCCTGACGGGCTTCGACGAAGTATCCGAGGGGACGGACTCGGCGACCTCGGAGACGGCAGGCGTAGAGCTCGTGATCGCCGTCTTCACCGACTTGGAACAACCGCACCTGGTTGCTGGCGTCGATCGTAGTGCCGGAGGTCAGGCACTTGAGACGGCTCGCGTGGCGAGCCTCGGCGTCAACGCCCAGCGACGTGACGGCAAGCAGCGCCAACGCTACCAGCGCGCCAACGGAGCCGAGGCGGATCGTGTTTGTCATGGGTTCACCGGGTTCATGCGATTGTTGATCACGTGCCACGCTGGCCGCTTGTCCCCGCACCTAAGGGCGTCGGCGGGCGGCTCCGAGGAGCCGGTACGGCCGAGATCCGCATTGTTCCGAGCGGGCGGTTCACAGATGTTGTAGTAGAACGACTGCTCGATCCC
>JADDQH010000128.1 GCA_016781485.1 Chloroflexota bacterium | reverse complement strand
GCCCAGCAGCTCGCTCACCGGCCGCCGGCCCGCGAGCACCCGGAAGTCGGTCCAGACGTCGTCGCCGACCTGCACGCGGGCCATCCGGTCCCTGCGGGCGGTCGGCGCTGAAGCCGGTTGCGTGGGAGCCGCCGGCGTCTTGTGTCGTGGCCGTTTCCTGCGCGACATCGTCCTGCGGAACGTATACGAGTAGACGGTGCTGCACCCAGTGCAAGTGCGTCTGTCGCTTACCAACGAAACTCCAGTTCGCATCAACCTGCGGCACGCGGGTCTTGGGAAAGGAGCAATCGGCTTATGGGACCGAGAGCGCCTCCGGCGGTACGGCTGCCCCACTCGCCGGATCGCTCCGCTGCGGGTCAAGTCGCGCCGTTACTCGACTGCAGCGGCGCTGAACCGCGGGCACGAACGATCGACCGGTGCACGCGGGACCGCTCGAAACCCGCGGAACAGAGGAGGAGACGACAGCCTCACCGCCTACGATCCCGGCGGTGGAAGGGAGCTCTCAGCTACCAGTCGTCGAGGTCAGCCTATCGGGCACCTACCAGTTCCCGACGTTCGATCGCCTGATCGAGCAACTGACGCCGCTATTCACCATCCGAGAGCCATCGCAGATCTGGGTCGATCTGCGGCGCCTTTCCTTCGTCGGACCAACCGCAATCGCGACGATCCTCGCAGCGCTGCGCCGACTGGAGCTCGGCGGGTTCTACCAAGAGGGCGGCGTATGGCTTCCAAGCAGCGGCTTGACTGCTCGCTACCTCCTCCGGATGGACCTCTTCCGCCGGTTGGAAACGTTCCCAAATCCGCCCGAGCAGTTCAACCGCCGACAACCCGTCGTGTTCCGACCGCTCTCCAACTTCTCCGACGAGGAGGAGCGGTCGCTGCTCGTCTTCAACCTGCTGAATGCGCTTCAGGCGAGTTGTGCGGTGGACAGCGCGGCAGTGTCGAGCACCTTTGCTTTCCTGACCGAATTGACGGAGAACGTCCGTGATCATGCGCGCACCGAGCTCGGCGGATTCGCAGCCGCTCAAGCGCTGAGGAAGAAGCCGCTTTTCGAGATCGGCATCGTGGACCTCGGCGTAGGGATCTTGCGAAGCTTGTCGAGCGCGTCTCATCTGCCAACGCCTCGCGACGATCTAGAGGCGATCCTGAAGGCGCTCGAGCGAGGCGTCAGCGCCACGTGGCCCCACAACTCAGGCGAGGGTCTCTACGTAACGGCCGAGGCGCTACGCGCCAACGGAGGAGAGCTCCTAATTCGATCCGGGACAGGCTCAGTTCTGCTCGGCGCTCGGGAACGCGCCTTTACGACGTCTGTACGTTTCCCTGGGACAATCGTCGCCTTACGCGCTCGGAGGGACCGACCGCTTGACTACCACGCCGTGTACCGCCGAATCGATAGCCTCAGTGCCGCCTGAAGTCGTCCGCTTAGCCGAAGTGGGGCCCTTCCTCGGCGGCCGGCCGCTGGCGCGCGCGCTACGCGAGCACGTCGAGAGCGCGGCAAGGAGATCCGGGGTCGTAGTGGACTTGACAGGCGTCCAAGCGATGTCGCCATCGTTTGCGGACGAGCTGTTCGCCAAGATCGAGCCCGCCCTCTGGCATACGCACCGTGTCGAGCTCGTACATGCCGACCTGCATCTCCAGCCGATGGTGGAGCAGATGGTCGCGAGACGGACCAACCAGGCCCATTAGGGCTATGGCGCCGCAGCAGTTCTACGACACCAGGATCTTCGACCGAGACTCCAACACGGAGGCTCGGTTCATGACCATCCCGCGAGACTCTGTAGCCCAACCACATCTATTCGACGATGTGCTGGAGGCTGCGCGCGCGTTAGACGCAACGGGCGTTCGTCCACTCGAGGAGCCGCTCTCAGTATGGCCGGCGGTCGCGGCGGCGCTCACGGAGGACGTCAAGGCTGTCGAGTTGTTGCTGCGAGAAGAAACGGAGGAACGTTGGCTTCTCGCGGTTAGCGCGGTCGCGCCGAGCGCTCGACGCGGCTTTGCCAGCTACTGCTGCACTGCCGAAGTTATCCCGTTCCCCGGGTCGCCGGTTGCGGGCGCGAGCCTGGTCTCGATCCTTGATCGGGCCAAGAGACGTGCGTGGGGAACGGCGGTCGGCGCGGCGCTCGGTTTTCTCGTGTCAGGTCCTTCGCCGCTCGCGCTGGTGACCGTTCCGGGCGGCATGATCATCGGCGGCACCGCTGCCGGTGTCGCTCGCGGCCTGGAAGCCGGTTTGGAGTACAAGATCCGGTGCCTGCTCGGTATGCCGCATCCCACACCCCCGTCTGAACCAGAGCGAGAAGGAGAGGCGGAGTCGCTGCCGTCCGGACAGGGTCCGCGCGCCGTCGAACCGCCGGCCGAAAGGCGCGCTGGTTGATCGACCTTTGAGCGCGGTAGGGAGCCGAGTGCGCTCGACCCCTGCTGCGATGGCGCGCACCGCTCCTAGGCACGGTCCACGGAGCTACTAGCGTTCCGCGCGGTGACTCCACTGGCAATGTCCTCGGGTGTGCGCTCCGGCGCGATGCGCTCGACACGCGTACACCTCCAGGCCGACCCTCAGGCCCATTCTCAAGTCAGCGCGCTCGGGTGTGGGACGGGCTTCCACGCCTCCGTCGTTCTCGGGCCACCTGATCGGCCTCTCAGGCTGCTTCTTGAGCTGCTCAGCTGCCTCGACCTTCTTCATTCTCGATAGCGAGTAGTGCCGCACGGACGCCGCTCGACGGCGCGGTCAGATACCGTCGCGTGCTCGCGACTCGGTACCTGGTGATGTCGCCCCACCCAATGCTTGACGCTGCTGCACTCACCAGCCTCATCGGTCGCCGGGTCCTGCTCCGCGGCCAGTTCGTCGGGCCCGTTGCCCTCGATGGGGTCGAGGATCTGGGCGAGAGCGTCAGCCTTCGGGTGCGCCTGCCCGACGGCGCGCTCCGCGAGACGGTGCTCGACCACGAGGAGCTCAACGACGGCTCCTCCTTCGAGGTGCTCGGTGAAGCGGTGAGCTTTGTGCGGGGCGACGACCTCTTCGACCTCGTCGAGGCGCAGCGCATCGAACATGCCTATGCGCACGACCCGAACTTCGCCGTCTCCATGTCTGGCGTCCGCGGGCTGCCGCACCAGATCGAGGCGGTCTATCGCCGGATGCTCCCGCAGCCACGCCTGCGCTTCGTGCTCGCTGACGACCCCGGGGCTGGCAAGACGATCATGGCGGGGCTGCTCCTCAAGGAGCTGCGGCTCCGCCTGGTCGCCGACCGGGTGCTGATCCTGTGCCCTGCGCCTCTGACCGTCCAGTGGCAGGACGAACTGCACGACAAGTTCGACGAGCGCTTCTCGCTGATCGACTCCCATCTGGTCAAGTGGCAGATGGGCGAGTCTCCGTGGCAGGAGCACGATCGCTGCATCGCGTCGATCGACTTCGCCAAGCGCGACGAGGTGCTCCCGGATCTGCTGCGCGCCGAATGGGATCTGGTGGTCATCGACGAGGCCCACAAGTGCTCGGCCGCCTCCTACCCCAAGGGCCGCGACGGCGGCGACGAGCTGGATCGCACCAAGCGCTACACGCTCGCCGAGGAGCTGAGCCGCCGCTGCGAGCGCCTGCTGCTCATGACCGCCACCCCGCATTCGGGCGACCGCAGCCGGTTCCACAATTTCCTCCGGCTGCTCGACCCGGACCAGTTCGCCGTCGACGAGCTCGCCGCGGAGCAGATCCGCCGCGACGACTCGCCATACTTCCTGCGGCGTGAAAAGGACGACCTTGTCGACGAGCATGGCGGCAAGCTGTTTGTCGAACGCGAGGTGCTCACTCAGCCGTTCGAACTCGGAACTGCCGAGTTTGAGCTCTACATCGCGGTCACCGAGTACATCCAGGACTTCTTGGGTTCGGCAGGTGGAGGACGGGGCAACGCGGTCGCGCTGGCGCGCACTGTCCTGCAGCGCCGGCTGGCGTCAAGCCTCGGCGCGATCCGCTCATCGCTCCGCAAGCGGGCCGACCGGATCTCGGCACGGCTGCTCGAGCTGGAGGCGCTGCCGCCGGCTGAGAGAGCCAAGCGACTGCGTGAGCTGAAGCTCGCCGAGCCGCTGGCTGACGCCGAGCAGGATCCAGACGACGCCACCGAGGACGACGAGGACCGCGCCGCCGAGGGGGTCGTCGTCGCCGAGTCGCTCGAGCAGATGCGAATCGAGATCTCGACGCTCGAGCGCTTGGTCGTCCAGGCGGACGAGACGATCCGCGGCGGCGAGGAGGCGAAGCTCGTCGCGCTGCGCGACTGCCTGCAGAAGGCCGAGCTCGCCGAGCTGACCGAGGACGGCCGCGGCAAGCTGCTCATCTTCACCGAGCACCGCGACACCCTCGGCTACCTGGAGCGCAACCTGCGCGAGTGGGGCTACACGACGTGCGCGATCCACGGCGGCCTGCCGCCGACCGAGCGCAAGAAGATCCAGCAGGAGTTCCACCAGGACACGCAGATCTGCATCGCCACCGAGGCGGCCGGCGAGGGCATCAACCTCCAGTTCTGCCACCTGATGATCAACTACGACCTGCCGTGGAACCCGGTCCGGCTCGAGCAGCGCATGGGGCGCATCCACCGCATTGGCCAGCTCTCCAAGTGCGTCGTGTTCAACTTCTGCGCGACGAACACCGTCGAGGGCAAGCTGCTCCAGCGCCTGCTCGAGAAGCTCGAGATGATGCGAGTGGACCTCGGCGACAAGGTCTACGACGTCGTCGGCCAGGTGCTCACCCAGGGCGGGCTGGACTTCGAGCGGCTGCTGCGTGATGCCATGCTCGCCCCGGAGCGCGTCGATGCCGCCGAGCGCGAGATCATCGCGCTCGACCCCGAGGCGTACGCTGCGTACGAGCGTGACATCGGCATCGCGCAGGCGACCAGGAGCGTCGACGTCAGCTGGGTGCGCAAGCGCGATTGGCGCTCCGAGGAGCGCCGGCTCATGCCCGAGTTCGTCGAGCGGCTCTTCGGACGAGCCGCGGAGCACGTCGGCCTGCGGCTCGAGGAGCGGCGCGACGGCGAGCACCTGCTGCGCGCCGAGCACGTACCGCGCTCACTCAAGGATGACCGCCTGCAGTCGGTCCGCCGGCTCGGCCCGCCGCAGGATCGATACCTGAAGCTCACTTTCCGCAAGGAGGCCCGCGCCAGCGCGCAG
>JADDQH010000127.1:1364-5192 GCA_016781485.1 Chloroflexota bacterium | reverse complement strand
AATGGGTGCGACTGCTGCGAGCGCCGTCTCGAACTCGAGCGCCGCGATCGTCGTGACGGGCATCACGCACGCGAAATCGGTGAATTCTTCGATCACGGCTGCTAGTGCCGCACGCTGAGGGCGCCGCAGGATGCCCGTCAGCTCCATGATCAGCGGCATGCTGATGACGTAGATAAACCGTCGCGGGCGGCACGCAGGAGGTTGAGTGCCGAGCGGAATCGCTTGCCGTCGCCGTGCCCGGTGTGAGCCTTCGCGAGCCCGATCCAGTGATTGAGGTCGAGGTAGATCAGGCTGCTAGCGGCGGGCACGAGATTCGTAGGCCACAGCGGCGACACGTCCGTGCGTTCCGCTCCAACGCGGGGCATTTCTAGCTCGACCTCGAATTGGAACTCGTGCAAGAAGCCAGCCGAGTCAGGCAGCCTCCTCATGAATCTCGGCCACCGACACTCGGAATCCGTACGCGCGAAGTCTTGCGACGGCTGCGCGGAGGCTTACCACGCTGAAGAACGGCAACGTCAGCGGCGTCGAGCGACTGCTGCGCGTGATGACCGCGAAGGTGACCTCGAACGACCGGGGATCCTGAGGCCGATCGACAGGCAGCACCTCGGCAAACGATGCGTGTTCCGCTTCGATGACCCGACGAGCCTGCAGACGGAACTCTGCATCCTGCAGTAGGCGCTCTGCGCTATTCATGCCTTGCGCGAACAGATGGCTGAGCGTTGAGGACGATCCGCGCTGCTTCACGTGTATGAAGCCGCCATCTCGGGTGAGCACGTCGCAGATCTCCATGCGATCGGGGCCGCCGTCGAACACCAGCTTCCTGTCAAGGCAGAGCCCATCGATTGCCGCCGCTGCCTTCAAGTTGTACGCGCCCTCGTCTGTCCCGGGATCAGCCGGTGGTAGCCCTGTCCGGCGGGGGACGGCGTCGACCTCGTCATAAACCCGTTCCTTGAAATCGAGATTGACGCGAAACCAGTCGCCGCCCGTCAGGACATAGAGGTCACCGTGCAGGTTCACCTCGTAGACGAGGCTCCGATATACCTGCCACTGGCGATACACCTCGCCATCTGATCGAACTGCGATCAGCCGATCCGTCTTGAGACGGTCAAGATCTAGGCCGTCGGGATCGCGCATGTCCAGATACGCGCTGATGCGGGGGTCCGCGTCGAGTTCGTCGTCCTGCTGCCCCGAAAAGCGGAAGCCGGAGAGATCGAGCGGATCCAACACCTCCGGAGCCGCCATATGCGCGTCATCGATCTCACGCGCCTTAAGCGCGTCGACCAACACCTGCTCGAGATCGCGTAGCCGGCCTGCCCGCTTCTCTGGCCTGAGGTAGTCGACGAAGTCGAAGTTGCGCTTGTAGTCGTCCGAGCCGTACGCAGCGAGCAAGCGGACGGCGAGCGCAGCGAGGTCAGGCACCTGCGCTCGCGTCCAAAGTCCAAGCGCATCAGAACCCGTGAGCCGGTGCGCGAGCGTGTCGTCTTGCGGCGTCCCGGTTACCGCCCGCAATAGGTCGCGAGAGATATCGAGCCCGAATGCGGTGAACGACGAGTCGCGGCTCACATCCCGACGCGTATGCAAGGTGGTCTCGTCGATGGTCTTGGCGTCGACACTCTTGAGTTGGTCCGGCGCAACGGTGTTGATGACCACCTTGAGGCCGAAGTCCTGCTCATATGCCTCGGAGTCGAGCAGGTGACGACCCTGGCCGAAGGTGATGGCGAACAGGCGATCAGCAGCTTCGAACAGAAGAACTGCCGACGAGGACGCGGTCAGCAGCCCGCCGAGATCACCAACGACGTGCGGATCTAGATACTGGGTCCAAGCAGGCGCGTGCGGTGGACTAGATGCGAGGAAGAGCGAATCGACCCGGGTTGAGACCGAGGGCACCTGATGTCCCACGAGCGTCTCGGGCGCGCGAAGCGCCGCGTCCCTCGAAACTCCGTCCCTGAGAAGAAACACCGTGAGCTTTTGAAGACGCGGTTTGCGTGGCATGCGGCATCAAGGGATCGGTCGTGAAACTGGTCGGCACTGGGAGGCTTGGACGAGTGTTCCACGCCAACCGGAGGGCAAGCCGTCGGCGCCCTGAAGCGCGCCGACCACGGCGGCGTGGCCTGGACTTCCTCAATCTGCTCGCAGAGCACCAGACAGTTCGGCAGATCCTTTCGCCACGTCTTTTGACTCGTCCATAGCGAACGCTTGGTTGACCATCTCGACCTCGCGCGCCGACGGCGCGTAGTGGGCGTAGATCTGCGTCGTCTTCGAGTCGGCGTGACCGAGGAACTCCTGGATCGTCCGAAGCGACTCGCCGGAGGCGGCCAGCCGGGTGGCGAAGGTGTGGCGAAGGTCGTGGAAGCGGATCGGCCGGACGCCGGCGTCGACGCACGCGGCCTTGAAGCGCTTCGTGACCTTGCTGCGGTCGATCGGGTTGCCCGTCGTCGGGTGAGCGAAGACGAGGTCGTCGGCGCCGGTGTGGAGCGAGCAGCGCGACCAGCGATCGATCTCGCGCGCGAGCCGGTCGGCCATCGGGACGGAGCGTCGCGTCGAGAGGTCGGACTTTCCCTCGGTCGAGTGCTCGCCGCGGACGTACGCGTTGCGCACGCGGATCCGCTGCGCCTGCCAGTCGATGTCGCGCCAGCGCAAGCCAAGCAGCTCCGACTGGCGGATGCCGGTCATCGCCGCGGTGAAGGATCAGCACGCGCAGCACGGGCCCGAGCACGTCGGGAGGAGGCGGCGGCGCGGGGCCCGGGCGTCCGCGGCGGCTTGGAGCCGGCTCGCGGACCACGACGTGGTCGGGGATCGCGTGGATCACGGCCTCGAGCTCGGCGACCGTCAGGAACTGCAGGTCGGGCGCGGCGTCGCCGCTGCGGCGTCGCTTCGGTCGCGCCGCACGCCGCACCGGGTTCTCGTTGACCCAACCGCGATCGAGTCCGTGCTCCGTCACCGAGTGCAGGAAGCTGAGGACGTTCCGCACCGTCTTGGGCTTCAGGCCGGATCCGAGCATCCGGTCGGCGAGCGTCTCGACGTCGGAGGTCGTGACCTTCGCGAGCGCCCTGCTTCCGAGCGCGGGCGAGAGATGGACCCGCTGCATCGAGTCGCAGTTCTGGAGATACGACTTGCGGGAGCCCTGCAGCGAGAGCTGTCGGCGGAGCGACTCCGCCGCCTGGTCGAGCGTGACCCGCGCGTGCTCGACGGCCGGGCGCGGCCGCTTCTCCTCCTGATCCTGCAGGATCCGGAAGCGCCGCTCGGCCTCGACACGGGTCAGGCCGTCGGCGAGGCTCGGCGTGCGCATGGGACCGATGCGCCGGTTCAACCGCCGACCGTCGCTCGTCCACCAGCGGCCGTAGTACGCCCCATGCTTCTCGTAGAGTCGCCCGGTTCCGTAGCTGCGCTTCCCGGCCATGCGCGCGATGATCGCGCGCGGTCCGGTCGGACCCGCGAGCCTTCTCACCCTCGCGGCTGGATCGTGCGCGACTCGACCCAGGCAGCGACGCTGCCGTGGTCGAACAGGACCCTCCGGCCGACCTTGAGGAATGGGATCCGGCGGCTGCGCGTGAGCTGGTAGATCGTCGAGCGCGGGACCCGGAGCCAATCGGCGACCTCGTCGGCGGTCATCAGCCGCGCCTGGGGTCGTAGGTCGGAAGAGGTGCTGTCGGTCATCGTTCCAGTCCTCGGTGGTGTTCAGGACCTTCGCGCTCCACGCCACGGCGCGCTCTCTCGAGCTCCCGCCGACCTCGCCGCCAGGGGACGAGGTCGGCGAGCGAGGTGGGCTTGTCCCCCAGTGGCTTCGCCGCGTCATCGACGTGCAGTGCGATACGTAGACGCTCGAGC
>JADDQH010000127.1:494-1171 GCA_016781485.1 Chloroflexota bacterium | reverse complement strand
CGACGGCTCGTCTCCTGCATGGATGTAGCGGCGATCGAGCGAGACCGTGCGCCCGTCGTCGAAGCGGATGTCGAAGTCGCCGGCTTCCGGCCTCACGCACGACACCTGGCCGCGGTCACCGTTCGCGATTCCGAGCCGCGCGTCGTTGCGCTTGCACATCACACGGTCACCGACCGCGAACTCTCCCCAGCCGAGCAGGAGCCGCTCGTCGCCGAGGCGCCCGGCGCCGTCGAGACGAACGCGGGCGCGGACGTTGAGGTCACGAACGTCTGCGCGCCGCAGCGCGATCATGACCGTGTCGCGGCCGTCTTCGATCGCGGAGCAGTACCCACGGACGAGCTGGTCACGCGTCGCCTCGGAGTTGGCGCCCATCACGAGGTCTCCATGCGCGACCGCGAGCTCGACCGCCTCGTCGACCGCACCGCCTCGCCACAGCTCGAGCAGCGTTCGGTCGTGCGCGCGCTCCTGGCGGCGGTTGGTCTCGAGTCTGATCGCGTCTTCGGTGCGAGCCAGGGCGGCGAATGCTCCGCCGGCCTCAATCTCGGGGAGTTGGTGAGGGTCGCCGACGAGGACGACCTTCGCCTCGGCGCGCTCCGCGTGCTGCAGCAGCTCGTCGAGCGCGCGCGTCCCGAGCATGCCCGCCTCGTCGATGACGAGGACCGATCGATGGTCGAGAC
>JADDQH010000127.1:0-426 GCA_016781485.1 Chloroflexota bacterium | reverse complement strand
TCGTGGAGCGCGCGGGCGGCGCGGTTCGCAACCGCTGCGCCCTGGATCGAGAAGCCGGATGCCTGCCAGGCCTCCCGCGCCGCGTCGAGCGCGAACGTCTTGCCCGTCCCGGGTGGCCCGACGACCACGGCAACGCCGGCACCGTCAAGACAGAGTCTTCGAGCCATCGCCAGCTGGTCGTCTCCCATCGATGGCCGGGCCTGCAGCGCCTCATCGACCGCTTCGAGGTCGGCCACACCGACCTGCGCGCCGCGACGCGCTTGGACGCTTTCCACGAGACGCCGCTCGGTCTCCAGCAGCTCGGTCGTCGTGAAGCGAGGCACCTCCCCGGCGCCGGAGACACTGCGCCCGTCGCGACGGCGGATGAGCTCAGTGCGGCCGCCGCCCAGTGCGATCACGTCCGGGTGGCTCAGGACCTCGCGACTC
>JADDQH010000056.1 GCA_016781485.1 Chloroflexota bacterium | reverse complement strand
GGTGCGGGCGCCATCACCGAGATCGTGGAGTAGGCGAACGTGGCACGGCAGCGGATCCGGATCCGCCTCAAGGCATACGACCACAGGCTCCTGGACCAGTCTGCCCTGCAGATCGTCGAGACGGCTCAGCGCACCGGTGCGGACGTCGTCGGTCCGGTCCCGCTGCCGACGCATATCGAGAAGTACACCGTGCTGCGTTCGCCCTTCATCGACAAGGACAGCCGAGAGCAGTTCGAGATGCGCACCCACAAGCGACTGATCGACATCCTCGATCCGTCGTCGAAGACCGTCGACGCCCTGATGCGACTCTCGCTGGCCGCGGGCGTCGACATCGAGATCAAGATGTAGGGCCGCCATGAGCATCGGACTTATCGGACGCAAGGTCGGGATGACGCAGGTCTTCGCCGAGGACGGCACGCTCGTGCCCGTTTCCGTGGTGGCGATCGAACCGAATACCGTGACGGGGCTCCGGACGCGCGAGCGGGATGGGTACACCGCCGTCCAGCTCGGCTCGGGCGTGGCCAAGCGGTTGACCAGGCCGCGCGCCGGACAGCTCAAGGGATTGCCGCGCGTGCGCGACACCCGTGAGTTCCGGCTCGACGACGGGGACGGGATGGCTGGCTACGAGGTCGGACAGACCCTCGACGTCACCCTGTTCAACGCCGGCGACCTCGTCGACGTCGTCGGCGTCAGCAAGGGGAAGGGGTTCGCGGGGACCATCAAGCGCCACGGCTTTCGCCGGGGCCCCGAGACACATGGCTCCGACTCGCACCGCCAGCCCGGCTCCATCGGCGCCGGCACCGACCCGGGCAAGGTCCTCAAGGGCACCGGGATGGCCGGCCATATGGGCGACGCGCGGACGACGGTCAAGAAACTGACGATCGTGCGCACCGACCCCGAGCGGAACCTCGTGCTCGTGAAGGGCGCCGTCCCGGGAGCCCGGAACGGGCTCGTCATGCTCCGGAAGGTCTAGGCGTGCCCACGACCGTGCTCTTCACCAAGACCGGCGGCGACGCCGGCATCGTCGAGCTTCCCGAGACGCTGTTCGCCGCGCCGGTCAACGAGGCCGTGCTCCATCAGGCGGTCACGGCGCAGCTCGCCGCGCGCCGGACCGGAACGCACGACACGAAGACCCGCGGCGAGGTCAGGGGGACGGGGAAGAAGCCGTACCGCCAGAAGGGGACCGGCCGCGCCCGCCAGGGGTCGCGGCGGGCACCGCACTACAGCGGCGGCGGCATCGTGTTCGGCCCGCATCCGCGCGACTACACGCAGCGGCTCCCGAGGCGGATGAAGCGGCTGGCGCTCCGCGGCGCTCTCACCGCGAAGTACACCGGCGGTGCCGTGAAGGTCGTCGAAGACCTCGCGCTGGAGGAGGTCAAGACCCGGGAGCTGCTCGGGTACCTCGAGGCGCTCGAGGCCAACGGGCGCGTCCTCGTGGTCGCCCCCGGCCGCGACGAGCGGCTGGAGTTGTCCGCGCGGAACCTGCCGACGGTGTCGGTGATCCTCGCCGACTCGCTCAACGTCGTCGACCTGCTCAACGCCGACTCGGTGCTCATCACGCAGCCCGCGCTGACGACGATGGCGGAGGTATACGCATGACCCTCCAGGCGTCCGAGGTCATCCTGCGCCCGGTCATCAGCGAGAAGTCGATGGACGAAACGCAGCGCAGCAAGTACACGTTCGCGGTCCACGAGGACGCGAACAAGTTCCAGATCAAGGATGCCGTGGAGGAGTTGTTCAAGGTCGACGTTGTCGACGTGAACGTGCTGACCACGAAGGCCAAGGAGAAGCGCCGCGGCATGCGCCGCGCCCGGACGCGCGGCTTCACCTCGCCCTGGCGAAAGGCGGTCGTGACGATCGCCAAGGGCGAGAAGATCGAGTTCTTCGAGGGGGTGTAGGGTGCCGCTACGAAGCTACAAGCCGACCTCGGCCGGGCGCCGGTTCATGACGCGCCCGACGTACGAGGAGATCACGACCGACGAACCGTACAAGCCGCTGCTCGAGCCGCAGAAGCGCGGCAGCGGCCGCAACGGCCAAGGACGGCTCACCGTCCGTCACCGCGGCGGAGGCGAGAAGCGTCATTACCGGATCATCGACTTCAAGCGCGACAAGTGGGAGGTCCCGGCTCGGCTCGCCACGATCGAGTACGACCCGAACCGCTCGGCGCGGATCGGGCTGCTGCATTACCGCGACGGCGAGAAGCGCTACATCCTCCTCCCCAACGGGCTCAAGGTGGGAGACACGGTCGTCAGCGGTCCCGGCGCCGAGGCCCGCGTGGGCAATGCCCTGCCGCTCTCGAACATGCCGCTCGGCACCACGATCCACAACATCGAGCTCGTGCCGGGCAAGGGTGGCCAGATCGTCCGCTCCGCCGGTGCATCCGCGCAGCTCCTTGCGAAGGAGGGCGAGCACGGTCAGATCCGGTTGCCTTCCGGCGAGGTGCGGCGGGTCAGCCTGCGCTGCATCGCGACGGTCGGCCAGGTCGGGAATCTGGACCACGAGAACCAGAACCTCGGCAAGGCTGGTCGCGCCCGTCGGATGGGCCAGCGTCCCGAGGTCCGTGGCGTCGTCATGAATCCGCGCGACCATCCGCATGGCGGCGGCGAAGGCAAGTCGCCGACGGGGATGCCGCCGAAGACGCCGTGGGGTCAACCGGCGATGGGACATCGCACCCGCCGCAGCAAGACGACCGGAGGCGCGATCGTGCGGTCGCGCCACCGCAAGAGCTAGGCCGGAAGGAGGCAGGGCTTGTCACGCTCTCTGAAGAAGGGACCGTACGTGGACACGCGGCTTCTCGGCCGCGTCCAGCAGATGAACAGGCGGAACGAGAGGCGGGTCCTGAAGACGTGGTCGCGCGCGAGCGTCATCTTCCCCGACTTCATCGGGCACACCGTCGCCGTCTACAACGGGAAGAAGCACATCCCCGTCTACGTGACGGAGAACATGGTCGGGCACCGGCTCGGAGAGTTCTCGCCGACGCGGAATTACCGCGGCCACGGCAAGCACACCGAGCGCTCGACGGCGCTGAAGTAGGACATCGTGCGCGTCTCAGCCACCGCCAAGCACGTCCGCCGCTCCACGCGCAAGACGCGGCTGGTGGCCCAGGCGATCGTGGGGCGCCCTGTCGCGGACGCGTCCGCGATCCTGCGCTTCATGCCGCAGGGTGCCGCGCGTGACGTCGCGAAGGTGCTCAAGAGCGCGGCGGCGAACGCCGAGAACAACCACAACCTGTCGCCCGACGACCTCGTCGTCGTCGAGGCGCTCGCGAACGAGGGAACGACGATCAAGCGCTGGCGTCCGCGAGCGCAGGGCCGCGCGTTCCCCATCCACAAGCCGATGACGCACATCACGGTCGTCGTCGAGAACCGCGAGGGCTAGCGATGCGGGACCAACGACGTCTCGTCGCGCTGGCGAGCTCGCACGCAGAAGACCGGGAGGACTAGCCGACATGGGTCACAAGGTCCATCCGTACGGCTTCCGTCTCGGGGTCGTACGCAGCTGGAACGCGAAGTGGTACGCCGACAAGGGCTACACGGACCTGCTCAAGGAGGACATGGCGATCCGCGGGCTGGTGACGCGGCGGCTCGCGAACGCGAGCGTCAGCCAGGTCGAGATCGAGCGCGGGATCAACCACGTCACGGTGACCGTCCACACGGCCAAGCCGGGGATCGTCATCGGCAAGGGCGGCGCCAACGTCGAGGCGCTCCGACAGCAGATCGGGCGCCTGACGACCAGGAAGGTGAAGCTCGAGATCAGGGAGATCCGCCAGCCGGAGCTCGACGCGCTGCTGGTGGCGACCAATATCGCCCAGCAGCTCAACCGGCGCATCGCGTTCCGGAAGGCGATGAAGCAGGCCGTCCAGCGGACCATGAAGGCGGGCGCGAAGGGCGTCCGGATCGCGGTCTCGGGACGGCTCGGCGGCTCCGAGATGGCGCGCCGCGAATGGGAGATGGAGGGACGCGTTCCGCTCGGAACGCTGCGTGCCGACATCAGCTATGGCCAGGTCCACGCTCACACGACGTACGGCCGGATCGGCGTAAAGGTGTGGGTCTATCGGGGTGACGTGATGCCCGAGCGCCAGACGCCTCGGGAGGCGGCTGCGGCGGGGGTGGGAGCGTAACGATGTTGATGCCCCGACGCGTCAAGCACCGGAAGGTGCAGCGCGGCAGGATGAGCGGCGTTGCCAAGGGCGGCAGCTCGATCTCGTTCGGCGACTACGGCCTGATGACCGAGGAGCCGGCGTGGATCACGAGCCGCCAGATCGAGGCTGCTCGGCGCGCGATGACGCGGTACATCAAGCGCGGGGGCAAGATCTGGATCCGGGTCTTCCCCGACAAGCCGGTGACCAAGAAACCCGCGGAGGTGCGGATGGGTTCGGGCAAGGGAGCGCCGGACCACTGGGTCGCGGTGGTGAAGCCCGGGCGGATCCTGTTCGAGATGGCCGGTGTCCCCCAGGCGGAGGCCGCCGAGGCCATGCGGCTGGCCGGCCACAAGCTGCCCGTCGACGTCAGGTTCATCGTGCGCGAGGGGCTCGCGGAGGGGGTCGTCGATGGACATCGATAGGGTGCGCGGACTGACCGACGCGGAGCTCGAGGCGGAGCTCACGACCGCCAGGCGGCATCTGTACGACCTTCGCTTCCAGCTGGCGACCCGCCAGCTCACGGACTACAACCAGATCCCCCAGACCCGGCGAACGATCGCGCGCATCCTGACCGTCATGACGGAGCGACAGCTCGCGGGCGATGACGAGGCACGACCGGCCGCCGATCCAACGCCTACCGCGGGAGCGCGTCGATGAGCACCGATGGAGCGCGCGGTCAGCGCAAGACGAAGGTCGGGCGTGTCGTCTCCGACCGCATGGACAAGACGATCGTGGTCTCGGTCGAGCGGCTGTCCCGGCACCCCCTCTATAAGCGGGTGATCCGGCTCACGACCAAGTTCGCCGCGCACGACGAGGCCAACGACGCCCGTGTGGGCGATACGGTCCGCATCGAGGAGTCGCGGCCGCTGAGCGCCACGAAGCGCTGGCGGCTGCTCGAGGTCGTCCAGCGCGCCGGTGACCCGCCGGCGATCCTGTGGCCGGAGAGGAGCGCGCGACGACCGAGGCGATCCACGCCGCAGCACATCCCGGTCGGCCCGACGCGACCGTGATCACCGACGCCACGAGTGACGGCGCCCGTTCGGAGGCGACGACGTGATCCAGCAGTACAGCCGGCTGCGCGTGGCCGACAACACGGGCGCGCGGAGCATCCAATGCATCCGTGTACTCGGCCGCTCACACAAGCCGACGGCCGAGGTGGGTGACGTGATCATCGCGAGCGTCAAGCAGGCGATCCCGAACGCCGCCGTCAAGAAGGGCGATGTCGTCCGCGCCGTCGTGGTGCGGACGAACAAGGAGTTCGGGCGGCCGGACGGCAGCTATATCCGCTTCGACGAGAACGCCGCCGTGCTCATCAACAACCAGGGCAACCCGAGGGGGACCAGGATCTTCGGCCCCGTCGCGCGCGAGCTGCGTGACCGAAACTACATGAAGATCGTTTCCCTCGCGCCGGAGGTGCTGTAGATGCCCCGGACGACCTCCCAGCCTCGCCCGACGAAGGTGCCCGAGATCCGGAGGGGCGATGAAGTACTCGTGCTGAGCGGCAAGGATGCCGGCAAGCGGGGCACGATCGACCGCGTCGTGGCGCCGGACCGCGTCGTGGTCGAAGGGATCAATGTCGCCAAGCGGCACACCAAGCCCCGTCGGCAGCAGCGCGCCGGTGACCGGATGCCGCGCATCCAGCAGGGCGGGATCCTCGACATCGCGCAGCCGCTTCACATGAGCAACGTGATGGTCATCTGCCCCTCGTGCGGGCAGCCGACGCGCGTGAAGCACCGGGAGATCGGCGACAAGAACGTGCGCGTGTGCGGCAACTGCGGAGAGCAGCTGAACCGGGAGGGGCGGGCGTGAGCGGCGACCTGCGACGGCGCTACCTCGAGGAGGTCGTGCCAGCCCTTCAGAGGGAGTTCGCGTACGACAACCCGATGCAGGTGCCACGGCTCTCGAAGGTCGTGATCAACATCGGGCTGGGAGAGGCGCTCCAGAACGCGAAGGCGCTCGACGCCGCTGTCGGCGACCTTGCCCAGATCACCGGGCAGAAGCCGATCGTGACCCGCGCGAAGCGGTCGATCGCGCAGTTCCGGCTTCGGACCGGCAACGCGATCGGGGTCAAGGTGACGCTGCGCGGCGAGCGGATGTGGGATTTCTTCGAGCGCCTCACGCGGCTCGCGCTGCCTCGCATCCGTGACTTTCGCGGCGTGCCCGGTCGGTCGTTCGACGGGCGCGGCAATTATTCACTCGGGCTTCGCGAGCAGCTTGCGTTCCCGGAGATCGACTACGACCGGGTGGATCGGCTGCGTGGGCTGGAGATCAGCTTCGTCACCACCGCCCGTACCGACGAGGAGGCGAAGCGCCTGCTGCAGCTCCTCGGGATGCCGTTCGCAGGCTAGAGGGACCAGGACCGGATATGGCAAAAAAATCGATGATCGCCAAGGCACGACGCCCCCAGCGTTTCGAGGTCCGCGCGTACCACCGCTGCACGATCTGCGGTCGCGCACGGGGCTACCTGCGACGCTTCGCGCTGTGCCGCATCTGCTTCCGGGAGCGGGCTCTCCTGGGCGAGCTCCCGGGCGTCACGAAGTCCAGCTGGTAGAGCTATGAACGTTTCTGACCCCATCGCCGATATGCTGACGCGGATCCGCAACGCGAGTCGGGCGCGGCACACGGAGGTCCTCGTGCCGGCGTCCAGGACCAAGCGCGCGATCTCCCAGATCCTCAAGGAAGAGGGCTTCATCGAGGATTTCGACGAGAGCCGCGATGGGCCGCGCGCTTACCTTCGGATCAGGCTCAAGTACGTCGCGGGCAAGGCTCCCGTCGTGTCCGGGCTCAAGCGCGTGAGCAAGCCCGGGTTACGCGTATACGCCACCAAGACCGAGATCCCGCGCGTGCTGGGCGGACTCGGCATCGTCATCGTCAGCACGAGCCAGGGGATCATGACCGGCGCGCAGGCCCGCAGGGCCCAGCTCGGCGGTGAGGTCCTCGCGTACGTCTGGTAGGCCATGTCACGGATCGGTCGTCTCCCCATCCCCGTCCCCGACGGCGTCGAAGTAACGCTCGACGGGTCACGAATCTCGGTCAGAGGGCCGCGCGGCGAGCTCACTCGTCAGCTCGCCCCTGAGCTCCACGTCGTGCGTGACGACGGAGTGCTACGGGTCGAGCGCCCCAGCGACGAAAAGCGCGCGCGAGAGCTCCATGGGCTGACGCGGACGCTCGTCGCCAACATGATCACGGGTGTCACGACGGGGTACCGCAAGGGCCTCGAGATCACCGGCGTCGGATATCGCGCGCAGCTCGTGGGCCGTCGTCTCCAGCTCAACCTCGGCTACAGCCATCCGGTCGAGATCGAGCCCCCGGACGGGATCGCGTTCGAGGTCGAGAACCCGACCCGGCTCGCCGTCGTGGGGATCGACAAGGAACTCGTCGGACACATCGCCGCCCGAGTGCGTGCGACCCGGAAACCCGAGCCGTACAAGGGCAAGGGTGTCCGCTACGCGGGCGAGGTCATCCGTCGCAAGGCCGGCAAGGCCGGCAAGATCGGCGGCAAGAAGTAGACCGCCGGGGCGCCGCCGCGCGCCGCAAGTGATCAGGAAGTAACGGAGCATTACGAGCCCCATGCCCACTGCCGCCTCCAGGACCAGTGCGCGATACAAGCGCCACCAGCGGATCCGCCTGTCCGTTTCCGGGACGGGCCGACGGCCGCGGCTCGCCGTGTATCGCAGCCTGAATCAGATCTACGCTCAGGTGATCGACGACGCCGCCGGCCTCACGCTTGCGAGTGCGTCGTCGCTCGAGCCCGATCTCCGGAATGCCGCAGGCACGAAGACCGATCGGGCGAGGGTGGTCGGGGCGCTCGTCGCCGAGCGCGCGAGGGCAGCGGGCGTCGCCACCGTCGTCTTCGACCGTTCCGGGTTCCAGTACCACGGGCGGGTGAAGTCCCTCGCGGACGGTGCTCGTGAGGCAGGACTCGAGTTCTAGCCGACGCGGACAGATGCCAGGCGTCAGGAACGCCACCAGCGCAGCCAAGCGAGTGGATGAGTAGCCCGATGGCTGACGACAAGACCCAGCAAACGAAGGAGCCCGAGTGCCGAGGATCGATCCGAGCAAGCTGACGCTCGAAGAACGCGTCGTCCAGATCAACCGCGTGGCGAAGGTCGTCCAGGGAGGCCGTCGCTTCAGCTTCAGTGCGATCGTCGTCGTCGGCGACGGGCAGGGCCATGTCGGCGCTGGTCTCGGCAAGGCGGGTGAGGTGCCCGAGGCCATCCGGAAGGGGGTCGAGGACGCCAAGAAGCACCTCGTACGGGTGCCGCTCGTCGGGACCACGATCCCCCACGAGATCCGACAGCAATACGGCGCGAGCACCGTCCTGCTCAAGCCGGCGTCTCAGGGGACGGGTGTGATCGCCGGAGGCTCCGTGCGCGCGGTGGTCGAAGCCGCGGGAGTCCGCGACATCCTTTCGAAGTCGCTCGGGTCGACGAACCCCGTCAACGTCGTGCGCGCGACACTCGAGGCGCTGCGGGGGCTGCACAGCGCCGAGGAGCTTTCTGCACGCCGCGGCAAGCCGGTGCACGCGACGGTGAGCGGCCAGCCGTCGGCGTCGGGCGGCGGGATGAACGGCGGCGACCCGCGACGTAGGGAGGTGGCCGGTGTCCGGTAGCTTCCGCGTCACGCTCCGCAAGAGCCCCATCAGCTACAACTCGAAGGCACGCGGAAGCGTTCGCGCGCTCGGCCTCCATCGGGTGGGGGAAACCGTCGAGGTGGCCGACAATCCGGCGACCCGCGGCATGGTCAGGGCGATCCGCTTCCTGGTCGAGGTCGAAGAAACGGGGACTGCGCAGGGAGGTGTCGCGTCCGGGCCGGCCGCCGATCGGACGCCTGACGCGACGCCCGAGGAGACGAACAGGTGAAACTCAACGACCTGAGGCCAGCGGAGGGAGCGCGTACCGAGAAGACGCGCGTCGGACGCGGGATCGCGGCCGGCAAGGGCAAGACCGCGGGGCGCGGCACCAAGGGCCAGAAGGCCCGTGCCGGGGGCTCGATCCCGCCCTGGTTCGAGGGCGGCCAGACGCCGCTCCACATGCGCGTCCCCAAGCTCCGCGGCTTCAAGAACCGGTTCAAGATCGACTATCAGGTAGTGAACGTCGGGCGGATCTCCGACTACGCGGCCGCGGGTCGTTTCACCGAGGCCGAGGAAGCTCGCATCGCCTCTGGTGCCGCCGCCGGGCGGGACGGGTCCGAGGACCACCCGCTCACCGTCAATGCCGAGATGCTGCGCACCGTCGGCCTCATCAGCTCCGTGCGCCAGCCGGTGAAGATCCTGGGCCAGGGAGAGGTCGGGCGAAAGCTGTTCGTACTCGCAGACGCGTTCACGAACGGTGCAAGGGAGAAGATCGAGGCCGCGGGTGGGGTCGCCCAGGTGCTCGAGGCCGGCAGCGGGCTGGACGCCATCGGAGTCGGATCCCGCGCCCCCGCTGGTCGCGGAGAGCGCGAAGTGGCCGACGACGGGAGCGTGGATGAGACACGGCGGGACGTGGCCGGTCCGGCTCGTACGCCGCTCGCGGTCACGACCGGGCCGGCCGTCGGCGGGCCCGAGCCGATCGATGCCTCGCCGTCTCCGCTCGACCCCCGGCCCGCCGGCGAGGGAAAGAGCCGGCGGCGCTCCCCGAACACGCGGGAGTCGCGCGCCGACCATGGGTAAGGTCCACTAGCCATGCTCGACGCGCTCGTCAACGCGTTCCGGGCGCCGGACATCCGGCGGCGGATCCTCTTCGTCCTCGCGCTTCTCGTCGTCTTCCGCTTCCTCGCCGCCGTCCCGGTCCCCGGCGTGGACCCCCAGGCGCTCGAGAACCTCCTCGCGGATAACGACTTCCTCCAGCTGCTCAACATCTTCTCGGGCGGCGGGCTATCGAACTTCTCGATCGTCGCGATGGGGGTCAACCCCTACATCAACGCCTCGATCATCATGCAGCTCATGTCGGGGGTCGTTCCCCGGCTACAGGCACTGTCGCGAGAGGGTGAGTACGGCCGGAACAAGATCAATCAGTACACGCGGTACCTGACGGTCCCGATGGCCTTCCTGCAGGCGTACGGATACCTGGCGCTCCTCTCGACGAATCAGGGCGGCGGCGCTGTCGTCGCGCCGTTCGACATCACGAGCTTCGAGTCGTTGACCCAGATGTTCACGCTCGTTGCGGGGACCGTCCTCACGATGTGGCTGGGCGAGATCATCACAGAGCGAGGCATCGGCAACGGGATCAGCTTCCTCATCTTCGCGGGCATCGTCGCCCAGTTCCCTGGCGCGGTCACGGGGTTCCTTGAGGCTGACCCGAACTGGGGAGTCGCGATCGCGTTCGTCGTGCTCGCGGTGATCGCCGTGGCGGTGATCGTCTACATCCAGGAAGGGCAGCGACGGATCCCGATCCAGTACGCGAGCCGCGTCCGCGGACGGCGGATGTATCAGGGCGGCGCGACCTTCCTGCCGCTGCGCGTGAACCAGGCGGGCGTCATCCCGCTCATCTTCGCGGTCAGCATCCTCCTGTTCCCGAGTCAGATCGCGAGTTATTTCACGACGTCCGAGGTGACCGGCGTTCGGGACGTCGCGAACGGGATCGTCCGGTTCCTCGACCCGAACGGCCCGGTCTACATCGCGAGCTACTTCCTGCTCACGCTCGGCTTCACGTACTTCTACACCGCGTTCACGTTCAAGCCCGACGAGACGGCCGACCAGCTGCGCAAGAACGGCGGCTTCATCCCCGGCATCCGTCCCGGGGGCCCGACGCGCGACTACCTGGCGCGCGTCGTATTCCGGATCAGCATCGCCGGCGCGCTGTTCCTCGGGGTCATCGCGGTCAGCCCCTACATCGTGTCCGCGATCCTCCGCACGGGCGCGAACCTCGCTATCGGTGGGACGGCGCTCCTGATCGTGGTTTCGGTCGTCGTCGAGACCATGAAGCAGCTCGAGGCGCAGCTGATGATGCGCAACTACGAGGGCTTCATCCGTTGAGGGTCTACGTGATGGTCGGCGCGCCGGGCGCCGGCAAGGGGACGCAGGCGGAGATCATCTCGCACCGCCTGGGTGTTCCCCATATCGCATCCGGAGACCTGTTCCGCGCCGCGGTGAACGATGGTTCTCCGCTGGGACGCGAGGTGAAGCGCTACATGGAGCGCGGCGCGCTCGTCCCGGACGAGCTCACGATCCGCGTGATCTCCGAACGGTTGAACGCGCCCGACGCCGTGGACGGGGCGATCCTCGACGGGTTCCCGAGGACCCGCGCACAGGCAGAGGCGCTGGACAAGATGCTCTCCCAGCGGGGCGCGGCGGTCGCGGCGGCGATCTACGTCGAGGTGGGACTCGACGAGCTCATGAGGCGGCTGTCAGGACGCTGGGTCTGCCGAGGCGCTGAGCACGTCTACCACGAGGTGTTCCGGCCGCCCCGCCGGCCAGGGGTGTGCGACTTCGACGGCTCGGAGCTCTACCAGCGTCCCGATGACCGACTGGAGACCGTCCGCGCTCGACTCGAGAGGCAGCTTCCTCCGATGTACGAGGTCGTCGACCACTACACCGACCGAGGGGTGATCCTGCCCGTCCGGGGCGACGGCACGATCGAGCAGGTGACCGAAGACGTCATGCGCCAGATCGCGCAACCGGCACGGCGAGGGTGAGGGGGCTGGAGCGCCGCGTCACGCTGAAGAGCCGCAGCCAGATCGAGCGGATGGCGGTGGCGGGGAGGCTCGTCGCCGACGTCCTCGACCGGCTCGGGCAGGAACTCCGGCCCGGCATGACCACGCTCCAACTCGACGCCGTCGCTGACGAGATGATCCGAAGCGCGGGGGCGACGCCGTCATTCGTCGGAGTCCCGGGCCGCGGCGGCCCGTACCGTCACTCCACGTGCATCTCGATCGACGACGAGGTCGTCCACGGGGTGCCCGGCGCGCGCCGGATCGCGGAGGGCCAGATCGTCTCGGTCGACGTCGGCGCGATCGTCGACCGCTGGCACGGTGACGCAGCGCGCACGTATCTGGTCGGCGAAGTGCCCGTCGCGACGCGACGGCTCGTCGAGACGACGCGCGCGGCGATGATGGCGGGGATCGCGGCGGCCATCCCCGGCAACCACCTGTCGGACATCTCGGGTGCGATCGAGGACGTGGCGCTCGACGCCGGTTACGGCGTGGTGCGGGCCTTCGTGGGCCACGGCATCGGCAACGAGATGCACGAGGAGCCGCAGGTCACCAACTACCGCACCACGACCCGTGGACGGCGCCTCGAACCCGGGCTGTGTCTCGCCATCGAGCCGATGTTCACGCTTGGATCCCACGCGGTCGAGATCAAGCCGGACGGTTGGACCGTCGTCACCGCGGACGGGAGCCTGGCGGCGCACTGGGAGCACTCGATCGCGGTGACCGAGGACGGCCCTCGCGTCCTGACGACGAATCGTCCCGAGCCGGCCGTGTTGCTCCCTGCCGGCGCCTTCTGATACACTGCGCGTTCGTCCGCCGAGTGAGTCTCGGCGAGCCCAGCGTGTGCCGTGGGGTCGAGTGGGCCCCGTCCCGGCGCCGCATCCACCCTCTGGACGACAAGGAGTATGCCGCCGCCTGTGGCCAAGAAGGACGCGATAGAGGTCGAGGGGACCGTGGTCGAGCCCCTCCCGAACGCCATGTTCGCCATCGAGCTGGAGAACGGTCACCGCGTCCTTGCGCACATCAGCGGCAAGCTCCGCATGAATTTCATCCGCATCCTCCCCGGCGACCGGGTCCGCGTCGAGCTTTCGCCGTACGACCTCTCCCGCGGGCGGATCACGTACCGACTCAAGTGACCAGGGGTCGGAGCAACGTACGTAACTAGGTAAAGGGATCACGTGAAGGTCTCGGCTTCCGTCAAGGCGCGCTGTGAGCGCTGCAAGATCATCCGGCGCCACGGCGTCGTGATGGTCATCTGCACGAACCCGAAGCACAAGCAGCGCCAGGGCTAGGAGAGGAAATGGCACGCATCGCCGGCGTCGACATCCCCCGCGAGAAGCGCGTGGAGATCGCGCTCACATACGTCTACGGCGTCGGGTTGCCGACGAGCCAGCGGATCCTGGGGCAGGCGAACGTCAACCCGAACACCCGGGTGCGCGACCTCACGGAGGAGCAGGTCAACCGGCTGCGCGAGATCATCGACCGCCGCTACAAGGTCGAGGGTGACCTCAGGCGCGAGGTCGCGCTCAACATCAAGCGGCTCCAGGAGATCGGCTCGTACCGCGGCCTTCGACACCGAAGGAACCTGCCGGTGCGCGGCCAGCGAACCAAGACGAATGCTCGCGCACGACGCGGTCCCAAGAAGACCGTCGGGGTGCGGCGCAAGAAGTGATCAGACGACGACCCCGGACAGGAACAGCAGCTAGCTAGGAGCGACGAAGCGAGGATGGCGGAGCGCAAGCGGGCCACGAAGCCGCGCCGACGTGAACGCAAGCACGTGCCGGTCGGGCACGTGCACGTACAGGCGAGCTTCAACAACACGATCATCACCATCACGGACCCGGCCGGAGGCACCATCGCCTGGGGCAGTGCCGGCCTGGCAGGGTTCAAGGGGTCGCGGAAGAGCACGCCCTACGCGGCAGCGATGAGCGCCGAGGGGGCCGCTCGTCGCGCGATGGAGCACGGCATGCGTAACGTCGAGGTCTTCGTGAAGGGCCCGGGTGCCGGGCGCGAGCAGGCGATCCGGTCGCTCCAGGCCGCAGGTCTCGAGGTCACGGCCATCACCGACGTCACTCCCATCCCCCACAACGGGTGTCGTCCACCCAAGCGCCGCCGCGTCTAGAAAGTCCCCATGGCCCGATACACCACGTCCGTCTGCCGTCAGTGCCGCCGAGAGGGAGCGAAGCTCTTCCTGAAGGGGGCGAAGTGCTATACGAAGAAGTGCCCGGTCGAGAAGCGGCCGACGCCGCCCGGACAGCACGGGATCCGGCGCCGCAAGGTGTCGGAGTACGGCGTCCAGCTGCGCGAGAAGCAGAAGGTCCGGCGCGTCTACCAGGTCCTGGAGCGGCAGTTCAAGCGCTACTTCGAGAGCGCCGAGTCGCGCCCCGGAGTCACAGGCGAGAACCTTCTTCGCCTGCTCGAGACCCGGCTTGACAACGTAGTCTTCCGCGCGGGCTTCGCGTCCAGTCGCCCCCAGGCTCGTCAGATGGTCGGCCACGGCCACTTCAGCGTGAACGGACGATCGACGAACATCCCCTCCTATCAGCTCCGCCCGGGGGACCGAGTCCAGGTCCGCGAAGGGAGTCGGAACGTGGAAGCGTTCCGGTTCGCGCGCGAGAACCTCCGCTCCGCCAACGTCCCGGAGTGGCTGGGCGTCGACGCGACGGACATGTCCGCGACGATCAGCGCCCTACCCCGTCGCGACCAGATGCCGCTCGAACTCAACGAGCAGCTCGTGGTCGAGTACTACTCGAGGTAACCCCCCCGTCATGATCGAACTCGAAAACCCGCAGATCGAACCCGTCGAGCAGGCTGGCGGGTACGGCAAGTACGAGGCGACTCCGCTCCCCGCCGGATACGGCGTCACGATCGGTAACGCCCTTCGTCGAGTGCTGCTGTCGTCGCTCGAGGGCGCCGCGATCACGTCCATCCAGGTGCGTGACGTCTACCACGAGTTCAGCAGCATCGCGGGGGTGAAGGAGGATCTCACCCAGATCGTCCTCAACGTCAAGAAACTCCGCCTCAAGAGCTTCGCGTCTCACCCGGTCCAGCTCAAGCTCGTCAAGTCGGGTGCGGGCGTGGTCACGGGCGGCGACATCATCGAGAACCCGGACGTCGAGATCGTGAACCCCGAGCAGCCGCTGCTCACGCTCGACTCGGACGACGTGACCGTGGAGCTGGACCTCACCGTGGAGCGCGGCGTCGGGTACCTCGCCGCCGAGCGAGCCGAGCAGCTTCCGATCGGCGTGATCCCGGTGGACGCGATCTTCACGCCGGTCCGCAAGGTCCACTACTCCGTCGAGAACACGCGCGTCGGCCAGATGACGAACTTCGACAAGCTGACGCTCGAGATCGAGACCGACGGGACCGTCGCGCCCGAGGAGGCGCTCGGACGCGCCGCTGAGATCCTCGTCCGCCAGTTCAGCCTGTTCACGACGACCGGCAAGGCGCTGCAGCTCGGCGGCGAACGTCCCGCCGGAGCCTCCGCGGCCGTCCCGGCGAACATGCTGGACATGCCGATCGAGGACCTGGATCTGCCGATGCGTGCCTACAACTCGCTGAAGCGGAACAACATCGTCAAGGTCGGGCAGCTGCTGCAGCTCCAGGACGAAGACCTGCTGCGGATGCGCAACTTCGGGAAGAAGTCGCTCGATGAGATGAAGGAACGGCTTCGGATGCGCGGCTTCGGGCCGTACCTCGGCGAAGACGACACCGCCGCGTCCGCGGACGGCGAGATCCCGGATGACGACCTCGATGAGGACGAGGACGAGGACGAGGAGTCCTGAAGGATGGCTCATCGGATCGACGGCCGGAAGCTCGGGCGAAAGCTCGGGCCGCGGAAGGCGCTCTACAAGAACCTCGTCATCTCGGTCCTGCGTTACGAGCAGGTAAAGACCACCGAGGCCAAGGCGAAGGAGGTCCGGCCGCAGGTCGAGCGGGTGATCACGCTCGCCAAGGAGGGCTCGCTGACCGCGCGACGCCGCATCGAGGCCGAGCTTCCCGACGAGCCGCTGGTGATCGACAAGCTCCTCCGCGAGATCGCACCCAAATACGCTGACCGGACCTCGGGCTACACCCGTATCGTCCGGCTCGGGCAGCGGCCCGGCGACGCCGCCCCCATCGTCCAGCTCGAGCTGGTCTAGCTCGGGCAGACGGACCTTCATCCTGGCGCCACGTCGCCGGTGGCGCCCAAGTCAGTGAAGTCCGCCCGAGAGGGCGGCCCCGTGCGGTACCGCGCGCGGGTCGAATACGACGGCACGGATTTTGCCGGCTTCCAGGTGCAACCGGGCAGCCGGACCGTCCAGGGCGAACTAGAGGTCGCGCTGTCACGGCTCTCCGGAGACCGGCGCGTGGTCGTCCACGCCGCTGGGCGGACGGACGCCGGCGTGCACGCGACGGGGCAGGTGATCGCGTTCAGCTACCCCGGGCCGCTCTCGATGTCCCAACTGCAGGCCGCGCTCGAGGCGCTTCTGCCGAGGGACATCGGGATCCACGGGCTGGCACGCGTGGAAGCGGGGTTTCAGCCACGCCACGAGGCGACTCGCCGTGAATACCGGTACACGCTCTGGAACGGGCCGCGGAGCCCGCTGCGGGAGCGGTACGCGCTGGGCGTCCGTGGGAGACTGGATGTCGACGCGATGGCGGAGGCGGCGAACGCACTCGTCGGTCGCCACGACTTCTCCGCCTTCGGCGGACAGCATCGACAACCGATCCGCTCGTTGTACGACGTGCGGGTCCGCAGGAGTGGTCGAACGATCACGATCGACGTGAGCGGCGACGCCTTCCTGCGCCACATGGTACGGAGCATCGTGGCCGCACTCCTGCGCGTCGGGCGCGGCGAGGCCACGCGCGAGGACGTCGCGGTGGCCCTCGGGTCGCGGCGACGGGCGTTCGCGGGAGCGGTCGCGCCGCCCCACGGGCTGTGCTTGCGGCGGGTCGGATTCGAGCCGCGACTCGAGCAAGGATCGAAGGGAACCTGATGACGATGAAGACATATACGCCGAAAGCGGACGAGATCGAGCGACGCTGGTTCGTGGTCGATGCGACGGACCAGACGCTCGGCCGGCTCGCGTCGCGGATCGCGGCGGTGCTCGAGGGGAAGCACAAGCCCGGATACGCGACGCACATCGACACGGGCGACCACGTCATCGTGCTCAACGCCGCACGACTCGAGGTTTCCGCGGCGAAGCGGACCACCAAGCTCTACGCTCGTCACAGCGGCTATCCCGGAGGGTTCCGACAGGAGACGCTGGGCGAGCTGCTGGCACGCAGGCCCGAAGAGGTCATCCGTCGTGCCGTGAAGGGGATGCTGCCGCGGAACCGACTCGGCGCGCAGCAGCTTCGGAAGTTGAAGATCTACGCGGGTGGGGAGCATCCGCACCAGGCGCAGCGGCCGGAACCGCTCGGCTGAGGAGGAACGGACATCCATGTCGACCCAGTTCTTCTACGGGACCGGCCGCCGCAAGACCAGCGTGGCTCGTGTCCGTCTGATCGCCGGCAACGGGGAGGTGGTCGTCAACGGCCGCAGCCTCGACCAGCACTTCGGCAATGCCGTCAACCTCACCGAGGTGATGCTGCCGTTCAGGGTGACCGGGACGGAGGGCCGCTACAACGCGATGGTCAAGGTCGAGGGCGGCGGGTATCAGGGTCAAGCGGGAGCGATCCAGCACGGCATCGCCCGCGCGCTGCTCCAGTCCGACCCGGATGGATCCCGGCTGTCGCTTCGCCAGGCTGGGCTTCTCACGCGCGACCCGCGGATGAAGGAGCGCAAGAAGTACGGGCTCAAGCGGGCGCGGAAGGCGCCCCAGTACACGAAGCGCTAACAGCTGAGGTGCGGCCGCGCCGCACGTCGTGCGTGAAGCGCCACCGTCCGCGGGAGCGCCGGGATAGGACGATAGGGTGGGGGACCGGCGTCCTGACGCGCTCTACGCTCATCCCGTGGATGAGGCGTTCGAGCGGTACAAGGACGCGCTGAAGGCGGGACACGTCGCGCTGTTGCGCAACCGTCTGCAGGACGCTCTGCACCATTACGGTCTTGCCGCGGAGATCGCAGACCATCGCCCGTTACCGCATGTCAGCATCGCTGACGTCCTGATGCGGATGCGGCGGTTCGACGAGGCGGCGACCTCGTATTCCGCCGCTTTGAGGCGCGACGCCAGCAACGAACCGGCACTCGAGGGCCTTGCCCGTGCGCTGGCGGAGGCGCGGCGGCGCCCCGAAGCAGCGGACGTTCTCGACCGACTCGCGGACGTGCAGGACGCGCAGGGACGTCAGCCGGAGGCGTTGTCGACGGTCCGACGAGCGCGCGAGCTGAGCGACGACGAGCGGCGCGGCCGACGCGAGGCCGACCTCGTGGACGCCACTACTCCGACGCGGCCCGTGACGACTGACCGGCGGCCGGTGCCACTGGCGGGAGCAGAGGCACTGCTCGAGAACGCCGAGCGCGCGCTGGAGCAGGGCGATGTGCAGGGCTCGGTGACGATCTGGATCGCCGCCCCGGAACGATATGCC
>JADDQH010000006.1 GCA_016781485.1 Chloroflexota bacterium | reverse complement strand
TGACCTCGGTCACGGTGCTTCCGGCGGAGGGCGCGCCGTTCGACGGGCGCACGAAGGACGCGGCCGACCTGGGCGTGGTCGATGACGGAGGTCCGGACGCGCACGACCACGGCCGTGCCGACAGCGTCGGACGCGGTGACGTTGACGAGGGGACGGCGGCGGACTGGCTCCCGGGGATCCGTGACGAGCACGAGGGCGACGACGATGGCTGGATGGCGCGCTGGCTGGACAAGCCGACCTGGGACCGCCGCGTGACTCCGAACGTGATCAAGCGCACCGGCACGAGGCCGCGGCGCAGGCGCTGACAGGGGTTCAAGGAGGCGCACGTCCTGCGCCTCCTTTCGTTCCCTCTCGGTCAGCGGCGCCGGACGACGAAGTCGTCGAGCAGGACGTCCACCGATCCCTGGCCGCCGGCCTCCAGGATCAATCCGACTTCGCCTGGACCCCAGCCGGCGTCGATGTCGACGTCCGCGACGAGCGTGCCGTCGAGCCACAGCCGGGCTCGCCCCGGACCCTCTGCCGGCGTCTCGCATACCGCCGACATCCTCCACCTGTCCCCCGATCGCTGTCGCGGTGCGCGGCCGGCGTCGATCTTCTTCACGACGTCGTCCTTCCACCTCTCGACCTTGTACCGGCCATCGCTTCCGATCGCGAGGACGAAGTGGTCGAACGGCTCCTTCCAGCCACAGACGACGCCCACGTGCCCAGCCTGCGCCTTCACCCACGTCACGTCGACCTCCACGCGCGCGTTCGACTCGACCACCGGGGGATAGGGGAACCCGTACCAGGGGTAGTCGATCGTGGTGACCTCGGCGCGGTACGCGCCGTCGCGATAGCCGGCGCGCAGGCCCGGTTCCTCGTACTTGCCCCACCCGCTCAGCGGCTCGGAGAAGTCGTCTCGCATCACCAGGTCACGCGGGAGGAAGCGAACGCCGGCCGCCGCGCCGGTGCAGGAGGCGTCTGGTCGCTCGCCTTCGGGGGCCGCCAGGAAGGTACGAGCAACGCGGTGTGCGCACGAGGTGGAAGGAAGGACGCCGTGGCCGACCCCGGGGAACAGGAAGGCGTGCGATCTCGGCAGCGTCTTTGCTGCCGTCATCGTCCACTCCGGCGGTGTGATCGGATCGAACTCACCGGCGAGCAGCAGCGAAGGGAGCTCGCTTCGGGTGGCCTCGTTCATGTCGTCAGCGGCCCGCTCGACCCCCCACAGGTCGCAGATGTCGAGGATCGGCTCGTCGAAATAGTCGTAGATCGGCCCAGGGACGCCGATCCCGGCGTCGGCGATCGCGAACTCATTCGTGAACGGCGCCTCCTCAGCGCAGGTGACGGAGAGCCAGACTCCTTCACTGATCCAGCTCGGTCTGTCCGTCGGACGCCCCGACCCGTACTCGAGTTGCTCGGCGAGGAAGGCCGCGAGGAGCTGGTGCTCCCCGTCGTCGATCTGGGCGATCGCGCCGGGAAGCCGCGGGATCGACGCCGTCTCATACAGCCGGTGGAACAGGAAGCCGACGAGGTCCTCCCCGTAGATGTTCGCGTCGTGTCGCGCGCCGTCGGGATCCAGCACCTCGACATCCGGTGTCTCCTCGTCCAGGCGCGAGATCGCCTCCGTGAACGTCGCCTTGAGCTCCGGGAAGTCACGGTCACAGTCCGAGTCGCGCCGACAGGCCGTGAAGAAGCGGTTGAACGCCCCCTGCGCGTTCCGCGCCAGGTCCGCGAGGAGGTCCGCCTGCGGGAGGGCGACGGAATCCAGGATCACGCTCCGGACCGCTTCCGGGTGATCGCGCATCACCGTGAGCGCGAGCCTTGTCCCATACGAGATCCCGTACAGGTTCCACCGCTCGATCCCCAGTGCCCGACGGAGGTCCTCCACGTCGGCTGCGCTCGCGTCCGTGTCGTACGCGTCGAGGTCGATACCCTCGTCGCGCAGTCGGTCCCGGCAGCCCTCGAGCGCGTTGGCCCACGTCGTCCAGCCCACGTCTCGATCCTCGTCGAGCAACTCCGTCTCGGCCTCCGTGATCTCGGGGCAATCGAGGGATGGCGTGGAGAAGCCGCTTCCACGCTGATCGAACACGATCAGGTCCCGATCGGCGAGGAAGGGATAGGCGTCGAGCTCCCACGCCACCTGTTCCAACGCTCCGCCGCCCGGCCCTCCGTGGAGGTAGACGACGGGGTCTGGCGCGGGCGTCTCGGCCTCGCTCGGGAAGACGGCGTAGTGCAGCCGGATCAGCCGTCCCTCCGGGCGTCGTCGGTCCTCCGGCACGATCAGGTCCCCGCATTCCGCGACGACGCCGATCGGCACCTCGAACCGGCACTCGACGGGAACCGCTTTCGAGGACGCGGCGCCGGCCGCTCCGCGCGAGTCCCTGCCGCCTTCCGCAGCGCCGGTGGGTTCCCGCGGAGCGAGGTGCGGACGGGGCGCGAGAGCGTCGAGCCCGAAGGCGAGGACGAGCGCCGCGACGACGGTGCCGGCGGCGGTGAGCGCGCCGAGCAGTCGGAGCGGTTTCCGCGTCTGCGCACCGACAGGTGGAGGCGGAGAGGTGATCGGCTCTCGAGCGGTCGCCGGCGGAGGAGGGGAGACGGGATGCCCCGTGGCGCCTGGCTGCAAGGCGGGGGGCTCCCAGGCGGCGGGAGGGGAGACGGGAGTCGGGGACCCCTCGTAGCGGACCGTCAGGAGTCCGCGCTGTTCGTCCCAGACCTGAGCGACGGCCTCAAGGCCGCGCGCCGCAAGGAACGCGGAGTCGGCCTGGGCGCGCCGCAGCGCCTCCTCGAGGCCCTTCCCGAAGTACCTTCCCTCGAAGGTCTTCGGGGATCCTTCGTGCACCTGCCGCCTCCACTCGTCGCTCCCCCCGGTGACGAGCTTCGCCACAGGACGATCCCAGCATACCTCCCGTCATGACCCTGCTCGCGTCCAAGGTCCGAGCGCGGCTACCGTCGCGTACCCGATGACCGCCCCGACCGTGTTGAGGATCAGATCGGTCGTGTCCGCGGTGCGCCCGGGTACGAACAGGAACTGCGCCGCCTCGATCGCGAACGAGAGGGCGAGGCCGAGCAGTGCCACCTTCCACCACCGTCGCAGGGAGGCGCTCGCAAGCGGCGCGAAGAACGCGAGTGGGACGAACAGCAGGACGTTCACGGGAACGTTCACCAGCTCGCCGATCCCGTCGTCAGGCGAGGCGAGGTACGCCGCGAGCGTGGCGAACGGGACGAGGTTGAGGCGCAGCGCGCCCGAACCGGGAAGCGGCCACAGCGTCACGATCAGTGGGACCGCGATCGCCAGCACCAGCACCACCCGGACGGCTCCACGGCGTGCTGCGGCGAGGCGAAGGACCTCGCGAAGACCCATCAATATCAGGCGATGACGCGACGCACGAAGCTGGTATGCACGATCGGTCCTGCAAGCGTGGGGAGGGCAGCGGAACTCGTGGCAGCCGGGATGGACGTGGCCCGCGTGAACTTCTCACACGGGAGCCGATCGGACCACGCCCGTGCCTTCCAGGCGGTCGCGCGGGCAGCGCTCGAGGCGGGGCGAGCTGTCGCCATCCTCGCCGACCTCTCGGGACCCAAGATCCGGCTCGGGCCACTCGCCGACGGAGCCGTCACGCTCGAGGCGGGCCGGCCGTTCGTGCTCCGCGCCGCGACGCGGGACGCCGGCGGGACGAACGACCCCGGAAACCGGGGCCACAGTGACGCGACCGCAGCTTGGACGACATATCCAGGGCTCGCGGCAGACCTGCGACCCGGTGATCGCGTCCTGCTCGCCGATGGCGCCGCCGAGCTGCGCGTCGAACACGCCGACGAGGCGACGGGGCAGGTCGTGACGGAGGTCGCGAGGGGCGGGACGATCCGCTCGCGTGCGGGCGTGAACGTGCCCTCGGAGCGATTCTCGGGTGCGGCGGTCACGGACAAGGACCGCCGAGACCTGCCTGCGGCTCTCGAGCTGGGCGCCGATCTGGTCGCGCAGTCGTTCGTCCGCAGAGCGGAAGACGTGGAGGACCTGCGGCGGCTCCTCCCGAGCGACCGACGCGTCCGCGTGATGGCGAAGATCGAAACGCGGCGTGCCATCGATGACTTCGACCGGATCCTCGGCGCAGTCGACGCGATCATGGTCGCGCGCGGAGACCTGGGCGTCGAGATCCCCTACGAGGAGGTCCCGATCGTCCAGAAGGACCTCGTCCGCCGCGCTGTCGCCGCGCGGGTGCCGGTCGTCGTCGCCACTCAGATGCTCGAGTCGATGACGACGGCCCCGCGTCCGACGCGCGCGGAGGCGAGCGACGTCGCGAACGCCGTGCTCGACGGCGTCGACGGGATCCTCCTCTCCGCCGAGACCGCGGTGGGTGCGTACCCCGTGGAAGCGGCCGGAGCCGCGGCACGGATCTGCGTCATCGCCGAGGCGCTCGAGGGCGATCGCGTGGAGGCGCGACCGCCGTCCGTCGGATCCGTCGCGCGCACCGACTCGGTGCCGGATGCAGTCGCATACGCCGCCGTCGCGCTGGCCCGCCAGGACGCATCCGTCACTGCCATCTGCTGCTCGACGAGGAGCGGCCGCACCGCGGAGACACTCGCCGTCCTGCGCCCGCCGGTGCCCGTCCTGGCTTTCTCGTCCGACGCCGCCGTGCTTCGCAGCCTCGCGCTTCGGCGCGGCGTGGTTCCGCTCGCCATCGAGTCGCCGCTCGATCCGGCGGCGCCGATCGCCTGGATGAAGGCTCGTCTGCTCGCGTCCCGGCTCGTTCCCGCGGGGTCGAGCTGCGTGTTCGTCGGGTCGACGGGGGAGACCGGATCCCCACCGAACGTGTTGCAGGTGGAACGGATCGCGCCGCCCGATGACACCAAGGGTGCCGCCATGGCCGACACGTGACGTCGAAACCATCCGCGTCCGGCTCGAGCCCCGGTACGACCGCGCCGGGCCAGGCTGCTCGATGGTGATCGGGCGCGCTGCTTCTTGCTGGGCCTCGTTGCGCGAGACGCGGGTCGCTCGGTGCTCTCCGCCGGGCAGGCGGTCCTCGGTCGCCTACCATTCAGCTGCGCCCCTCCGCGACACAAATAGCTCATTCGTTCTAGGCTGGTAGCGTGCCTTCCTCCCCTATGAACCAGGACCGCCTCGTCGTCCGCGGTGCCCGCGAGCACAACCTGAAGAACGTCACGGTCGAGCTGCCGCGTGACCGGCTCGTCGTCATCACCGGCCTTTCCGGCAGCGGCAAGTCCAGCCTCGCCTTCGACACGATCTATGCCGAGGGCCAGCGGCGCTACGTCGAGAGCCTCTCTGCATACGCCCGCCAATTCCTGGGCCAGCTGGAGAAGCCGGATGTCGACCAGATCGATGGGTTGAGCCCTGCGATCTCCATCGACCAGAAGGGGGGCAGCCGGAACCCCCGCTCGACGGTCGGGACGGTGACGGAGGTGTACGACTACCTGCGGCTCCTGTTCGCACGCGTCGGCCATCCGCATTGCCCCGTGTGCGGCCGCGAGATCACGCGCCAGAGCGTGCAGCAGATCGTGGACAAGATCCAGTCGCTGCAGGACGGGACGCGCCTGCTGGTCCTTGGACCACTCGTCAAGGACCGCAAGACCGAGGGCGACCGCGTGTTCGAGGCCGCCAGGCGGCAGGGGTTCGTGCGCGTCCGGGTCGATGGCGAGCTGCTTGACCTCGACGACGTCAAGACACTCGACAAGTACAAGCGCCACACGATCGAGGTCGTCGTGGACCGGCTCGTCGTGCGTCACGCGGACGTCGACGGGAGGCCGTACGCGCCCGACTACCCGAACCCCGATGCCTCGAGGCTCGCCGACTCCGTCGAGACGGCGCTTCGCCTCGGCGAGGGGTTCATGGTCGTGGCCGCAGCGGACCCGGGAGGATTCGAGGACCAGCTCTACAGCGAGCGGTACACGTGCCCCTACGACGGGACGACGATCGAGGAACTGGAGCCCAGGAGCTTCAGCTTCAACTCACCGCACGGCGCCTGTCCCGCGTGCACCGGCCTCGGCGTCCGTCTCGAGATCGATCCCGCCCGGATCATCCCCAACCGCGACCTTTCCCTCGCCGACGGCGCGCTCGTGCCCTGGGCGCGGATGCCGATGGCCGACTCGTGGCAGCTGAAGGTCATCGAGGCCGTGGCGCGGGCGCGAGGGTTCAGCACCGACGTCCCGGTCCGCGACCTCCCGCCAGAGCACCTCGACTACCTGCTCTACGCCGCCAACACCGACAAGGTCAGCATCAGCTACCGGAACGACGGGCGCCAGCGATCGTACGAGACGACCTTCGAAGGAGTGGTGCCGAACCTGGAGCGCCGCTACCGCGAGACCGAATCGGAATGGGTGAAGGGCGAGCTGGAGAAGTTCATGATCGAGCGGCCCTGCCCGACCTGCCAGGGGAAACGTCTCAAGCCCGCCGTGCTCGCGGTGACCGTCGACGGCCACAACATCGCCGACATCGCCGCGCTGTCGGTGACCGAGGCCCTCGCGTGGGGAGC
Source organism: Chloroflexota bacterium (assembly GCA_016781485.1). Classification (GTDB taxonomy): domain Bacteria; phylum Chloroflexota; class Limnocylindria; order Limnocylindrales; family CSP1-4; genus YB3-1. Next base: position 54,411 of record JADDQH010000006.1, on the reverse strand, counting down.
GCATCTGCCCGCGCTACTCAGCGAGCGAGAGCGGACGATCGCGCGCCAGATCCTCAAGGAGATCGCCGCCCGACTCGGGTTCCTCGTGGATGTCGGGTTGGACTACCTGACGATCGACCGGAGGAGCTCGACGCTGTCCGGCGGTGAGGCACAGCGGATCCGTCTGGCGACGCAGATCGGCTCCAGCCTGATGGGCGTCCTCTACATCCTCGACGAGCCCACGATAGGTCTGCATCAGCGCGACAACGCCAAGCTCATCGCGACCCTCACCCGGCTGCGCGACCTCGGCAACACGCTGATCGTGGTCGAGCACGACGAGGAGACGATCCGGATCGCCGATTGGGTCGTTGACATCGGGCCGGGGGCGGGCGAGCACGGTGGGGAGATCGTCGCGTCCGGCCCGCTCGAGTCGATCGTCTCCGAGCCGAGGTCGATCACCGGAGCGTATCTGCGCGGCGACCGCGCGGTCCCGATCCCGAAGCAGCGCCGATCCGGGAACGGAAAGACTCTCCTCGTGAGGGGCGCCCGGGAGCACAACCTCAAGGAGGTGGACGTAGCCTTCCCGCTCGCGACCTTCACCGCCGTGACCGGTGTCTCAGGCTCCGGCAAGAGCACTCTCGTCACCGAGATCCTGTATCGGGCGCTCGCCAGGGCGATCAATGGCTCGCGCGAGGAGCCCGGCGCGCACGATCTCGTCGAGGGGATGGAGGCCGTCGACAAGATCATCGAGATCGACCAGAGCCCGATCGGCAGGACGCCGCGGTCGAACCCCGCGACGTATACGGGGCTGTTCGCACCGATCAGAGAGCTGTTCGCGGGCGTTCCCGAGGCGCGCGTCCGTGGGTACAAGGCCGGTCGGTTCAGCTTCAATGTCAAGGGCGGCCGTTGCGAGAACTGCAAGGGCGACGGGATCATCAAGATCGAGATGCAGTTCCTCCCGGACGTCTACGTGCCGTGCGAGGTCTGTGGCGGCAAGCGGTACAACCGTGAGGCGCTGGAGATCCACTACCGCGGCCGCTCGATCGCGGACGTGCTGGAGATGACCGCAGAAGAGGCGCTCGAGGTCTTCGCGGCCGTGCCCGTCGTCCGAACGAAGCTCCAGACGCTCGTGGACGTCGGGCTCGGCTACATCCGGCTCGGCCAGCCCGCGACGACGCTCTCGGGCGGGGAAGCCCAGCGGATCAAGCTCGCGACCGAACTGTCGCGTCGAGCGACGGGGCGGACGGTCTACCTCCTGGACGAGCCCACCACCGGGCTCCACTTCGCCGACGTCGAGAAGCTGCTCCAGGTCCTCCACCGGCTCGTCGACCACGGCAATACCGTCATCGTGATCGAGCACAACCTGGACGTGATCAAGACTGCGGACTGGGTCATCGACCTCGGACCGGAGGGTGGCGCCCGGGGGGGCAAGCTCGTCGCGGCCGGCACGCCCGAGCAGGTCGCGGAGACGCGGGGGTCGTTCACCGGGCAGTACCTTGCGCGAGTCCTCCGCGGCGAGCCGCTCATCCCGCTGACGGACGACTCGTTCCGAGATACCGCAGATGTCCGGCCCCTGCTCGAGGCGTCCGGCGTGTTCGGTGACCAGCGCGACCGGGACGCTCGCGCCGTCGATCCGATCCGGGTCGCTGCGCGCGCCGTCCGGTGAGGACAGAACGGGCGGGACCGTCCGCCGTGTCACTCATCGGCGTCGCCTCCCTCCCGACCGGCGGCTGACCCGCGGCCGGTAGACTGAGGGGCATGCCCGACATCGAGTACGCGTTCCTCGCGGATGCCGCGGATGCGCGGCCCGGCCAGAAGTTCGCCGTCCTCGGTGGCGGGGTATCCCGGATCGGGGGTCCGCAGTTCCCGATCCGGCATCCTCACCTCGCGCTCGTCGTCGGGCTGCTCGTCACCAGCCCGGAGCTCGGGCACGAGCACGACCTGCGGTTCCTCATCCTCACGCCGCGCGGGGCGGAGCTGTCGAGCGCGGAGGCGAAGATCGTCACGAACGGCGCGTCCGACGGCCGGGACACGGTCCTGACGTTCAGCCTCGATCTATGGAACATGATGTTCCCCGAGCCCGGCGATTACTCGATCCGGATCCTCGTGGACGGGTCGGAGCGCAAGCGACTTCCGCTCGTCGTCGAGCAGCGCGGGATCGAGGAGAGCGAGATCGTCGGTGGCGACGACGCTTCGTTCAGCCCGCCGTTCCCGCCTCCGACCGGGCAGGCCTGAGCACGTGCTTCCCGGAGTCGACCTCGAAGGCCTCATCCTGACGATCGGGCTGCTGGGCCTGTTCGTGATCATCTTCGCCGAATCCGGGCTCTTCTTCGGCTTCTTCCTGCCCGGCGACAGCCTGCTCATCACCGCGGGAGTCCTCGCCTCGGCCTATCCGCAGCAGCTGCCGATCCTGTTCGTGGTCGCCGTCTGCTTCATCGCTGCCGTGACGGGGGACGCGGTCGGATACACCTTCGGCTACCGGGTCGGCCGCCGACTCTATCAGCGGCCCGACTCGCGGTTCTTCAGGAAGAGTCACCTGCTCGCGGCCGAGCAGTTCTATGAGCGGCACGGCGGCAAGACGATCGTGATCGCGCGCTTCATGCCCTTCGTTCGCACCTTCGCTCCCATCGTTGCGGGGACGGCGCGGATGCAGTACCGCAGGTTTGCGATGTTCAACTTCACCGGCGCGATCCTGTGGGCGATCGGCCTTCCCGTCGCCGGGTACGCGCTCGGCGAGGCCGTCGGTGAGGAACTGGACAAGTACCTCCTGCTCATCCTCGCGGTCGTCGTTGCTCTGTCCGTGCTGCCGACCGCGATCCACGTCATCCGGCACAACCGCGAGGAGGTCACGGCGCGCGTCCGCACCCGGGGCAGGCAGGGACGCGTGACACCGCGCCCCGAGCCGTCAGAGGACTAGCAGCCGCTCGACGTGCCGAGCCGCGACGTTCCACCTTTGAAGACCGCTCGCGCCGAGCCCCCGTCGTGACGGCCCCGCGTGGCCCGCGTCGCTCGGGGCAGACCGTTCTCGACGTCAACCTCGACCCGCGCGTGGTCCGCGCCGAGCGCCGCCTCGACGCCCCACCCGCGCGCGTCTACCGCGCCTGGTCCGACCCGGGCGAGCTCGCCACCTGGTTCCCACACGCCGTCGAGGGATCGCTGATGCCTGGCGCGCGCTCCATCCTCGTCTGGCCGGACCAGCGGATCTGGTGGGACGTCGTCTTCGCCGACCCCGACCGTCGGTTCCAGTTCCGTTGGCCGTGGCTCCCTGACGAGTCGCTCGTCACGCAGGTGACCGTCGACATCGCTCCGCGTGGCTACGGGAGCCTCGTCCGGCTCGTCGACGGCCCGTTCGATCTCTCGCTGCCGGGCGCCCTCGACGCGTACGCCGAGTGCCTCGAGGGCTGGGGCGAGGCACTCACGCTCCTCCGGGCTCGACTCGACTTCTCGGTCGACCTGCGCACGAGGACGTAGGCAGGGTCCCTCGCCTGCGAGTGCTGCTCGCGGTGACCGTCCGGCAGGACGAGGTCGCGATCGACACGCTCGAGCGTCCGCTAGACCGTCAGCTCGTCCGGGTCGAACGCCTCGCGCAGGAACGGGGAGGGGGCCGCGGGGTCGTACACGAGGGCGAGCGAACGGCGCGCGCGGGTCCACGCGACGTATGCGAGGCGCCGCTCCTCTTCCAGCGCGCGTACCGGATCGTCGGCCTCGGCAAGGGCGCGCACGCTCGGGAACCGGCCTTCGTCCAGGCCGACGCAGACGACGTGGTCGAACTCGAGCCCCTTGGTGGCGTGTGCGGTCGCGAGGACAAGCCGCGCCGGGAGAGGATCGGCAGCGAGAGGCTCAGCACCCCGAGGCCGAGCATCGGAACGACCAGTGGCCGAAGGGTCGGTAGACGTTCCCTCCCGCCCGTCCGATCCGAGCTCCGCCCGGCGGCGTCGCGCGGCCTCGACCATAGCCCTCAGCTCGGCGACGCGGCGGAACGGCGCGGCCCACGACAACATCGCGGCAGCGAGCGGCTTCGTGCCGGCATCGACGCCCCGGCGCACCTGCTCGACTATCGCTAGCAGTGGCACCTGCGGGTGCGCCGCCTCGGTCGCCGCCGCGGCATCGAGAAGCGGGTCGAGCATCGGGTCGTCCAGCACGAGTCCATCGTCGGCGGCTTCGTAGGGGACGCCGGCCTCCAGGGCGACGGCGGCATACGGCGCGAGCTCGAGGTTCGTCCTGGCGAGGACGGCATGGGTCGCTATGCCGCCCTCCGGACACCTACGGAGGATGCGCCGCGCGCGCGCCACGTCGTCTCCGCCGTCCGGCGCGAGATAGAGCGTTCCGGTGGCTCCCGGGGCTGGTTCTATCCGTTTTTCGAATCGCTCGACGTTGTGCTCGACGAGTCGGACCGCCCGGCGCACGACCGGCGCCGGACACCGGTGATTCGTGACGAGATCGACGCGCCGTAGCCCCGGCAGGTCGCGGGCGAGACCGAGTACGCGTCGCACGTCCGCGAGCCGCCAGGCGTAGATCGTCTGGTCGTCGTCGCCCACGAGGAAGATGTCGTTGGCCGGGGCGGACAGGAGGACGGCAAGGCGGAGCTGGCTCCGGTCGAGATCCTGGACCTCGTCAACGAGCAGATGCGCACACCGCCCGCGCCAGCGATCCAGCAGCTCCGGGTCTCGATGGAGCTCGACGAGCGCTCTCCGGACCAGATCGTCGAAGTCGAGCGCCTTTCGCTCCTCCAGGGCCGCCTCGTAACGCAGGAATGCGCGGACGATCGGTCCCGCAGGTCGCCCCGCCTCCTCCTCGAGCCGGACCTCCTCCCGTAGGGCGTCCGGCTCCATCCCGAGGTCGAGCTTGAGCCGCGAGAAGGCATCGTCGAGGACCCGGAGCCATGCCCCCGAAAGGCTGTCCCCCTCCGTGTCGCGCAGCACGGACTCGCGGTCGAGGAGTCGGGTCACGTCGACGCCCGCTTCCGCCAGGATCTCCCGCCCGAGCGCGTGGAACGTGCTGACGCGGACCGCCCGTGGCTCGACGGCGAGAGGCTCGACCGCATCGTGGACGCGCTGCATCAGCTCCTCTGCCGCGCGGCGGTTGAAGGTGACGGCAGTGATCGTCCTCGGGGCGATCCCGTTCGCGACGAGCCAGGCGACCCGTGCGACGAGCGTCGTCGTCTTGCCACTCCCGGCCGTGGCGATGCACAGCACCGGTCCGGGAGGTGCGGTGGCCGCGGCGCGCTGGTCGGGCGCGAGGCGGGCGAGGCGAGCGGCGACGCACGGATGGAGCGACACCTCCTACCTTGCCGCGCGCCTCTTATCGCACGCTCCACTCTGGGTCCACCCCGCCCCGGGACCGGGCCCTCGCGTCGCTGGCCCATCACCCCTCGGCGACGGACCGGCGTCAGGTCGACCCTAGAATCGAGGAGTGAACCCGCAGCTCGAGACGACACTCGCCAACCTGCCCGATCGCCCCGGCGTCTACCTGATGCGCGACGCGCGGGGCCGCGTGCTCTACGTGGGCAAGGCGCAGAGTCTCCGCAACCGTGTCCGAAGCTACTGGCAGAAGCGCTCGAGCGGCGACCCGCTGCGGATCGAGTCCGGGCTCGACCGGGTCGCGGACGTCGAGTACACGCTGACGGACACGGTGAGTGAGGCGCTCCTTCTCGAAGCCAACCTCGTCAAGCGCTTCCAGCCGCGCTTCAACGTCCGGCTCAAGGACGACAAGAGTTACCCGTTCATCAAGGTCACGCTCGCTGACGACTTCCCCCGCATCGAGCGGACACGGAAGCTCGTGCAGGACGGGAGCCGGTACTTCGGTCCGTACGCGTCCGCGAGCAGCGTCGACGAGGCGATGAACCTCATCCGCCGTCTCTTCCCGTTCCGCACCTGCACGCTCGACATCCGGGAAGGGGAGCGGGCGCTGCAGCGACCGTGCCTGCTGTACCACATCAAACGCTGCCAGGCGCCGTGCATCCAGGCGATCGACAGGGACGCCTATCGACGCGACGTCGAGCAGGTGATGCTGTTCCTCGAGGGGCGGCAGGAAGCGGTCGCGAAACGGCTCCGGGAGGAGATGGAGCGAGCGTCGGAGGGGCTCGACTTCGAACGGGCGGCCGCCCTCAGGGACAAGGTCCGGGCGATCGAGCGGACGATGGAGAGCCAGAAGATGGCCGCGTTCGCGCGCACCGAACAGGACGTACTCGGGTACGCGCGGTCCGGCGGGGAGGCGGCGGTCCAGTTGTTCCAGGTCCGCGACGGGAAGCTCGTGGGGCAGGACGTGTTCATGCTGGAGAACCTGGGCGACGGGCCGGACGAGGAGGCGCTGAGCGCGTTCCTGATGCAGTACTACGCGACGGCCGGCTCGATCCCGCCGCGGGTCTTGGTGCCGCGGCCGCTACCGGACTCGGTGGAGCTCGAGGCGCTGATGTCCGTCCGGCGCGGCAGGCAGGTGAGGATCGCCGTCGCGCAGCGCGGCCGGAACCGGGAGCTGAGCGAGCTTGCGGCGCGGAATGCGGCGGACGCCCTCGCCCGGGAGCAGGCGCGCTGGCTCGCGGACCAGGGGAAGACGCTCGGCGCGCTGGAGGAGCTGGCGGACGCGCTGGGTCTCGCAGGCCCCCCGATGCGCATCGAGTGCTACGACATCAGCAACATCCAGGGGACGAACTCGGTCGGGAGCATGGTGGTGTTCGAGGAGGGGCGGCCGCGGAGCGGGGAGTACCGGCGGTTCCGGATCAGATCGGTCCAGGGCGCGAACGACTACGCGAGCCACCAGGAGGTGCTTCGCCGGCGCTTCCATCGTGCGCTGTCCGGCGAGGAGGGGAGCGCGGAGGAGCTGCGCTGGCGGCTCCCCGACCTCGTCGTGATCGACGGCGGGAAGGGGCAGGTCTCGGCCGCGCGCGAGGTGCTCGATGAGCTCGGGCTCGTCGACATGCCGCTGGTGGGGATCGCGAAGGAGCGCGAGGAGCTGTTCCTCCGGGGCCGGTCGGACCCGGTCGTCCTTCCCGCCGACTCGCAGGCGCTCTACCTGGTCCAGCGGCTGCGTGACGAGGCGCACCGGTTCGCGATCACGTACCACCGGCAGTTGCGAGCGAAGTCCGCGGTGCGATCGGTCCTCGACGACGTCCCGGGCGTCGGGCCGGCGAAGAAGCGGGCGTTGCTGCGGGTGTTCGGCTCGGCGAAGCAGATGAGGGACGCGTCGGTCGAGCAGATCGCGTCGGTGCCCGGGATCAGCCGTCCGCTCGCCGAGCGCATCCGGACCGCGCTCGACGTCTGAGGCGCCCTTCGGCGATCACGGACAGCGAGTCCGGCGACGGGATCCGACGGGTGCCTCCCCTGCTGCCCGAGTCGTCCGATGCCCGGCGCGATGGCGGTCTCCGCGGCAGCGGCCGCGGTGCCTTGTTACAGTAGGGCTACAGATGCGGCGCTTTCTCCCCTTCATCATCGTGGCGGTCGGCCTCGTCGCGCTCGCGGTGGCGTTCGCGCCCGCGGGCGTCCGGAACCCGGTCACCCAGGAGCCGATCGAGACCAGGCTGGGTCTCGACCTGAGCGGCGGGATCCGGATCGAGTACCAGGCCAGAACGCCGGACGGCTCCACGCCCGAGGGCGATCAGATGGAGACGATCCGGACGATCATGGAGAACCGCGTCAACGCGAGCGGAGTCGCGGAGCCGCTCGTCCTCGTCCAGGGGACGGACCGGATCGTGGTCGAGATGCCGGGCGTACAGAACGCGGACGAGATCCGCGCGCTGATCGGCTCCACCGGACGCCTGGACTTCGTGCCGCTCCCCGTGGAGCGATTCGGATCCGCGCGGACGGGCGGCGGGTCGGAGCCGGTGCCGCAACAGGGGATGCAGCTACCAGCCGGACTCACGCCGCTGTTCAGCGGGGACCAGGTCCAGGAGGCCACGGCCGGCCGCGACGAGAGAGGCCAGCGAGCAGTCGACTTCGTGCTGAAGCCGGAAGGCGCCCGTCTCTTCGAGCAGTACACGACCGAGCACATCGGTGAGTTCTTCGCGATCGTGCTCGACGACATCGTCCAGTCGGCGCCGAGCATCAACAGCGCCATCCCGGGTGGCCGAGGGCAGATCAGCGGGGACTTCAGCGCAGCGGAGATGAACGCGCTCGTGACGACGCTCCGGTTCGGCGCCCTGCCGCTCGCCGTCGAGGAGGTCCAGGCGAGTTCCATCAGCGCGACGCTCGGCGAGTCGTTCCTGCGCCAGAGCATCCTGGCCGGGATCATCGGGATCGGGCTCGTGTTCGTGTTCATGCTCATCCACTACCGGCTGCCGGGGGCCGTCGCCTGCCTCGCGCTGATCTACTACGCACTCGTCGTATTGGCGCTGTTCCGGCTCATCCCCGTGACGCTCACGCTCGCCGGCATCGCCGCGTTCGTCCTTTCCGTGGGCATGGCGGTCGACGCGAACATCCTCATCTTCGAGCGCACGAAGGAGGAGCTTCGTGCCGGCAAGACCATCCAGGCGGCGATCGAGGCGGGCTTCAGCCGAGCGTGGAACTCGATCTTCGACTCGAATGTGTCGAGCCTGATCACTGCCGCGATCCTGTTCTATTTCGGGTCGTCCGTGATCCGCGGCTTCGCGCTCGTGCTGATCATCGGCGTACTGGTCTCGATGTTCACCGCGATCACGCTCAGCCGGATGCTGCTGCGTGTGATCGTCCGACAGCCCTGGGCGCGTCAGGCCCGGCTGTACGGCGTGCAGGAGGAGGAGTTCACCATCGCGGCGGCGAGGGGGCGCTCGCGCCAAGCAGGTGCGCGTGTTTGACCTGATCGGCAAGCGCCGCTGGTACTACATCATCAGCGCCCTTCTCACCATCCCCGGGCTCATCTTCATCTTCCTGACACCGATCACCCAGGGCGCCGCGGGGCTCAAGTTCTCGATCGACTACACCGGCGGCACGGTCTGGGAGATCCACTTCCGCGATGGCGCGCCGGCACCGGATGCGGTCAGGGCCGTCCTTGCCGAGCACGGCTACGGGGAGGCGACGGTGGCGACGACCAGCGGAGACTTCGTCCTCATCCGGACGGAGCCGATCGACCTCCACGAACGGCCGGAGCCGGCCGCCTCACCTTCGCCTGGCGCGTCAGGGTCTCCGGGCGCCTCTCCCGGCACGTCACGATCACCCGGTGCGTCCCCATCGCCTGCAGCCGACGTCGCGGGATCTCCTGCCGCCAGCCCGTCGACCGCCGCCAGCCCTTCCCCTGCCGCCAGCCCGGCAGCGTCTGCGACCGCCGACGCGTCGCCGAGTCCCTCGGGGTCCCCCGGCGCGTCCCCGGGCGCTTCCCCCGTCTCGTCGCCGCCCATCACGGGCGCCCGCGACGACGACATCGTCCCCACCGAGGGACCGCTCGCGGATCTCGCGACGGCCCTCCAAGCCCGGTTCGGACCCATCGATGAGGAACGGCAACGGACGACGGTCGGCCCCGTCATCAGCGAGGAGCTGACCCAGCAGGCGCTGCTGCTGATCGCCCTCGGGTCGGTCGGGATCCTGGGCTGGATGACGTTCCGCTTCGGCGATTTCCGGATGGGCGCGACGGCGATCGCGGCGCTCGTCCACGACGTCGTCGTGGTCGTCGGCACGTTCGCGATCCTCGGCACGTTCTTCGACGTTCAGATCGACGCGCTGTTCGTCACGGCGATGCTCACGGTCATCGGTTTCAGCGTCCACGACACGATCGTGGTGTTCGACCGGATCCGTGAGAACCGGGTGCGTCACGCGGGCGAGCCGTTCAGCGCGATCGTGAACCACAGCCTCCTGCAGACGCTGGGTCGCTCGCTCAACACGTCGCTGACCGTCGTGATCACGCTCACGGCGATGCTCCTCTTCGGCGGCGAGGCGATCCGGACGTTCGTCCTGGCGCTGCTCATCGGGATCGTTTCGGGTACCTATTCCTCGATCTTCAACGCCAGCGCCCTCCTCGTCTCGTGGCACGAATGGGCCGACAGGCGACGGCAGCGAGAACTGGTGACGGCGCGTGCCGCGCGATGACGGCGTGGCATCGGTGACGAGTGGGCGATAAGCAGGCGTGAAGACGGGGGCCTCATCCTCGTCTAGATGAGCGAGCTGGAGCCCGCCTACCGCTGGCGCCTGCCGCCCCCCGGTCCGGTCGATCCCGAGCTTGCCTCCGCCGCGCGCGAGCTCGCGGTCCCCGAGCGACTACTCGGGATCCTCTCCGCCCGCGGCGTCCACACCCCCACGGATCTGACCGCATTCTTCGGCCCGCCCCTGTCGGCGCTGCACGATCCGCGGCTGCTGCCTCACGCCGACGCCTTCCGCGCCCGACTCTCGGTCGCAGCCTCGCGCAGTGAGCGCGTCCTCGTGTTCGGGGATTTCGATGCGGATGGGCTGACCGGGCTGGCCATCATGACCCTCGCCCTTCGGCGGCTCGGTCTGGACGCATCGCCCTACGTCCCGAGCCGCCTCGAGGAGGGGCACGGACTCTCGCTGCGCGCCGTCGAGCGAGCACACTCGGACGGCCGCACGGTGATCGTCACCGTGGATTGCGGGACTTCGAGCGTCGCCGAGGTGGAGGCTGCTCGCGAGATCGGGATCGACGTCCTCGTCACCGACCACCACCACCCGCCTTCGGTCCTGCCGCCGGCCGCAGCGATCGTCAATCCACACCTCGCGGCGAGCCGTTATCCCGAGCCGAGGCTGGCGGGAAGCGGCGTCGCACTCAAGCTCGCACAGCTCGTCCTGGCGGCCCAAGTCGGGGGACCCGAGTTCGCCCTCGGCCTGGCCGACCTGGCGGCGATCGGCACCGTCGCGGACGTCGCTCCGGTGCTGGGCGAGAACCGCGCGATCGCGCGCCTCGGTCTCGACTCGCTCCGATCGGCGTGTCGACCCGGTCTGGCGGCGCTTCTCCGGTCCGCCGGGGTCGAGCCCGCTCGGGTGGACCTCGACACCGTCGCCTTCGCCGTCGCGCCTCGCCTGAACGCCGTCGGGCGGCTGGGTGACGCCGGCGCAGCCCTGCGCCTGCTCCTGGAGGAGAGCGAGCAGGAGGCGGAGCGGCTGGGGAGCGAGCTCAACGAGGCGAACCTCCGCCGCCGCGAGCTGACGGCCGAGGTCCTGGACGAGGCACGCCGCGACGCGGAGCAGATGATCGACGGACCCGCGGTCGTCGTCGCCGGCGCGTGGCCCGTGGGCATCATCGGAGTCGTCGCGGGCCGGCTCGCCGAGACGCACAACCGCCCCGTCGTCGTCCTGTCGACGGCCGTCTCGCCGTGGCGCGGATCGGCGCGGACGGCCAACGGGTTCGACCTTGCAGCCGCGTTCGCGGACTGCCGGGATCTGTTCGAGCGGTTCGGGGGCCACCCGGCAGCTGCCGGCTGCAGCCTTCCCGGCGACCGCTTCGAGGCCTTCCGGCAGCGGTTCCTCGCACTCGCGGCCGCAGCCGGACCTCCCGACCCCCGTCCCGAGCTCGCCGTGGACATCGTCGTGCATGCGAACGATCTGGGGTACGCGCTCCATCGCGAGCTCGCGCTGCTGGCGCCGACCGGCCCCGGCAATCCGGCGCCGATGGTCGGCGTCACCGGGCTCGTGGTCACGCGAGTCCGCCAGGCGTCCGGGGGCCACACCCAGCTCACGCTCCGCAAGGGGAGGGAGGTGCTCGACGCGATCTGCTTCGACAGGCCGGACCTCGGGGATGGGGTCCGCGAAGGCGACGAGCTCGAGGTGGTCGCGCGCGTCGGGAGCCGGATGTTCGGGGGTTTCGAGTCGCTCCAGCTCGAGGTCCGCGATGCGGCCTCCCCCGGCGCCCTTGGGCGAGTGCTCGCAGCGTCGCGTCGCGACGCTGCCGTCCTCGCCGGCGCCACCGTCCCGTGACGAGCGACCGCGGCCGGTATCTCGGGCTCATCGAGGAGCGCGTGCGCGCCGTTCACACCGTCCTGTGCCTCGGCATCGATCCTCACCCCGACGAGCTTCCACGTGCGTTCGCGAGGGACGTCACGGGCGCAGAGCGCTTCGCTCGGCTGCTGTTGGACGCGGGCGTCGAACACGCGGCAGCGGTGAAGCCGAACGTCGCGTTCTTCGAGGCGTTCGGCAGCCAGGGGCTTGCCGCGCTGGAGCGGCTTCGGGCGGCGGTCCCGCCCGGGATCCCGGTCATCCTCGACGCAAAACGCGCGGACATCGGCTCGACCGCGGGACGGCACGCCGCTGCGCTCTTCGACGTGCTCGGCGCGGACGCGGTCACCGCGAACCCCTACCTCGGCGCGGAGGCGCTCGAGCCGCTCCTCGCGCGCCAGGATCGCTTCGTATACGTGCTCTGCCGGACATCGAATCCCGGCGCTCGGGAGTTCCAGGACCTCGCCGTCACCGCTGACAGCGAGGTGGAGGCGCCCGCGGAGCCGCTATACCTGCGGGTGGCGCGCCGAGCGGCGGACTGGAAGCGGCAGTTCGGCGCCGTCGGGCTCGTCGTGGGCGCGACCAGAGCGGTCGAGATGGCCGTCGTCCTCAGGGTCGCCCCCGAGCTCCCGTTCCTTGTCCCCGGCGTCGGCGTCCAGGGCGGCGAGTGGGAGGCGGCGCTGGAGCATGGTCCCGCCGTGGCGGGTGCCGCGGGCGACCTCCCCGGTGGCGGGCTCCTCGTCAACGTGTCGCGCGCGATCGCCCGCGCGGCACTCGACACCCCGGACCCGGCGGCCGCTGTGAGCGAAGCCGCGCGTTCCTGGAGGGAACGACTGGGGGTGCTAGGATGGAGCGACAGGCAACACTCACCGGAGGGCAGTCCAGATGCCCTTTAACATCGGCCCGGTCGAGCTGATCGTCGTCCTCGCGATCGCGCTTCTGATTCTCGGTCCCGGCAAGCTCCCCGAGGTGGGGAATGCGTTCGGTCGGACGATCCGCGAGTTCAGGAAGGCATCCTCGGACATGGACGACACGCCGAGCGCGAACCGGACCCCGGCGCAGCCGGAACCCTCGCCGACCTATGGGGCAGCCCCCCCTCGTTCCGAGGAGGTCGTTCCCGAGGGGAGCGACCGGTATCCGCGCGAGGGCCAGCCGCCGGCTCCGGAGATGGACGAGCTGGGGCCGACACCATCGACACGGACGACACAGACGCCCCGCGCCGCGGACGAAACGGCGTCCTGACGGGGGACGGGGCGGGCTCGGTTCCCGGCTCGACCGGGGGCGCGTCCCGCCGAACGCATCGGTCGTCGACGCATGACTGAGATCGAGGCGCGGCGCGCCGAAGACGTGACGAGGGTCGCCGGCCCCGTTTCCGACGCCGAGCCCGAGGACAGGGTGATGAGCCTTGTCGACCACCTCGCGGAGCTCCGACGGCGCCTCGCGATCAGCATCCTCTCCGTCGTGCTCGGGACGGTCGTCGCGTTCCTTGCGGCCCCCCGGGCGCTTACGCTCCTGAAACAGCAGATGCAGGTGTCAGGGCCGCTCGTCTACTTCGATCCCGGCGGCGCGTTCTTCATCCAGCTCCGCCTCGCGCTGATGATGGGGATCGCCCTCGCGTTCCCGATCGTGCTCTACCAGCTGTGGGCGTTCGTGTCCCCGGGACTCACGCGGCGCGAGCGCGCGGTCGCGCGCCCCTGGATCCCGCTCGCGATCGTGTTCTTCGCGCTGGGGATCGGCGTGGCGTACCTGGTCCTCCCGTACACGGTCGCGTTCCTGCAGAGCTTCCAGATCGCGGGCGTGATCGAGTCGAGGCCGGAGGCCGAGCGATATATCGGATTCGCGACGACCACGTTCCTGGTGTTCGGTGTCGTCATGCAGTTCCCGGTCGTGCTCATCCTGCTCTCGAAGATGGGTGTCCTGGGCGTCGAGCGGCTGCGTGGCTCGCGCCGATACGTGCTGCTCGGGATCGTCGTCTTCACGGTCGTCATCACCCCGGGTGGAGACCCCGTAGCCCCTCTGATCATGTCCGCCGTGATGTATACGCTGTACGAGCTGACCATCCTGCTGCTCGCCCGGCCAGCCGGGCACGCCCGCCGCCGGTGACCGCGGCCACGCCGCTGCCGACGCGAGACGGAGGACCCGTGGGACAGCATGTCGCGATCATCACCGGGCTCTCGGGAGCCGGCAAGACCGCGGCCAGCAAGCTCTTCGAGGACCTCGGCTACCAGGTCGTCGACAACCTGCCGTCCGAGCTACTCGCCGGGTTCGCAGCGCTGGTGGCAGGAGACGCCGAACGCTACGGGCGGGTAGCCGTCGTGCTCGATGTCCGTTCCGGCGACGCTCCGGTCGCGGTCGCCGCCGTCGCCGACGCGCTCCACGGCCGAGGGATCGAGCCGCAGGTCTTCTTCCTGGAGGCCAGGGACGACGTGCTGATCCGGCGGTTCAGTGAGACGCGCCACCGTCACCCGCTGCAGACCGATCAGGGCATCGCCGCCTCGATCCAGAAGGAGCGGGCCCTGCTGGACGAGGTGCGGGCGCACGCAGACGTGGTGATCGACACCTCGGAGCTCTCGACGCGCCAGTTGCGCGAGCGGATCTACGACGCGCTCGCGCCCGAAGGCGGATCGAGCGGGCTCCCGATCCAGCTGATCACGTTCGGGTACAAGTACGGCGTCCCGCTCGAGGCCGACCTCGTGTTCGACGTCCGCTTCATGGAAAACCCCTTCTACCACGAAGACCTGCGTCCCCTCTCGGGCTTGACCGACCCGGTGCGACGGTTCGTGCTCGGCCAGCCGGCGGCGCAGCGCTTCCTCGAGATCGCGCACCGGTTCTTCGACTTCGCGATCCCCGCGTACGCCGACGAGGGAAAGACGCGGCTGACCGTCGCGATCGGGTGCACAGGCGGGTACCACCGGTCCGTCACGATCGCGGAGGAGCTCGCTGAGACGTGGCGCAAGCAGGGTAGGGGTCCCGTGAGCGTCTGGCACCGAGAGCTCGAGCGGAATTGAACGGGCTGAACGGACACCGGCCGTGGCGGGTCGGCCCGTTGACGGAACCGCGGCGTGACGGCCGCGCGGCGCGGCTCCGCAACTGGTTGCGCCCGGGTATGGGGATCAAGCGCTGGCTCGCCGCGGTGTTCCTGGGGGAGCTGTTGATGGCGTTCGCCGGCTCGCTGGTGGTCCGGCAGCTCTACCGCGCGGTAGGGCAGGAGGGTCCGGGCGCGTCGCTGGTCGGGATCGTCACGCTTCAGTTCCTCCCCCTTCCGGTGCGCGCACTCGTCCTGCTCGCCACAGGGCTCGCGATCGTGGTGTTCGGGATGCGGCGGCTCTTGACCGTGCTCCTCGAGCCGTTCGAGCGCCGTGACGAGCCCCTCGTCGAGCTCATCTATCAGAAGCGCTCGCTCGCTCGCGGGCCCCGGATCGTCGCGATCGGGGGAGGGACCGGGCTCTCGACGCTCCTGCGCGGCCTGAAGGAGTTCACGAGCAACATCACCGCGGTGGTCACCGTCGCGGACGACGGGGGGTCGTCGGGAAAGCTGCGCGCGGAGCTCGGGATCGCCCCGGTCGGGGACATCCGAAACTGCATCGCGGCACTCGCTGACGCTGAGCCGCTCATGACGCGCCTGCTCCAGTACCGCTTCCCGGGCGAGCGGAAGAACGACGCGAGCCTCAGCGGGCATGCATTCGGGAACCTGCTGATCGCGGCTCTCAGCGCGGTCGAAGGCGACTTCGAGGAAGGCGTCCGCCAGTCGAACCGTGTCCTCGCCGTCCGTGGCCGCGTCGTTCCTGCCGCACCCGTGCCGCTGACGCTCCACGCGGAGCTGGAAGACGGACGGATGCTCGAGGGTCAGTCGCTGGTCGGGGCGACACGGGGGATCCGGAGAGTGTGGGTGACACCCGCGAACCCGCGCGCGTCTGCTGAGGCCCTCGAAGCGATCGGGCAGGCCGATCTGGTGCTCCTGGGTCCCGGCAGTCTCTACACCAGTCTGCTGCCGAGCCTGCTGATCCCCGACTTGCGCGCGTGCCTGCGCGCGACCACGGCCCCGCGCGTCTACGTCTCGAATGTGGCGACGCAGATCGGTGAGACCGAGGGGTATACGCTCGGCGACCACCTCCGCGCCCTTGCCGATCATGGCGCCGGTGACCTCATCGACGTCGTCCTCGCCAACGACAACTTCGCCGCCCGCGCTCCTGCGAACTATCCCGCCGCCCCCGTCCGCATCGACCTCCCTGAGGGGCGGTCAGGCGGACCGAGGCTCGTGCTGCGCGACCTGGTCGACGACGCGAACGCGCATCATCACGACCCCGTAAAGCTCGCGCGGGCCGTCGTCGAGCTGTCCGAGGACAGGATCGCGGCGGGTCGCCAGACGACGGTCGCCCACACCGCGTGAAGGGGCGAGGCAGCTGAAGCGCTTCCCGGATCGCCCCGACCGCGATCTCGTGGCGGCGCTGCGAGCCGAACTCGCGGCCGTCGAGCCGGCACGCGCCTGTTGCCGCGCCGCCGAGCGAGCGGGCCTCGGTGTGTCAGCACAGGACCGGCAGCTCGCCCCCGCCGTCGCCCGGCTCGCCCGGCGGCTCGCACGGACGGATACACCGGGATCCGCGCCGACGTTCGCGTGGGCGACCGCCCCGGAGCACTGCCGGCTCGCCTACGTGCGAGCTCTGTTCCTCGCGCGAGGCTCCCTCAGCCTCGCCCGCGGCCACACGCATCTCGAGTTCACGGTCCCGGTCTCCGAGGCGGGATCCCTTGCCGTCCGGCTGGCCGACATCCGACTCCCTGCCACGTGGCGCATTCGAAGGGGTCGCGGGGTCGTCACCTGGAAGGGCTCGGAGACGCTCATGACGTTCCTGCGCAGGGCGGGGGGCTCTGCCGCGGTCCTGGAGCTCGAGGCGCGCCTGGTGACGCGCGCGCTGCGAGGCGACCTGAACCGTGCCCTGAACGCCGAGGGTGCGAACGTGGCGAGATCGGTCGCGGCTTCGAGGCGCCAGCTCGCGTCGATCGCCGCCCTCGAGCGAACGGGCGCGCTGCAGCGGGTGCCGCCGACGGTCCGCAGGGTCGCCGAGGCGAGGAGGGAGGCGCCCGAGGCGACGTTGGGCGAGCTCGCGGCGACGCTCGGACTGAGCCGTTCGTTCGTCCAGCGGGCGTTCCAGCGCCTGGGATCGCTCGCCGTGCGCCCCGCCGCCTACGCTGACGAGGAGCAGCAGCGCGCTCGCCGTCCCGACGTGCCAGAGGTCGCCGCCCGATAATCACGCCCGTGCGCCCCGTCATCGTCGCCGGGAACTGGAAGATGAACACGAGGCCCTCCGACGCACCGCTTCTCGCCGCCCAGACGGCCGAGGCGACACGCGAGGAGTCACAGGTCGTCCGCGTCGTTTGTCCGCCATTCGTCGCACTGCGATCCGTCGCCGACGCGCTCGCGGGGACGGGAGTAGCGGTGGGAGCGCAGAACGTCCACTCGGAGCGCCGCGGCGCCTTCACCGGGGAAGTGTCGGGCGAGATGCTCGAGGGGCTCGCGAGTTGGTGCATCGTGGGGCACTCGGAGCGCCGACGAGACCAGTGTGAGTCCGACGAGCTGATCGGACGGAAGCTGCTCCGCTGCCGGGAGCACGCGCTGCGGCCGATCCTGTGCGTCGGCGAGCAACTCGCGGATCGAGAGGCCGGCAGGGCCGAGGAGACGGTCCGTGCTCAACTGGAGGGCGCGTTCGCGGTCCTCTCCGGGATCGACCCCCTTGCGCCTGGCGAGGGCCGCCGCGGGTCAGCCGCCCTCGACCCGCCCGTCCCGCGCCCGAGCGAGCGACCGGTCGACGAGAGCACCCGCAGAGGCGCCTGGCTCGTCGTGGCGTACGAGCCGGTCTGGGCGATCGGCACCGGCCGGACGGCGCGTGGTAGTGACGCGGCAGCGATGGCGGACGCGATCAGGCGGGTCGTCGGGGAGCATGGCTGGAGCCGCTCCCCCGACGAAGTGGCCGTGCTCTACGGCGGAAGCGTGACCAGCGCCACGATCGGAGAGTTCCTCGTCGAACCGGGGATCGACGGAGCGCTCGTCGGTGGCGCAAGCCTCCGGGTCGACGAGATGGCGGGGATCGTGGCCCGGGCGGGGATGACGGCGCGCGCACGCCGAGGCGCTGGAACGCTCTCCTGACGACCCGCGCGCTGGACGATCCCCAAGCGCAGGTGGAGCCGTCCCTCGTGGCGATCCCGCCTGCGCGACCGCTCGTGCTCGTGGTGCTCGACGGGTTCGGGATCGGGCGCGACCCCCACCCGGATGCCATCGCGGCGGCACGGATGCCCAACTGGCGCCGCCTGGTCGAGTCGTGGCCGGCATCACGGGTCGGGGCATCCGAGGAGGCCGTGGGGCTTCCACCGGGTCAGATGGGCAATAGCGAGGTCGGTCACCTCAACCTCGGTGCGGGCCGGCCGGTCCTCCAGGATCTGCCACGGATCGACGCCGCGATCGCCGACGGGTCGTTCGCCGAGAATGCGCCGCTCATCGCCGCCCTCCATAGGGCGGCCGTGGACGGCCGGCGGGTCCACCTCATCGGACTGGTCGGGCCAGGAGGCGTTCACTCCGTCGACCGCCACGCCGTGGCCATCGCCGAGCTCGCCGCCCGGCACGGCGCGCTCGACCTTGTCGTCCACGCGTTCCTCGACGGGCGCGACACCCCGCCTCGGTCCGTAGATGCCTTCCTACCGGACTTCGTCGCTCGCCTTGCAGCCGCGCATCCCGATGCACGCGTCGCGACGGTCGGCGGTCGGTACTACGGGATGGATCGCGATCGCCGGTGGGAGCGGACCAAGGCGGCCTACGACGCCATCGTCCACGCGACGGCCGCGGTCACCGCCCCCGACCCGCTTGCGGCGGTGCTGCTCGGGTACGAGCGAGGCGAGAACGACGAGTTCGTCCAGCCGACCCTCGTCGCCGGTGTCGACGGGCGGGTCCGCGAACGTGACGTCGTCATCCACTTCAACTTCCGAGCGGATCGCGCGCGGCAGCTGGTCCACGCGCTCGTGGACGGCGACGATTTCGTGGGCTTCGAGCGGGGCGAGAGACCCCGAGATCTCGCGGTCGTTACGCTGACCGAGTACGAGGCGGGGCTGCCGGTCGCCGTCGCATTCCCGCCGCTGAGGGTCCTGAGCCTCGCGGAGCACTTCTCCAGTCTCGGGTGGCGCCAGTTCCACGTCGCCGAGACGGAAAAGTACGCCCACGTGACCTACTTCCTGAACGGCGGCGTCGAGGAGGCGTGGCCGGGCGAGGCGAGGCTCCTGGTCCCGAGCCCTCAGGTCGCGACCTACGACCTACGACCCGAGATGAGCGCGCGCGCGGTGACGCGGGCGCTGGTCCAGGCGATCAGGTCCGGCGAGTACGAGTTCATCGTCGCGAACTACGCCAATCCCGACATGGTCGGGCATACCGGGAACTGGGACGCGACCGTGAGCGCCCTCGAGCACGTCGATTCGTGCCTCGGCGACGTGATGGAGGCGTTCTTCGAGCGTGACCGTGAGGTCGGGGTGGTCGACGGGCGGGGCGCCGTGCTGTGCGTCACCGCGGACCACGGGAATGCCGATGAGATGCGTGACGCCGATGGCGCGCCGGTCACCGCTCACTCGCTGAATCCCGTGCCCGTCGTCCTGGCGGGCGCAGGCGTGGCGGGCCGCTCGCTTCGAGACGGCGTGCTTGCGGACGTTGCGCCGACGCTCCTGGAGCTCCTGGGTCACGAGCCGCTCCCCGGGATGACGGGGAGCTCGCTGCTCCATCCCTGAGCCGCTGGTATCCTGCCCGCCGTGGATCCTCTCCTCGCCTTCGGCCACGTCCTCGTCAGCATCGGACTCGTCGCGGCCATCCTCCTGCAGGCGCGCGGCGCTGGTCTCGGGTCGACGTTCGGTGGTGACTCCTCCGTCTATCGCAGCCGACGCGGCGTCGAGAAGCGCCTCTTCCAGTTCACGATCCTGCTCGCGATCCTGTTCGTCATCTTCTCCCTCGCGGCCTATCTCCTGAGCCTCGACCGAGCGGGCTAGAGCAAGCCCCGTCGGCCGGGACCGGGGGTCGCTGTGCTACCATTTCCGGCCGCCGGCGGACGGGACATGGTCGCTCGGACCGTCGGACGCCGCGCCGAGGTGGCGGAATAGGCAGACGCGCTAGGTTCAGGACCTAGTGACCGCAAGGTCGTGTGGGTTCAAGTCCCTCCCTCGGTACCAGCACAGCTGGACGGCCACGGCCCCTGCCCAGGTGGCGGAATTGGTATACGCGTACGTTTGAGGGGCGTATGACGCAAGTCATCCGGGTTCAAGTCCCGGCCTGGGCACCACTCCCTCCCTCTGACCACCGGCCGCGGCCGCTCGAGCTGCGAGCGACGCGTTCCCAGGGCGGTTAGCTCAGTCGGTTAGAGCGCCTCGTTTACACCGAGGAAGTCAGAGGTTCGAGTCCTCTACCGCCCACCACGCTTCGAGCGCGGAGCGACTCCTGGGAGGGCCGTGTGGTCCCGTATCCTCGTCCGACTCCGATCCGGTGGGAGTGGTGGTTCGGTCTCGATGGAGGATGAGCGTGGGCGTCCGGGTCTGGGCGAGAGTGACGGGATCGTCCGCGAAGCCACACAAGGGCATCCCATGGCCGGACCTGATGCTCATCGAGGAGACGGCCGAGGAGTCGTCGCGCGTGCGGCTCACGCGGTACACCCGCGACGGGGAGTTCGGCGGCGAGACGTCACACGCGAGCGTCGAGGAAGCCAAGGGTCAGGCGGCCTTCGAGGCAGGTGAAAACCTCGGGCGGTGGCGTGACATCCCTCGCGACGCACCCGATCCGGTCGCCTTCATCCTCGACCACCATCGCCGGGACGGGTGAAGGGCGCTAAGCATGATCGGCGGCGATGACACGGGGGCGCGATCGAGGCCGACGCGAGGGAGTTTGACGCCCCGACACGCGTGCGGTTCAATAGTCGTCGGCCGATCCGACGCCGAGATAGCTCAGTTGGTAGAGCACGTGACTGAAAATCACGGTGTCGCCAGTTCGAATCTGGCTCTCGGCACCAGCCTCGAGGCTGACCGGGACGGCAGGCATGACGAGCGGAAGTGGCTCAGTTGGTAGAGCATCACCTTGCCAAGGTGAGGGTCGCGGGTTCGAGTCCCGTCTTCCGCTCCACTTCTCCCATCCGGCCCGCCGCCGGTCGCCGCGAACCGGCGGAGCACGTCCGAGTCGACCCCCCCGCTGGCCCTTCGTCTAGTGGTAGGACAGCGGACTTTGGATCCGTGAACCGAGGTTCGAATCCTCGAGGGCCAGCCAAGCTCTGTTGAGCCGGACCCCTGCCGGCTCGCGTCGAGGCGACGTACCCAAGTGGTTAAGGGGGAGGTCTGCAAAACCTCTATTCACCGGTTCGAATCCGGTCGTCGCCTCCACTTTCCCCGCACGGATCACTCGGATCCCCGCTCGCGCCGCCACTCCAGGCGGATCCGCGCCCGCCGACCCAGACGAGTTCGTACGTGTCGGGGTTGACGCTGATGTGCCCCCGACACTCCCGGTCCGGTTTCGCGCGCGGCCTTACGGCAACGCGTTGAGTGCCTCGGCGGCCAGCGCTCGATCAGCGGCGATGACGAAGAACAGGGTGTCGCCGGTCGTGTAGACGTATTCCTGACCCTCGAAGCCCAGGACGTCGCTGACGGTCGTCACCTGCTTGCCGTTGATGGTCGCCTGGCCGACCGCCGCACCCTGCTGCTGGGTGTTCCTCACGAACGACTGGACGAGCTGCTCGGGATCCGCGCCGATGACTCGGAGGGCGCCGACCGCGTCCCGGTTCTGGGTAGTCCCGTACGCGAAACTCGCCGCGGTGGGCTCGGCACCGACCTCGGTGAGGACCGCGAGGAAGGAGGCCGCGCTGGGCTGCGCAGCCAGCTCCGCGCCCGCATAGCTTTCCTTCGTCAAGGGCGAACCGCCGATCTGGTCGGGCAACTGCGCTTCGAGCTCGGGGGCCCCGTGAGGGTTCAACGAGGGGAGGGCCGCCGTGCCGGAGGGGGCCGCGCCGGTATCCGCAGCGGTCGGGGCCGCAGTGTCAGCCGCCGTCGCGGCCTCGGTCGGGCTCGTGACCGGAGTGTCGGCGGCGGTCGCGGCTGCAGGTGACGTCGTGGCGCCGCCAGCCGGACTGCCGCCGGTCGTGCCCGTAGGCGTAGCGGCACACGCGCTCAGGAGCAACGCACCAGACGCTGCGATGGCGATGAGAAGGGTGCGATGGTTCACAGGATCACCTCGGATAGAAGGGCGTCCGAGAGACGCGGGATGCCGCGCGCGGATGCTCGCGCCGCGGGCATGGTACCAACGCCGCCCGTGAGGGCGCGTCGCGCGCAGAGTGGAGCGCCGTAGACTGACCACGGGGGCGCCCGCGTGTGCGACGCCCGCGGCCGAAGTGGCGGAACTGGCAGACGCGGCGGACTTAAACTCCGCTGCCCGCAAGGGCGTCAGGGTTCGAACCCCTGCTTCGGCACCAACGCCCTGTCCGGCCCTGTGCAGCCGGCGCGGTGGACGCCGACCACGGTGACACGTCCGCGCCTCCCACACCTCCGACGGAGAGCGCTCGCGCCGAACGATCACGTGCCCTGATGGTTCCGCACCTTCGTCATCTGGCCTCCGCGCTACGCCAGACTGCACTAGTACTTTTTCATGAGGGATTGACACCCGGTGGAGTGGTGCCCTAGCGTCGCACCGGCACCCGCTGTCGGACCTAGACGTCTTAGGAGGCCGAGTTGTCCACTTCTGCGACATCACCTCGGAGGCGCGCGCGGCGTGTCCTTGCCACCTTCGCTGGAGCCCTCCTGGCGAGCGCCCTCGTCCTGCCCACCGTCGTCAGCGCCGAGACAGGCGAAACGAAGCGGTACATCGTGGTGTTCGAGGGTACATACGCCGTGGACGGGAGCTACGCCCTGGGCGGCGACTACGCGCTGAACCACGAATACGCGGTCTCGATCGTCAAGGTCGCGGGCGGCGAGGTCAGCCTCGACCTATCGAAGCAGATCGGCGTGATGATCGTCGACTCGAATGTCGCGACGTTCGCCGAAGTCCTGCGTACGTACGGGCTGGTGGAGGAGGTCGCGGAGGACTTCGTCTGGAAGGCCCTGCCGAGCTACCAGGAGGCGATCGACAGCGGGGAGCTGACCGTGATCGCCGAGGATCACCCGCCGTGCGATGCGGATGACCCCGACTGTCCTCCGGGTGGACCCGAGCCGCATGCAGACCCGCTCGAAGGGCTGCAGTGGAGCATGGAGCTGATCAGGGCACCCCAGGCGCACACGACGCAGGCGGGATCTCGTGCGGTGCAGGTCGGGATCCTCGACACGGGTATCGACGGTAGGCATCTCGACTTCGTCTTCGACACCGACGGAACGAACGTCGACTGCGCGAACGGACGCGACTTCGTCCCCGCCGGCCCCGGCGTGGGGAACCCGGATCCGTGCACCGACAACGGGTTCCACGGGACCCATGTCGCAGGGATCGTGGCGGCGCGCGCCAACCACCACGGGGTCGTCGGAGTGGCGCCGAACGTCACGCTCATCCCCGTCAAGGTCTGCGACACCATCGGCTACTGCTACTCGAGTGCCTCGGTCGCAGGGATCACCTACGCCGGCGATGCGAAGTTCGAAGTCATCAACATGAGCTATTTCGTGGACGATGACACGTTCCTTTCGTCCACGGAGCTCAAGTGCATGACCGACCCGGTCCAACGGGCGTTCCGGAAGGCGAACGAGCGCGCGATCCAGTACGCGCGGAACCAGGGGGTCGTCCCTGTCGCCGCGCTGGGGAACTCGGACTACGACCTGGCCCACCCGCCGGAGCCGTACGAGAACGAGTGCGAGGTGGTGCCGGCGGAGACCGAGGGCGTCATCGGGACGATGTCGCTCGGGCCGAGCAGCGAGAAGGCGTACTACTCCAATTACGGCTTCGGGATGACGGACGTCGCGGCACCCGGCGGGAACTCGCGGAACCGCCGGGGCGAGACGCCGGGCCCCTGCGGCAACCAGGTCCTCTCGACGATCCCGGGCAACGTCTGGGGCTGCATCCAGGGCACCTCGATGGCATCGCCACATGCCGCGGGCGTGGCCGCCCTGATCGTCAGCCAGTACGGGCGTATCGGAACGGATGCGGGCGAAACTGACGTCGTCATGCGGCCGCAGCAGGTGGAGGACTACCTGCAGTCGACGACGATCGACCTGATCGGTGCGGAGCAGACCGAGACGAAGGGCTACGACTACTGTTTCGGCAACGGCCGAATCGACGCCGTACGCGCGGTGCTGCACGAGACGTCGTACGAGGCCTTCGTCACCGAGCCCTGCCCGGAGACGCAGACGCAGCAGTAACAGCAGAACGCGCCCCGCTATACTCGCCGCGTTCCTTTCAGTTCCGACGGCCGGCTTCGCGCCCGAGCGGGACACATCCCAAGGGAAGGAGTCTTCTCATCATGCGTCGCTATGAGCTCATGCTCGTGCTGCGCCCGGACGTCCCTGATGATCGCGTCCAGGCCACGCTCGATCGCTCGACCCGTACCATCACGACGGGCGGCGGGCAGATCATCAAGGTCAGCCCCTGGGGCAGGCGTCGCCTCGCATACCCCATCGCGAGCTACCGTGACGGCTCCTACTACATCCTGGTATTCGACGCGCCGGCTGAAGTCGTCGCGGAGCTGGAGCGCGGCCTGAACATCACCGAGGAAGTGATGCGGCACCTCGTCACCCGCGTCGAGCGCCCCGCTGCAGTCCGGCGTGCGGCCGCCCCCGAGGCTGAGGCCGACGTCGCGCCGCCTCAGGAAGAGGAGCCGGAGGCGGACGCGGAGCTGATCGACGAGTCGGAGAGCGAAGCCGCGCCGGCGGCGATCGAGTGATGACGCCGGGCTCGCATCGATCCACACGTCCGCCGTGTAGCAGGAGCCGGAAGCCGTGTCGCTGAACAAGGTGATGATCATCGGCAACCTGGGGCGGGACCCCGAGATGCGCTACACGCCGAGCGGCCAGGCGGTCACGCAGTTCACGGTCGCGGTCAATCGGAACTTCAAGGATCCGCAGGGCGAGTGGCGCGAGGAGACCGAGTGGTTCCGGGTGGTGGCGTGGGCGGCTCTCGCCGAACGCACCGCCGAGAACCTCCGGAAGGGCCGCAAGGTCTACGTCGAGGGTCGTCTCCAGACCCGGCAGTGGGAAGGGCAGGACGGGCAGAAGCGGTACACGACCGAGGTCATCGCGAACACCGTGACCGCGCTCGACCCTCGACCTCGCGACGAGGGCGACTTCGCGGGAGGGGAGCCCGCCCGCGCGAGTCGACCATCGCGTGGGACTCCGGACGGCGGATCGCCCGAGGGCCCCAACGACTACGACGATCTACCGTTCTGACGACTTCACGACCAGCCTTTCCGATCACCCACAAGCGAGAGGAACCAGATGCCCCCGACGCGCTCCCGCCGACGTGACGACTTCTATCGAGATCGCCGCCGCCGCAAGGTCTGCTCGTTCTGCGCGGACAACAGCGTGCAGATCGACTACAAGGAGATCAATCGGCTTCGCCGCTACCTGTCCGAGCGCGCGAAGATCGAGCCGCGCCGGAAGACCGGCACGTGCGCCGAGCACCAGCGTGAGCTTTCGATCGCCCTCAAACGCGCGCGGCATGTGGCGCTGCTCCCGTACGCGCCTCAACACCTCCGGCCCTAGCGCCGCCGCCCTCGAGCGCGGAGTGGCCGCGCTGACGGGACCGGTTCCGTGGCGCTGACGCTCCTGCTGGCCGGCGGCGGTGCCGTCGCCGGGGCGTTCGGTGCGCTCCTCGGTCTCGGCGGCGGGATCCTGATCGTGCCGTTCCTGACGCTCGTGTTCGGCGTGTCCTTCCGCGAGGCCGTCGCGGTCAGCCTGCTCGCCGTGATCACGACCTCGTCCGCCGGCGCCGCGGTCTACCTGGAGCGGCGGGTCGCGGATCTGCGACTCGGTATGACGCTCGAGCTCGCAACGGCCGTCGGCGGGCTCGTGGGCGGTCTGATCGCCTTCGCGCTATCGGAACGCTTGCTCGCCGCCGGGTTCGCCATGATGCTTGCCTACACCAGCTTCACGATGCTTCGCGCGGGACGGCGGGACCGAACAGCCGCGATGACCCCGCCGGGGGTCGACACCGAACTGTCGTCGACGCCCTCCCCGCGTGCGACGCTTGCCACCGGTCTCGGTGACGCGGCGGTGGCTGGTTCTTCCGACGCCACTGGCGTCGATCGTGCTACCGGGACGGGTGGCGAGGCGGACGACGCGGAGACGCGGAGAACCGCAGATGCTCCGGCGGGCGCGGGCCGCGGGGAGTCGTACGTCGTCCGCCGGCTGCCCCTCGGCTTCTCGTTGAGCGCATTCGCCGGGATCGTGGCCGCCCTCATGGGTGTCGGGGGAGGACTCGTGAAGGTCCCCGTCATGCACCTGGTGATGGGTGTGCCGTTGCGCGTCGCCACCGCGACGAGCAACCTGATGATCGGCGTCACGGCGTCGGCGAGCGCGGTCTTCTATCTCCTTCGCGGAGCAGTCGACCCGTACGTCGCGGCCCCCGTGGTCGCCGGCGTGTTCGTCGGAGCCTCGGCGGCTTCGCGCATGTCGCACCGGGTCCCGGTGCCGATCCTGCGGCTGCTCTTCGTGGCGGTGCTCATGTATGTCTCGATCGAGATGGCCGCACGCGCGCTCGGCTTCTCACTCCTGGCGGTGCCTCGTGACTGAGACACGTGCCGACGCGACGATCGACAGGATCGCGCGCCTCCTGAGTGCGGGGACGTTGTCGAGCGTCCTCGTCGTCGCCGCTGCGTCGTTGCTCAGCCTAGCGGCCGGGCGCGCGCCGTTCGAGACGGCGGCTCCGCCCGTGGAGCTGGGTCGGATGGTGTCGGATCTGCTCGCGCTGCGACCCGAGGGGTTCCTGTGGCTCGGGCTCCTGCTGATCCTCGCCCTCCCGTCGGCGCGCGTCACGCTCGCGCTCGCCGGCTACGCGCGGGCAGGGGACCGATACGCGACGGCGGTCGCGGCGAGCGTGCTTGCCGTCCTTGCCTTGTCCGTCGCAGTCGCACTGACGCTCGGGTAAGGGCGGCGCCGAGCGTGGACGTTCTCTTTCTCCTCGTCGCACTCGTGGTGATCCTGTTCGGCGCCGAGCTGTTCACCAACGGGATCGAGTGGTTCGGGCACAAACTGAAGCTGGCCGAGGGGGCCGTGGGAAGCGTCCTCGCCGCCGTTGGGACTGCTCTTCCCGAAACGATGATCCCGATGGTCGCGATCCTCGTGCCGACGGCAGGTGCTGCCGTGCAGGACTCGCACGAGATCGGTGTCGGAGCCATCCTGGGAGCACCCTTCATGCTGTCGACGCTCGCGATGTTCGTCACGGGTGCCGCCGTCCTGGCCCAGGCACGTCGGCGCCCCCGGGGCGACCGCATGCCCGTCGACACCGGGGTCCTGGGCAAGGACATCCGCTACTTCCTGATGACGTACGGGATCGCTGTGGCGGCCGCGTTCCTGCCCGCGGACGCGGCCTGGTCCGGCCCGGTCCGCGTCGGAGCCGCCGTCCTGCTCGTCGTGCTCTACGCCCTCTACGTGCGTGCGCATTTCGTCGGCGAGGCAGGGGTCGAGAGCACGGAAGACGTCGAGGTCGACCTCGCGCCACTCCGCTTCCATCGCGTCGACGTGACCGGCTACCGTCAGGACCCTCACGCGCCGCGGTTGCGCGTCGTCGTCGGTCAGGTGCTCGTCTCACTCGGCCTGATCCTCATCGGCGCGGTCGTGTTCGTGGACGCCGTCGAGCACCTGGCGACGCAGCTCAGGGTCGCGCCCGCGATCCTCGCTTTGGTCGTGGCGCCCATCGCGACCGAGCTCCCCGAGAAGTTCAACAGCATCATCTGGATCAGGCAGGGGAAGGACACGCTCGCGCTCGGGAACATCACCGGCGCCATGGTGTTCCAGTCCTGCATCCCCGTCGTCGTCGCGCTGCTGTTCGCGGCCGAGAGCTGGGCCATCTCGTCCGCGTCGATCGTGACGTTCGCGTCGGCCGGGATCGCCTTCGTGTCGACCGCGGTGATCTTCGTCCCGATGATGACGAGGGGCATCCTCACCGGACGCTCGCTGCTGCTCGGGGGTGTGTTCTACGCCCTGTATCTCGCCCTCGTGGGCGCGTCGGTCGCCGGGTGGCTCTCCGGTATACTCGGCCCGGATGCTCACTAGACAGACGGCCGAGAGGCCTGCCCACGCGCCACTCGACCCGAGCGACGCGACAGAGGAGGCCACTCCGGTACCGGCCGTCGCGTCGCTTGAAGCGACCGGTCGTCTCCCCGGCGCCGTGGATCTCGAGTGTTACTTCGGCCGCGAGTTCGTCCCCCTCGTCGACGCCAAGATCGGCGTCATGACCCACGGGTTCCTGTATGGGACCGCGACTTTCGAGGGGATCCGCGCCTACTGGAACCAGGAGCAGGGCCAGCTCTACGGGCTCAAGCTCCTGGAGCACTTCCGCCGCTTTCAGAACTCCGCCAAGATCATGCTCATCGATCTCGGCCACACCGCCGAGGAGCTGGTGGAGATCACGGTCGAGCTGCTGCGCCGGAACGGGCTGCGCGAGGACGTGTACATCCGGCCCACCGCGTACAAGTCGAGCGAGCTGATCGGCGTCCGGCTCCACAACCTCGATAGCAACCTCGTGATCTTCTCGATCCCGTTCGGCGAGTACATCGACACCACCGGCGGCATCAGCGCACAGACCGTCTCGTGGCGCCGGAACAGCGACGTCTCCATCCCCGCTCGGTCGAAGATCGTGGGCGCGTACGTCAACAGCGCGTTCGCGAAGACGGAAGCGCAACTGAACGGGTACGACGAGGCGATCGTGCTGACGCTCGACGGCCATGCGTCCGAAGGCAGTGCCGAGAACCTGTTCATCGTCCGCGACGGCAAGCTGATCACCCCGGCCGTGACGGACGACATCCTGGAGGGCATCACCCGGACGGGGCTGATGGAGATCGCGCGCAACGAGCTGGGCATCGAGACGGTCGAGCGCTCGATCGATCGATCGGAGCTGTACGTCGCCGACGAGGTCCTGCTGTGTGGGACGGGCGCGCAGATCTCGCCTGTGATCTCGATCGACCATCGGGCGATCGGGACGGGCCGCATCGGCCCGGTCACCCAGAGCGTCAAGGACCTCTACTTCGACGCGGTGCGTGGTCGGCTTCCTGCCTACTCGCACTGGCTGACCCCGATCTTCTGAAACGCCGACCCGCGGCCGACGACATCCGCGGTCGCTGAGCCAGGCCAGATGACGCCGCCGCCTTCCGGCCCCACATCTCCGGCGACCACTCCTGCGGGCGCCCCGCAGGCGGTCGAGGCGAGCCGGAGCGCCCCGGCTGCGGCCACCTTCCCGGGCACGCGCACCGAACTGTCGCCGCACGTCGTCCGGATCCTCGAGATCCTCCCCGGCCTCATCACGTGGCTCCTCATCGTGTCGCTGATCGTGTCGAGCGTGGGCTACCCGGAGCTGGTCGCCTGGTTCGTGCTCTCGTTCGACTTCTACTGGCTCGCGCGAGGGACGGTGCTTGCCGCGAGCGTGGGCGTCGCCTATCTCCGGATGCGCACGGTGCTGGCCTTCGATTGGACGGATCGGTTGAGGGGACTGCGGGATCTCCCGGCCCGTGAGCGGGTCCTCGTCGCGCGTCTCGACGCCGTGCTGCAGCGGGTGGCCGAGCTGCAGCGGCGCGGCGAGCGCCTGGCGGCAAGAGGGGGGA
The DNA here is from genome assembly GCA_016781485.1 of Chloroflexota bacterium. Lineage (GTDB taxonomy): Bacteria > Chloroflexota > Limnocylindria > Limnocylindrales > CSP1-4 > YB3-1. The sequence continues at coordinate 24,857 of JADDQH010000006.1, read as the reverse complement.
AGCGGGTAGCCCACCTGATCGAGACCGAGCTCAACGAGGTACGCCGGCTCCAGGCGACACGGGTCGACGTCGTCGACCCCGAATCGATCGTCCAGGTCGCCCTGATCCCGACGTACACGGAACCCTTCGAGAAGCTCTACGAGACGTTGGTCGCCCTCGTCGCGGCAGAGTGGCCGAGTGAGCGGAAGATCGTCGCGATCATCACGCGCGAGACCGACCACGGCGGACGCGAGAACGTCGCGCGGCTGCGGGAGATCTTCGGGGACCGGTTCGCTCATTTCTTCCACATCCTCGACCCGCTCGACCCGGGCATCGTGGTCGGCAAGTCGAGCGCGATGGCCTACGGAGGACGCTGGCTCTACCGGGAGCTCGTCGAGCGTGGCTACGACGCGACGCGCGTCCTCGTCACCGACCTCGACTCCGACTACCGCGTCCATCGGCAGTACCTGGCCCACCTCGCCTACCAGTTCGCCGTTGACCCGGATCGAGAACGGCGGCTCTATCAACCGGTCCCGTTGTTCCACAACAATCTGTGGGAAGTCCCGCTGCCGGTCCGCCTTGTCGCGATCGGTTCCAGTCACGTCCATATGTGGCGATCGTTGAACCGCGAGCGGCTGATCAGCTTCAGCTCGTACTCCGTCGCGTTGCAGACCGTCCATGACGTCGGCTACTGGGCGACCGACGCCATCCCCGAGGACTCCAGGTTCTACTGGCGCAGCTTCTTCACGTACGCCGGCTCGTTCCGCGCGGAGCCCCTGTTCATCCCGATCTACGGTGACGCCGTGCGGGCGAAGTCGTATCCCCGGACCCTTGCGCAGCAGTACACGCAGATCCGGCGGTGGGCATATGGCGTGACCGACATCCCCTTCTACGTTCGCCAGGCGCTGTCGCACCGAGAGATCCCGCTTCGTCTGCGAGTGCGGAGACTCGCCTTCCTGTGGTCGGACCACATCAACTGGGCGATCGCCCCGTTCGTGCTCATCTTCGGCTCGAACCTGCCGCTCCTCCTGAACCCCGCGTTCAGGAGCACGACCCTCGGGCAGAACCTGCCTTTCTACTCGTCGATCATGCTCACCGCGGCGCTCACCGCACTCATCGTCCTGGCCTACATCGAGGACCAGCTGGCACCACCCGTGCCGCGCACGTGGGGGCGTCTCGGGGGGCTCATCAAGTACCTGCAGTGGGCGGCCGTCCCCGTGGTCGGCATCCTGTTCACCAACCTCCCCGCGCTCGACGCGCAGACCCGCCTGATGACCGGCCGCTACCTCGAGTACCGCGTCACCGAAAAGGCATAGCGGGTCGCCGGCGGCTTCTCGCCTGCGACCGACGCAGTCACCGTCGCGACACCGGCGTTCGGTATCCTGTTCGGACCGTCATCCCTCGTAGCCCCCCTGTGACCGTCCGTGCCTGACTCACCCTTCACGACCGTCCCGAACCCGCCTGACTTCGCCCGTCAGGAGCACGCGATCCTGCAGCTCTGGCGTGAGCGGCAGGCGTTCGCGCGGCTGCGGCGGCAAACGGTGGGCGGACCGCGATGGTCGTTCCTCGACGGGCCGATCACGGCCAACGCGCCGATGGGCGTCCACCACGGGTGGGGTCGGACGTACAAGGACCTGTTCCAGCGCTTCAACGCGATGCTCGGACACGAGCAGCGCTGGCAGAACGGCTTCGACTGCCAGGGACTGTGGGTCGAGGTGAACGTCGAGCGAGAGCTCGGGTTCACGAGCAAGCGCGACATCGAGCGGTACGGCATCGCCGAGTTCGTGAACCTGTGCAAGCAGCGCGTCCTGAACTACGCGGCGCTCCAGACGGAGCAGTCCATCAGACTCGGGATGTGGATGGACTGGGACGACCCGAACGAGCTGCGCAGGCTGCGCGACCTGATCGCGGAAGACCCCGGACGCGTCATCACCGTCGCGGGCAGGAACGGGCCGGTGACCGACACCGTGGAGATGATCGTCGGGCGGCTCGGCATGCCCGACCTCGGCGGCTCGTACTTCACCTTCTCGAACGAGAACAACTACCTCATCTGGGGCTTCCTCGCGGAGTGTCACAGGCGGGGCTGGCTCTACAAGGGACACGACTCCATGCCCTGGTGCGCACGCTGCGGGACCGGGCTGTCGCAGATGGAGATGAACGAGGGCTACCAGGACCGCGAGGACCCTGGGCTCACGGTGAAGCTCCCCCTCACCGATCGGCCAGGCGAGTCGCTCCTCGTCTGGACGACGACCCCCTGGACCTTGACCTCCAACGTCGCCGCGGCCGTCGGCGAGGACCTCCGGTACGTGAAGGTCCACCAGGGAGACGAGACGTTCTGGCTCGGGAGGGGGACCCTCAAGTCGGCGCTCGACGGTCCGTTCGAGGTGCTGGAGGAGCGTCCGGGGACCGACCTGGTGGGGTGGAGGTACGAAGGACCGTTCGACGAGCTCCCCGCGGTGCAGCAGGCGTTCGGACCCGGCGGCGAGCGCGCGGGAAGGCGGCGGGGGACGGGCCCGGCAGACGCGTACGTCCACCGGGTCGTCGGCTGGGACGAGGTCGGGGAAGAGGAGGGGACCGGGATCGTCCACATCGCACCGGGGTGCGGGGCCGAGGACTACCAGCTGGGCAAGACGCTCGGGCTACCCGCGGTCGCCCCGCTCGACGACAACGGCGTGTTCGTGGAGGGGTTCGGGTGGTTGACCGGCCGCGACGTGCGCGATGTGACGGACCCCATCGTGGAGCACCTCAAGTGGCACAAGAGGTTCTACCGGCTGGAGGCGTACGTCCACCGCTACCCGCACTGCTGGAGATGCGGGACGCCACTCGTCTTCCGCCTCGTCGACGAGTGGTACATCTCGATGGGCGAGGTCTACGACGTGCCGCGGGAGCAGCTGACGCCGGAGCAGGTCGACCGGAGCCTGCGCTACCAGATCATGGACGTCGTCGACCAGATCCGATGGATCCCCGGGTTCGGGTACGAGCGCGAGCTCGACTGGCTGCGCACGATGCACGACTGGATGATCAGCAAGAAACGCTATTGGGGTCTCGCGCTGCCCATCTACGACTGCGCGAACTGCGGACGCGTCGACGTCGTCGGCTCCCGGGAGGAGCTGGAGGAACGAGCGGTCGAAGGCTGGGAGGCGTTCGAGGGACACACGCCTCACCGGCCGTTCGTCGACGCCGTGAAGATCCGCTGCGGCGGTTGCGGCGAGTCGGTCGAGCGGATCAGGGACGTCGGCAACCCCTGGCTCGATGCGGGCATCGTGCCGTTCAGCACGATGTTCTACCGGAGCGACCCCCAGTACTGGCAGCGCTGGTTCCCGGCGGATTTCATCACCGAGAGCTTCCCGGGTCAGTTCCGGAACTGGTTCTACTCGCTCCTGGCCATGAGCACGGTCCTCCGCCGAGACGCTCCGTTCCGGACGATCCTGGGATACGCGACGCTCCTTGCCGAAGACGGCCGCCCGATGCACAAGAGCTGGGGGAACGCGATCGAGTTCAACGAGGCGGCGGACCGGATCGGCGTCGACGTCATGCGCTGGATGTACGTGAAGCAGCGGCCCGAGGACAACATGCTGTTCGGGTATCGCGCCGCGGACGAGGCGCGGCGGGAACTGCTCGTCCTGTGGAACGTGTTCGCGTTCTTCGTCACCTACGCGCGGCTATCGGCGTGGCGGCCCGTCGACTCGGGCGTCGCCGACGGCGGTGGCGGTCGTGTCGACGACCGCGGCGACGGCGGTCTGCAACACGCCCGTGGGACGAGCGGAAAGCGCCCCGTACTCGACCGCTGGATCGCCTCGCGCACTGCTCGTCTCGCCGTCGAGGTCCGGCGCGACCTCGAGGACTACGACGCACGAGCCGCGGCGGAGAAGATCGGGCACCACATCGAGGAGCTCTCGACGTGGTACCTCCGCCGTACGCGTCGGCGTTTCTCGCGGAGCGAAGACCGCGCGGACCGCGATGCCGCCTTCGCGACACTTTACGCCGCCCTGTCCGGGTTCGCCCGGATCGTCGCGCCGCTGCTGCCGTTCATCGCAGAGCAGATCCACCAGGTGCTGGTGGTGGGCGTGGGCGCCGACGCGCCGGACTCGGTCCATCTGACGCGGTGGCCGGACGAGGAGCTCGCCGGCGACCGGGACGTTCGACTCGAGGAGCAGATGGCGATGCTGCTCCGGGCGGTCGAGCTCGGTCGGACACTGCGCAACCAGGCCGGCATCAGGGTCCGTCAGCCGCTGGCACGGATCTGGCTCGCCCTACCCCGCGGCCTCGCCGACGCCGGTCCTGACGCGGGTCAACGGGAGCTGCTGGCGCTGCTGGCGGAAGAGCTGAACGTCAAGTCGGTCGAGCTCATCGGCGACGAGTCCGAGCTGGTCGAGCGGCGCGTCAAGCCGCTGCTACCGGTGATCGGGAAGAAGCTCGGCGCCCGGGTCCCTGCAGTCATGGCTGCCGCTCGCGGGAACGAGGTGGAGTTCCTTCCCGGCGGCAGCGTGAGGCTGGCGGGGGTGACGCTCGGACCCGACGAGGTCGAGATCCTCGCGACACCACGGCCGGGGACGGCGGTTGCCCACGACGAGGGGATCGTCGTCGTTCTCGACACCACCCTGACCGATGAGCTCCGCGCCGAGGGCGACGCACGGGAGCTGACGCGGGCGGTACAGGACCTCCGCAAGGAGGCTGAGCTGGAGCTGGACGACCGGATCGAGCTGTGGCTGGACACCGGCCTCGAGATCGCAGCACGGCTCGAGCGGTTCATCCCGGCCATCGCCAGCGAGACGCTGGCCGATCAGGTCCGCGTGGGCGAGTTGCCAGACCATCAGGATGGCCTCGGCGACGGCATCTACCACGGCGAGGTCGTACTCGAGTCAGGGCAGGCTCGGGTCGCGTTGCGGCGCCGGGAAACGCTCGGCTAGCATGGGCAGATGACGGAGACGCACGCGGAGTCCGGGGGGAGCGTCCGAACCCGGCGCTGGGTGCTCTTCGCGGGTCTTGCACTGGCGGTCGTCATCACCGACCAGCTCTCCAAAGCGTTCGTCGATGCGGATTTCCGGCCAGCCTGGACCCGTGGGCCGACTCCTGGGTACGACGCACCAACGCCGGTCCTCGGTGACAACGTCCGGATCGCGAAGTCCTACAACGAGGGCGGGATCTTCGGGCTCTTCGGCGAGGCGGCGCCGATCCTCGCGATCGCGAGCCTCGCCGTCATCGCGTTCATCGTCTACTACCAGGCGCGCCACGGATGGAGGTCCCGGCTCCTGACGGTCGCGCTCGGTTTGCTGCTCGGGGGTGCCCTCGGCAACTTCATCGATCGCGTACGGTTCGGCTACGTCATCGACTTCGTCGACATGGGCGTCGGCGATCTTCGCTGGTACACGTTCAACGTCGCTGACGCGTCGATCAGCACCGCCATCGTCGCGCTCGTCACGATCGGACTGCTGGGCGATCGGTCGGGGAGACGCTCCTCGGAGTCGCCCGAAGAGGACCGAGGCGGGGTCACCGCCGCGACGCCGACGCCGGAGCCCGGCGGCCGGGTGAGCCGCTGACGTGCCGGGGCGGATCTGACGTGCCGGGGCGGATCACCGTCGGCGTCCCCGCTGGAGCCGCCGGAGGCCGCGTGGATCGATTCGTCGCTGACGCGTCCGGTCTCTCTCGCGCGTACGTCCAGCGACTCATCGCCGAGGGCCGCCTGACGCTGGACGGGAAGCCGCTCAAGGCGAACGCGGTGCTCCAACCAGGCACGACAGTCGAGCTCGATGTACCCGAGGTCGCGTCGCTGGAGCTGACACCCGAGCGGATCCCGCTCGCCATCGTCTACGAGGACGACGACCTGCTGATCGTCGACAAGCCGGCCGGGCTGGTGACCCATCCCGCCCCCGGTCATCGCAGCGGGACGCTCGTCAACGCGCTGCTCGGCCTCGAGCGGCAACGGGACGACGACGGCGACCTGATCGGACGGTCGTTCGGCGGCATCGCGGGCGTCGCCCGGCCGGGCATCGTTCACCGGCTCGACCGGGATACGAGCGGGTTGATCATGGTCGCCAAGCACGACGCGGCGCAGGCGTCGCTGATGGCGCAGCTCAAGGCGCGCCGGATCAAGAAGCGGTATCTGGCGCTCGTGTGGGGCGACGTCGCGGCTGCCGCCGGCCGGATCGAGGCGCCGATCGGGCGGGACCCGCGGAACCGCCTGAGGATGGCGGTCGTGCCCGACGGCAGACCTGCGACGACGGGATACCAGGTCAAGGAGCGGCTGCGCGGCTGGACGCTCCTCGAGCTCGACCTGGTGACGGGCCGGACGCACCAGATCCGGGTCCACCTCGCGTCGATCCGTCATCCCGTCGCCGGTGATCCCGTCTATGCGATGGGGAGTGCACGCAGAGGTCCGGAGGGCCTGTCCCGCCTCTTCCTCCACGCGTCCCGGCTCGAACTCGCCGCGCCCTCCGGGGACCGACTGATCCAGGTCACCGCGCCGCTCCCCCAAGAGCTCGAGGCAGTCCTCGAGCGGCTGCGCCACGATGACGCTCGCGCGCTCTCCTGACGTGCGGTGCGTCGGAGCGCCGGGGGCGATGCTCGTCATCATCTCCGGGCCCTCCGGCGTCGGTAAGGACACGATCCTCCGGGCGTTGAAGGAGAGCCACCCCGACGGCAAGCGCCACTTCGTGGTGACGTACAAGACGCGTGAGCGGAGGCCGCAGGAGCTCGACGGTATCGACTACCACTTCGTGAGCGAGGAGCGCTTCCAGCGCCTGCGCGAGCAGGGCGCGTTCCTCGAGGCGACGCCGGTCCACGATCACTGGGCCGGTACGCCCGCGGACCAGGTCGTGGAGGCGCTCGAGAGCGGCCGTGACGCGATCCTCAAGATCGACGTCCACGGCGCCGAGAAGGTCCGCGCGCAGGTACCTCAGGCGCTCCTGATCTTCGTCGCACCCCCGTCGCTGGAGGAGCTCGTGGGGAGGCTCGTGGGCCGCGGCACGGAGACACCCGAACAGGTGGAACGGCGCCGGCGGGACGCTGCCGAAGAGCTCGGGCACCAGGCCGACTACGACTACGTGGTGGTGAACGAGACGGGCAGACCCGACCGGACGGCCCGCGAGATCAACGAGATCATCGAAGCCGAGCACAGGTCGCACCCGGACCGAACGATCACCTTCTAGTAGCGTGGCGGCCCGCCGATACGTCCAGGTCGCCATCGACGCGGCCGGTGTCCCGGGTGCTCGCGCCTATACCTACCATCTCCCGCCGTTGCTCGCGGACGTCGCGGCGGGCGAAGCGGTGCTCGTCGAGTTCGGTCGACGCCAGGCGCTCGCCGTCGTCCTCGACGAGGGCGACGCGCCCGGAGAAGGGATCGAGACGAAGCCGATCCTCGAACGGGTCCGGACGGACGGGCCGCTCCTCCCCCGTCTGCAGCTCGCGCTCGCCCGGTATGTCGCCGAGCATTACCTGGTGCCTCCGGCGCTCGCGATCCGCGCGATGCTCCCGCCTGGGATGCTGGAGCGCCTCGAGCTCGTCGCGACGGCGGTCGACTCGGACCGGACCACCGCTGCCGACGGGGACGCCGGGATCGCCGAGGCTCGGGCGGGAGCACCCGCAGTCGAAGCGGTCGCGGCGATCCGTGCGGCGGGAGCGGCCGGCCTGCCCGTTCGCGAGATCCGCACGACCAGCAGCCGGGAGATGCTTCTCCGGAGTCTCCGCTCCGAGGCGCGCGCCGGTCGGGTGAAGCTGGAGTGGCGGATCGAGGCGCCGACCGCCAGAAGCCGTCGCGAGCGGTGGGCGACGCTTTCGGAGGCGGGCGAGAGGACCGCGCACGCGCTCTTGGCCGGGGACGCGCAGCCGGGCAGGGCGCTCGGAGCACGGCAGCGAGGCGTCCTTCTCGAGCTCCGGGAGCAGCTCGCCGGGCGGGACGGGGCGATCTCCGACGGTCGCGGGATCGCGGCGGCGAGACTGGCGGAGCGGCACGGCCCCGGCGCGATCAAGAGCCTGGCCGAACGGGGGTTGGTGCAGCTCGAGACGCGGGTGCAGGAACGGCGGCCGCTGGAGGGCCGGGTCGCGGGCGGGCGCCGAAGCCTTCCCGCAGGCGCCGCGCTCACGCTCGAGCAGCAGCGGGCCGTGGACCTGATCGTCGGCCGGAGCCGCGATCGTCGGTTCGAGGGGATCCTCCTCGACGGTGTCCTCGCGAGCGGCAAGACGGCGGTGTATGCCGCGGCCATCGCGGGAGTGCTCGCAACCGGGCGCGACGCACTGATCCTCGTGCCTGAGATCGCCCTCGCCGTGCCGCTCCTCGACCGGCTCCGCGCCGATCTCGACCTCGAGGTCGGGCTCCTCCACAGCGCGCTGGGCGAGGGCGAACGGACCGATGAGTGGCGCCGGATCCGGGCGCGGGAGGTCCGCGTCGTGGTGGGGACGAGGATGGCGGTGCTCGCACCGCTCGAACACATCGGGCTCGTGGTCGTGGACGAGGAGCACGACGCGGCGTACAAGTCCGACCGGACGCCGCGATACCAGGCGCGCGATGTCGCCCTCGAGCTCGGGCGGCTCGCGTCGGCGCCCGTCGTCCTCGGCAGCGCGACGCCGGACGTTGTAAGCGTCGGTCGGGTGCGAAGCGGAGAGCTCGTCCACCTGCGGCTGAGTGAGCGTGCGAGCGGCCGCTCGGCGGCGGCCGAGCTCGTCGACCTGCGCCTCGAGCTGGCCGAAGGGAATCGCGGGCTCCTGTCGCGTCGGCTCGTCGAGGCGCTCGAGATGCTGGACCTCGGCTCGGGCGACCGCGCGATCCTCGTCCTGAACAGACGCGGGTCGGCGAGCGTCGTTCTCTGCCGCGACTGTGGCTACGTCCAGATCTGCCCCGAGTGCCAGCGCCCGCTCGTGTTCCACGCCGCTGGGCTCTCTCTGCGTTGCCACCACTGCGGCGCCAGTGCTCCGCTGGCCCGACGCTGCCCGGCGTGCGGTTCGCCGCGGATCCGATACCTCGGGGGAGGCACGGAGCGCGTGGAGCGAGAGGTCTCGATCCGGTTCCCGCACCTGCGCGTCCGACGACTCGACCGGGACGTCGTGGAGCGCAAGGGGGAGGCGATGCGAGTGGTCGATGCGTTCACGCATGGCGAGCTCGACGTCCTCGTCGGGACGAGCCTCGTGACGAAGGGGCTCGACGTGCCGGAGGTAACGCTCGTTGGCATCGTCTCCGCGGACGTCGCCCTGAACCTCCCGGACGAGCGTGCCGCCGAGCGGACGTTCCAGTTCCTCGCCCAGGCGATCGGGCGCGCCGGCCGAGGCGAGCGGCCGGGCCTTGCGATCGTCCAGACGTACCAGCCGGAGCACGCCGTGATCCAGGCCGTCGTTCGCGGGGAAGCGGAGCATTTCTACGAGGCCGAGCTCGAGGGACGGCGGCGGTTCGGGTCGCCGCCCTTCGGATCGATCGTCAAGCTCACCGTCGCGGTCGAGGAGCGTGAGGCCGCGGAGGAGGAAGGCCGGCGACTCGCGGAGCGACTCCGCGACCGTGCCCGGGAGATGCCCGGGCGGACCGTCGTCCTGGGTCCCGCTCCTGCCTACATCGCCCGCCGTGCCGGCCGGTGGCGTTTCAACGTCATCGTCCGCGGCGATGACCCGCTCGCGGTCGTCGGTGCCGACCCCGGACCGCCCTGGTCCGTGGACGTCGACCCCGAAAGCCTGCTCTGAGAGGAGAGGGAGTGCGCCGCTATACTTCGCGCCCGTGAGCATCAAACCGATCGTCACCCTCGGCGATCCGCGTCTTCGCCTGCGGGGTGAGCCCGTCGACAGCTTCGGGAAGTATCTGCACGAGCTCCTCGACGACCTTGCCGATACCATGCGCCACGCCCCCGGCGTCGGCCTCGCCGCCCCTCAGCTCGGGGTCGCGCTCCAGGCTTGCGTCGTCGAGGTCGAAGGCCGGCTCCACGAGCTCGTGAACCCGACGATCGTCCGCTCGAGCGGCGACGATCGCGACCTCGAGGGGTGCCTTTCGATCCCCGGCTACGTCGCCTACGTCACGCGGCGAGAGAAGGTCTGGGTGGTCGCCCAGAACCGACACGGGCGCAGGATCAAGGTCGCCGGCGCAGGCGTGCTGTCGCGCGCGCTGCAGCACGAGCTCGACCACCTGCAGGGCAAGCTCTATATCGACTACCTGGCGTCGATGGAGGAGCTCATCCCCGTCGCAGCTTCCGGCGAGGCAAGTGGCACCGGGGCCGGGGAGGTGGCGACCCCGCTCGCGTGACGAGCCGCGCCCGGACCATCTTCCTGGGCAGTGGAAGGTTCGCGCTTCCTACGCTTCAGGCGCTGTCGGAGAGCACGGCGGTCGACCTGCTCGCGGTCATCACCGCCCCTCCGAGACCGGCCGGACGGCGCCAGCAGCCGGCGCCGTCTCCCGTCGCCACGTGGGCCGAACAGCACGGGATGCTCACGCTCACGCCCGTGCGGCTCCGGGCGCCCGAGTCGGTCGCGTCGATCCGTGGACTCGACCCCGAGCTTCTCGTGCTCGCCGACTACGGCCAGATCGTGCCCTCGGAGCTGCTCGACCTTCCGTCTCACGGCGCGCTCAACGTGCACCCGTCCCTGTTGCCGCGGCACCGTGGGGCGACGCCTGTCCCGGCGGCGATCCTCGCCGGCGACCACGAGACCGGGGTCACCCTGATCCAGATGGATCCCGGCCTCGACACGGGGCCCATCGTCGCGCAGCGACGGATGCCGCTCCGCGGCGACGAGACAGCCGCGGAACTGGAAGATCGACTCGCGCGGGAGGGAGCCGCTCTGTTGTCCGAGTCGCTTGCCCACTGGCTCGACGGGTCGCTCGCGGCGACGCCCCAGCCGTCGGATGGAGCGACGCTCACGCGGCCGCTCCGGCGGGAGGACGGCCGCCTCGATCCGAACCGGTCCGCCGAGGAGCTGAGTCGCCAGGTGCGGGCGTATCAGGGCTGGCCGGGTTCGTTCCTCGACACGCCGTTCGGGCGGGTCGTCGTTTGGAAGGCGGAGCCCGTCGTGATGCCGCAGGATGCGGACGGCCCGTCCCCGGGGCACCTCGTCCACGACGGGCAGGGACTCGGTCTCGTCACTGCAGACGGTCTGCTTCGGCTCCTGGATGTCCAGCCAGCGGGCGGGCGACGGATGTCGGGCGAGGAGTTCGCGCGAGGCCGACGGACGCTGCTCGGGAGCCGGGTCCAGTCGGGGACGCTACGATGAGGCGGCCATGACTGCTTCCCCCGATCCTCGACGATCGCTCCCCGTCATCACCGGGTCCCGCGATCGCACGCGCGACCCGCGCCCCGGCATCGCCGGTCTCGACGCGCCTGCGGTCTCCACCTGGCTCCAGGAGCGGGGCGAACCGTTGTACCGCGCGCGCCAGATCGCGGACCACGTCTGGCGCCGGAGCGCGGGCTCGTTCGACGAGATGCGAACCCTTCCGCGGCAGCTTCGTGACGCCCTCGAGGCTGACTTCCGCGCGGACACGCTCGCCGACACCGCCGTCACGCTCGCAGACCGCGGGCTGACGGAGAAGGCGCTCCACACGCTCGACGACGGCCGGAACATCGAGTCGGTGTTGATGCGCTACCCGGGCCGTGACGGTGCGCGCGACCGCTCGACGGTCTGCATCTCGAGCCAGGCGGGGTGCGCCGTCGGCTGTCCGTTCTGCGCCACGGGGGAGCTCGGCTTCGAGCGGGACCTCACCGCTGCCGAGATCGTCGACCAGGTCCGCTTCTGGGCTCGTCGACTGTCGGACGAGGGCGGCCACGTGACGAACGTGGTGTTCATGGGGATGGGCGAGCCGCTGCTGAACGTCGGCCCGGTGCTGAGCGCCGCTGCGGCGCTCAGCGACCCTTCGCGGTTCGGTCTCGGAACGCGCCACATCACGATCAGCACGAGTGGCGTGCTGCCCGGGATGGAGCGGCTCGTGGCGCTCCGACCCCAGTACACGCTCGCGGTCTCCCTGCACGCTGCTCGGCCAGCCCTGCGGGACGTCCTGGTACCGCTGAATCGGCGGTACCCGGCGTCCGACGTCGTCGAGGTCGCGACCGCCTACGCCCGGACCACGGGGCGCCGGGTGAGCTACGAGTACGTGATGATCGATGGCATCAACGACACGCCCGACGATGCGACCGAGCTGGTCCGCCTGCTGCGCGGTCGACTCGCTCACGTGAACCTCATCCCGATGAATGCGGTCGCTCATACCCCGTGGCAGCCGACACCACCGGCGCGACTCGCCGCGTTCACCGAGACGCTCCGGGCGTCGGGGATCCCGACCACCGTCCGGCGGAACCGCGGCGTCGACATCGGAGCGGCGTGCGGGCAGCTGGCGGCCGAGCAGGCCGCGCGGCCTGCCCCTGCCGCGGTCGCCCGAAGACGCGAGCGGCTCGAACGCGAGAGCGCGGCGGCGCTGACGGCGTCCTGAGGGAGCGAGCCGGTTGGGTACCGGTCGAGCGAGGGTCGCGGCGAGCATCCTCACGGCCGACTTCGGGAACCTGTACCGGGCCGTGCGCAAGCTCGAGAAGGCAGGGGTCGACCGGCTCCATCTCGACGTGATGGACGGGCACTTCGTCCCGAACATCACCTTCGGGCCCGACGTCGTCGCCTCGATCCGCCACCTGACGAAGCTGCCCCTCGATGTGCACCTGATGATCTCCGAGCCCTCGCGCTACGTCGAGCGCTTCATCAAGGCCGGTTCGGATTCCATCACGTTCCACGTCGAGGTCGAGGAGCCCGACGAGGTGAAGCGGGAGACGCTGCGGACGATCAGGACGGCGCGGAGGGCGTCGGGCCTCGCCGTCAGCCCGAAGACGCCGACGAGCGCCGTCGAACCCTACGTGCCCGATCTCGACATCATCATGATCATGACCGTCGAGCCGGGATGGGGCGGCCAGAAGTTCATTCGCGGGTGCGCGCCGAAGATCGCGGAGGCCGCTGCGTACTTCAAACCGCGCCCCCACGGGTGGGAGATCCACGTCGACGGTGGCATCAGCCGCGAAACCGCCGAGATCGTGGGCGGTTTCGGCGCCGATATCCTCGTCGTCGGCTCCGCCCTGTTCGAGCGCGGACACGACACGGCGCGCGAGGTCCGGTTGGTCAAGATGTTCGCCGACGAAGGGTGGCGCAAGGAGATTGGCAAGGGGGAACCGCCGATCCCGCGTGACGAATGGAGGGTGGTCGCTCAGCTGCCGAAGGCTGAGGCCGAGCACTTGAGCCGGCGGATGGAGGAGAAGGGGATCCCGTCGCTGGTGATGCGGACCGGTCCGCTCATCGAAGGAGTCGAGCCAGAGCGGGTCGTGATGGTCCCGGGGACGGTCGAGGTCTACACGCGGAAGACGTTCAAGCTCGGGTTCGCGGAAGAGGACGAGCTCTGACGCGAGGTCTCGCTCGAACCACCCGCGGTTAGCGTGCGCGTACTGCTCCAGCGGGTGACCCGCGCCCACGTCGAGGTCGAGGGAGAGGTCGTCGGGCGGATCGCACATGGGCTTGTCGTGCTGGTCGGCGTCGGACCGGACGACACCGGGGAGGTCGCGGAGTCGATGGCGACCAAGGTCGTGGAGCTACGGATCTTCCGGGACGAGGAAGGAAAGACCAACCGGTCGCTGCTCGACGTCAGCGGTGAGCTCCTCGCCATCAGCCAGTTCACGCTGTTCGCCGATGCGCGGAAGGGGCGGCGACCGTCATTCCTTGGAGCCGCGCCGCCGGGCGTCGCGGAGCGGCTCTACGAGCTCTTCGCAGCCGCTGCCGGGGCGCGCGGGGTGCGCGTCGAACAAGGGGTCTTCGGAGCCGAGATGAGGGTCGAGCTCGTCAACGACGGCCCGATGACGATCTGGCTCGACAGCGAAGCCGGTTAGCGCGTCGAGAGCGCCAGGGGTCTCGCCGCGGGCCGACGATGTCGACGGGGGCGGGCCCGATCTACTCGGTCCTGCGGAGGGTGCGACGGCAGCGGGTGCAGACGAGCGCCTTGACCTGCGCACCGCCCTTGTCGATCGTGAGCGGCTGGAGGTTCGGCTCGTAGCGGCGGTGGGCGCGAACACGGTTCATGCCGCTCGACTGCGGGTTGAACCCGCCCATCGAGACCTTGCCGCAGACGGCGCAGGAGCGTGCCATTGATGCCTCAGGTGTCAGGGGAAAAGAGGGCCGAAGACGGCCTCACGGGGTCGGTACTATAGCACGCGGCGGTGTCGCTTCAGACGCTGCGAGCCCGGCGATCGGGACGGGCGAGAGAGCCGCCGGCTCGGCCGCCCGGTCGGGGACGGTCGAAGCCCGAGTCAGCGGAGGTGACCGAGGTTGCCATCTGGCCCGTCCGCCCGCCGCAAGGCGACGCCCACCAGGACGGGATCGGACTTCGGCGCCCGCCGACGCCGGGAGGCCGCTGGCGACGCCTCCCACGGTCGCGCATGCGACGGCTCGCTGCTCCTGGGCGCGCTGGAGTCGTCGGTGATGGGTCTCGCCGCGAGCGCCGAGGAGCTCAACGCCCTGAACGTCTTCCCCGTGCCGGACGGTGACACCGGCTCGAACATGCTCGCGACGATGCGCGCGGCGCTCGAGGAGGCGAAGCTCGTGCCCGAGGAGGAACGGACCGTCGGGCGGATCGCGGGAGCCATCAGCTTCGGCGCGCTGATGGGGGCTCGGGGAAACAGCGGCGTCATCCTGTCGCAGATCATCCGCGGGATCGCGGAAGAGCTCGGTGATGGGGGGTCGTTCGACGGGGTCGCCCTCGCGGCTGCACTTCGCCGAGGGAGCGAGGCGAGCCACCACGCCGTCGCTCGGCCCGTCGACGGCACCATCCTGACGGTCATCCGAGAGACGGCGGCGGGCGCGTCGCAGGCGGCGGAGCACGATCCGACGTTCGCCTCGGTCGTTGCGGCGACCGTCACCGCGGCGGGGCGGTCGGTCGCGAACACCCCGTCGCTATTGCCTCTGCTGCGCGACGCCGGCGTCGTCGACGCCGGCGGTAGAGGTCTCGAGATCGTCCTTCAGGCTGCGCTCAGCCATCTCGCAGGGGTCCCGCTTCCGTTGCACGCCATCCCGGTCGCGGCACCGCCGCTGGCGCCGAACCCGACGGCCGTCCCGCCTCGCGCCGGAGCACGCGACCACCGCCACCCCGATGGAGCGCGTGCGGACTTCGGCTACGAGACGATCTTCCTGCTGACGGCGCGCTCGACTCCCCTCGACGTCGCCGCGATCCGCGCGGACCTGGAGTCGATCGGCGACTCCGTGCTCGTCGCCGGCGACACCCGCGCCGTCAAGGTCCACGTCCACAACGACCGACCCGACCAGGTCGTCGCGTACGGGCTCGCACTCGGCTCCCTGACCCGCATCACGATCGAGAACCTGGACGAGCAGGTCGACGACCTACGCGAGGCGCGTGCGAGGGAATCGATCTCCGCGCCGCTCGGATCGGACCCCTTGGGATCGGGGTCCGTTCCCGCATCGCCCGCGCCGCCCGCCGAGCCGGCTCGTTCCGGCCCGGCCTCGTCCGCCCCTGACATCGTCGTCGTCACCTCTGGGCACGGACTGGAGCGGGTATTCGCGAGCTTCGGGGTACGTCACATCGTGCGCGGCGGTCAGGGGGACAACCCGTCCACCGGAGAGCTGCTCCGCGCGATCCGGGCCACGGAGACCGACGAGGTCCTGCTGCTCCCGAACAACCCGAACGCGACGCTTGCAGCAGAGCGGGCGGGCGAGCTCAGCCGCGAGAAGCGGGTCGTCGTCGTCCCCACCCGGAACAGCGCCGAGGGCTTCGCGGCGCTGCTCGCGCTCGACCCCCACCGCGATGCCGCGGGGAACGCGCGGAGGATGACCGACGCAGCCCGAGCGGTACGAACGCTGCACGTGACCGAGGCGATCCGTGATGGGCGCGTCGGCGAGCGATGGGTGGCGAAGGGTCAGGTCATGGCATTGGATCCGGACGAGGGGCTCGTCGCAGCAGGCGAGGATCCGGTAGTGGCCAGCGTCGAGGCGCTCTCCCGACTTGACCCAGGCTTCGAGCTCGTCACGCTGTACTACGGCGAGGGCGTGGGTGAACGAGAGGCCGCGCAGCTCGCCGACGCGATCCGAACGGCGATCGAGGGCGTCGACGTCGAGGTCATCGAGGGTGGGCAACCCCACCACCGATACGTCATCGCGGCCGAATGAACCTGAGGGCAGGAGGCGCGGCGGCGCCGGCGTCGGGAGAGCATCGCGGGACGGGGGGCGACTGACGGTGGCCGCAGTCGTGGCTGTGAGAGAGCGGTCGACGCCCGTCTCGCCGGCCGATCCCCTCGACACGCCCGTCGGCTCGACGGGCCTCCCGGGAGCGGCCGCACTCCGGCGTGTTGGAAAGCGGCTCGGTATCCACACCGTTCGCGACCTCCTGTTCCACCTGCCGCGGCGGTACGAGGACCTGCGGGAGCTGCGAACGCTCGCGGAGGTGCGCACGCTCGATGAAGGCGAGCGTGCGAGCGCGCGCGTCGAGGTGACCGGGATCCGCGTCGAGCAGACATTCCGGAGGAGGGTCCAGCGCACGACCGCATACCTGCGCGACAAGACGGGCGAGGCAGAGGCGACCTGGTTCGGGCGACGCTTCATCGAGCGTCGTCTCCGCGAGGGCGACCGAGTCGTGATCAGTGGGAAGATCCGGCACAGGGGCTTCATCCCCAGCTTCGATGACCCCGAGTTCGAGCGTGACGATGGCTCGACCATCCTCCATGCCGGCCGGATCGTGCCCGTCTACCGGCTCACCACGGGCATCACCGCCCGGACGTTGCGTGCCGCGATCGGGGACGCGCTGGAGCGATACGGCCCGTATCGTGAGTACCTGCCGGAAGCGATCAGGGAGGGGGAGGGGTTGGTCGGGATCGGGGAGGCGGTGGCGCACGCCCACTACCCCGGGAGCTTCGGCGACCGGGACGAGGCACTCGAGCGGCTCGCGTTCGACGAGCTCCTCGCGCTCCAGGTGGGCATGGTCGCGCGACGGCGGCTGCGCTCGGCGAGCTCGGCCCACCCTCTCCCGATGAAGCGGACGCGGGAAGGAGAGCTCGAGCGCTCCATCAGGGGGGCGCTGTCGGCGAGGGTGGGGCGCGCAGTGGACCTGACCGAGGACCAGAAGCGCGCGATCGAGGCGGTCAGGGAGGACGTGTCGCGAGACCAGCCCATGCTCCGTCTCCTTCAGGGCGACGTGGGCTCCGGGAAGACGGCTGTCGCCGCGTACGCACTGGGGCTCGCCGCCGAATGCGGGTTCCAGGGCGCTCTGCTCGCACCCACCGACCTGCTCGCGCGGCAGCACGCCGCGACCCTCTCGCTCCTCCTGGAGCACGTCGGCGTGCCGGTCACGCTATTGACCGGCTCGCTGAGCGCCGCCGGGACGCGGTCCGCGCTCGACGCGATCGCGAATGGGCAGGCGGCGGTGGTCGTCGGGACCCACGCGCTCCTCCAGGCGCGGGTCTCGTTCGCCAGACTGGCGGTCGTGGTGATCGACGAACAGCACCGGTTCGGCGTCGAGCAACGCGGCCAGCTGGAGGAAAAGGCCGGTGGGTCCGCACCCCACGTCCTGCTGATGACCGCGACGCCCATCCCGCGCACGCTGGGGCAGGTGCTGTACGCGGACCTCGACGTCTCTGACCTGCGCACGCCGCCGGAGGGGCGGATCCCGATCCGGACGGGGATCCGACGGTCGGATGAGCTCGCGGGCACGTGGGAGAAGGTGCGCGAGGAGGCGAGCCGGGGCCACAGGACGTTCGTCGTCGTGCCGCTCATCGAGGAGTCGGAGGAGGAGGGCGCGATCGCCGCCGAGACCGAGGCCGTTCGGCTCCGAGAGCTGCTGGCGCCGGTCCGCGTCGGGCTCGTCCACGGTCGGATGAAGCCAGCCGAGCGAGACGCGGAGATGGCGCACTTTCGCGACGGTGATCTCGACGTGCTCGTCGGGACGACCGTCGTGGAGGTGGGCGTGGACGTCCCCGAGGCGACGCTGATGATCGTCGAGGGCGCCGACCGGTTCGGTCTCGCCCAACTCCACCAGTTGCGGGGGCGCGTCGGCCGCGGGAACGCGGAGTCGTACTGCGTGCTCGTCACCGATACGACCGACGAGGTCGCCCTGAAGCGGCTCGAGGCCGTCGTCCGGACGCGTGACGGCTTCGCTCTCGCCGAGGCGGATTTCGAGCTGCGTCGGGAGGGTGATGTCCTCGGCCTGACGCAGAGCGGCCTTCCCCGGTTGCGCGTGGCGTCCCTGCAGCGCAGCGACCACCGCGAACTGGCCGGCCGGGCGCGGGCGCAGGCGGAGGAGCTTCTGGATGCGGACGGGACGCTGCCGCTCGACCGTTACGCACCACTTCGCCGTGAGCTGCAGCAAGGCTGGCTGGCACGGATCGCGGCCGGAGAGCCGGCGAGCGGTGCCTGACGCCGGGCGCGTCGTCACCGGCAGCGCGAAGGGGCTTCGCCTTGCCGCGCCCGGGCCGGGCACCCGACCGCTCACCGATCGGGTCAAGCAGGCGCTGTTCGGCACGATCGAGGCCGAGCTCGACCACGACTGGGACGGCCCGTTCCTGGACCTGTTCGCAGGCAGCGGCGCGGGAGGCATCGAGGCGCTGAGCAGGGGTGCCCCTGGGTGCGTCTTCGTCGAGCGCGATGGAAAGGCGGCCGGAGTGATCGGGGAGAACGTGCGTCGTCTCGGGCTGGCCGAGCGCGATGTCCGCATCGTGCGCGCGGACGCCGTCCGATTCCTCGACCGCCACGGTGAGGAAGAGGGCGGGCCATTCGCAGCGGTCCTCCTCGACCCTCCGTACGGCGATCCGGCCATCCTGCGGGCTCTCGAACGGCTGGGCGAGCCCCAAGGGGGGTGGCTTCGGGGAGGTGGCGTCGTCGCCGCGAAGCACTTCTGGAAGGACGTGCTCCCGGATCGTTTCTGCGATCTCGAGCGGCAGCGGGAGCGTCGGTTCGGCGAGACGCTGCTGACGTTCTACCGGGCGCTGCCGTGACGACCGCCGTCTATCCGGGCTCGTTCGACCCGATCACGCTCGGCCACCTCGATGTCATCAGCCGGGCGGCGGGGGTCTTCGAACGGGTGGTCGTCGCGGTCCTCGTGAACCCGCGAAAGTCCCCCGTGTTCCGCGAGTCGGAGCGGCTGGGGATCATCCGTGAGGCCGTGGCGGAAAGCCTCGACGAGCTTGCGCATCGGGTCGAGGTGGAAACGTTCGACGGGCTGACCGTCGACTTCGCGCGGCGCGTGGGAGCCCGTTTCATCGTCCGCGGACTACGGGCCGTAAGCGACTTCGAATCCGAGCTCCAGATGGCACACACCAACCGGAAGCTCGCTCCCGAGGTCGATACCGTGTTCTTCATGACCGCGCTGGAGCACTCGTACCTGAGTTCCAGTCTCGTCAAGGAGATCGCGAGCTTCGGCGGTGATGTGAGCCTGATGGTGCCGGCCGCCGTCGTCACAAGGCTGAGCGGCCGGTCGAGGCTCGGCTAGAATGGCGCATCACCTGCCGCAAGGAGGCCCTCCCATCGACATCATCTTCCTGGTCGAGCGGCTCGAGTCGCTGATCGCGAACGGGAAGCGGCTGCCGCTGACGAACAACGTCGTCGTCGATCAGTCCGGGGCACTCGACCTGATCGACCAGCTGCGCGCGTCCGTGCCCGAAGAGGTCCGCCAGGCAAAGCGCATCTCCCAGGAGACCGAGCGGATCATCGCGAATGCACAGGAAGAAGCCGACGGCATCATCGCGCGCGCGCAGGAGCAGGCCGCGTTCCTGATCGAGGAGCGCGAGCTGACTCGTGCCGCGGAGCTCCGGTCGCAGGAGATCATCGCTGAGGCGGAGGCGCAGGCCGAAGAAGTGCGCCGCGGCGCGGACGCGTACGCGGTGAGCGTGCTTCTGCGGCTCGAGGGCGAGTGCGCCAAAGCGCTGCAAAGCATCCAACGCGGACTCGCCCTGCTGGACGATCGGCGGGGATCCGCGGACGGTCAGGTCGATGGCGAGGGCGACGGTCAGGCCGACGGTGAGCCCGGCAACGGCCAGGTCGCCGCCGCGGTGGAGACGGCGCGGTCAGGCGGGAATGCTCGCTGACCACCGATGCTCACGTTCAACGTGGCAGGTCTCCTGCGTTCCGCTCCCGGCACCACTCGGACCTATCCGGTCCGCGGTGAGCAGCTGGAGATCGCAGAGGACGTCCAACTGGCGGCACCGATCGAGGGAGAGGTGCGGCTCACTCGGACGGGGCGGAGCGTCCTCGCCGGCGCCGAGCTGACCACCGCCCTCGAGGAGACGTGCAGCAGGTGTCTGCAGCCGATGGTCGCGCCGATCACGGTCAACCTGCAGGAAGAGGCGCTCCCGTCGATCGACTTCGAGACCGGCGTGCCGGTCGATTTCTCCGCTGAGCCGGACGCCCTTCGGCTCGACGAGCACCACGAACTCGATCTCTCGGAACCGGCGCGAGAGGCGATCTCGCTCGCACAGCCGATCGCGCCCCTTCACCGCCCCGATTGCCGCGGCCTGTGCTCCGTCTGTGGCTTCGACCTGAACGCAGACCCCGGTCACCTGCACGAGGGTGAGGAGATCGACCCCCGACTCGCGGCACTCGGCACGTGGAGCTCCGAGCGCTCCGACGGACGCCCTGAAGCGGGCGAACCGCCATCCCGCCGCAAGTCCACCGACATCACCCTGCATCAGGGTGAGCCCCACAACCAAGAGGAGTAACAGCAACCATGGGTGTACCCAAGCGACGGAAGTCGCACGCGAGCCAGGGCGACCATCGCGCGCACCAGGCGCTGACGGTCCCGACGCTCGAGGAGTGCCCGCACTGCCACGAGCGGAAGCAGACGCACCACGCCTGCCCGAACTGCGGCTACTACGCGGGGCGCGAGGCGGTCCGGATCAAGCAGCGGACGCCGAAGGAAGCGAACCCGTCCTGACACGGGCAGGGACAGAGACGCGATAGCCGCGCGCGGCGCGGCAGGATAGGCTGCGGCAGATGGACCTGGCCGGACTCTCCCTGCGGATCGACGGCGACGAGCATCGGCGCGTCCGGGTGGCCGTTGACGCGATGGGCGGCGACCACGCGCCCGCGGAGATCGTGGTCGGCGCCGTGACGTGGGCGGGTGAGCATCCCGAGACGGACGTCCTGCTCGTCGGCGACGAGCCACGGATGCGTGAGCATCTCGTCGGGGACCTGCCGCGCAACGTGACGCTGATCCAGGCGAGCGAATCCGTGGCGATGCACGAGCACCCTGCGGCCGCCGTGCGACGCAAGCGCGAGGCGAGCATCAACGTCGCGATGCGACTGGTCCGCGAGCGGCGCGCGGACGCCGTGGTGACCGCGGGCCACACAGGCGCCGGAGTCGCCTCCGCGATCCTCCATCTCGGGCGCCTGCGAGGAGTCGACCGGCCCGCTCTCGCGGTCCAGATGGTCACCGACAAGGGTCCGTTCGTGCTGCTTGACATCGGCGCGACGACCGACTCGACAGGGCTCAACCTGGCCCAGTACGCGCGGATGGGCACGATCTTCGCGCAGCGTGTGCTGGGCGTCGTCGAGCCGTCGGTGGCGTTGCTCTCCATCGGCGAGGAGGGAGGCAAGGGGGAGGCGCGGGTCCAGGAGGCAACATCGCTCCTCAAGGAGACGGACCTTCGGTTCCTCGGCAACGTCGAGGGGAAAGACCTCCCGGCGCACCCGGCCGACGTCATCGTCTGCGACGCGTCCGTCGGCAACGTCACGATCAAGTTCTTCGAGGGACTCTCGAGTCACATCTTCGGGCTGCTGCGGGCCGAGTTCCGCCGCCCTCCGTTCGGGCCCCTCGGGTATCTCTTCATGCGCCCGGGGCTGCAACGGATCCGGAAGCGGTTCGACTACGAGCGCTTCGGCGGGGCGCCTCTGCTGGGCGTGCGGGGGACCGTCCTCATCACGCATGGTCGCGCCAAGCGGCGGATGGTCGCGTACGCGGTAGAGGTGGGAGCGGCTGCCGCGCGGGCACGCATCCCAGAGCGCATCTCCGCGGCTCTGGCGGCCGACCCCGCGCCGGCCGCCGCGGACGGCGTGGTCCGCGCGGTGGCGGCGGCGGAAGGGTAGCGCTTGAGAGCCCGACGACGATGAGCGAGGTCGAGGAGACAGCGGCACTGCCCCTCGGGCGCGGGATCCTGGATGCGGCGCGTTCGGCGGGCAATGAGCCGCGGCGACTCGGGCGACGGATCGCCCTCGCGACCGTGTTCGAGGCGGACTTCGGTCAGCGGACGGCGGCCAGCGTGCTCGAGCGCCACCTCGGCGAGACGGCACCAGACGCGGGAACCGCCGGATACGCGCGCGAGATCGTCGACGCAGTCGTCCGTCATCGCGACTCGATCGACGCACTCCTGGCTCGCGTCGCCCCTGCGTATCCCGTCGGCCAGCTCGCGCGGATCGACCGCGCGTTGTTGCGTTCCGGGCTTGGCGAACTGCTACACTCGCCCGCGACGCCGGCCCGGGTGACCATCTCCGAATGGGTGGAACTGGCGCGTGAGTACAGCGGCGAGCCAGCTCGGCGCCTACTCAACGGTGTGCTCGGACAGGTCGCGAGGGAGGCGGCATCGACCGGGCGGGACTCGCCGGTGGGGGGTCGGCGGCGGCCAAGGGCGACGTCACGTCGCCACAGGGAGGAGAGCGGGTGAGCACCGAGACCTACGATCGTCTGAAGAAGATCGTCGTCGAGCAGCTCGGCGTCGACGAGGAGGACGTGAAGCCCGAAGCGTCCTTCGTGGACGATCTGAACGCGGACTCCCTCGATCTCGTCGAGCTGATCATGAGCCTCGAGGAGGAGTTCGGTACGGAGATCTCCGACGAGGATGCGGAGCGGATCCGGACCGTACAGGAAGCCGTCGACTACATCGACGAGCGGATGGGGCAGTAACCCGACGTCGGGGGGTGACAGGGCGAGAGCGGCAGCCGATCTCGCGGTTCGACTCGGGCTGCCGTTCCGGGACCTGACGCTCCTGGAACAGGCCCTGGTCCACAGCAGCTTCGTCAACGAGCACCCGGGCAGCCGGGTCATGTGCAACGAACGGCTCGAGTTCCTCGGTGACTCCGTCGTATCCCTGGTCTTCTCAGAGGCGCTCTTCTCGCGGTACCAGACCGATGACGAGGGGTGCCTCACGACGCGGCGCGCTGCGATCGTCTCCCGCCCGGGGCTCGCCCGCCTCGCGAACCGGGTGGACCTCGGTCCCTACCTGCAGCTCGGCCAGGGTGCCGAGCGGGCTGGTGAACGCCGGAGACCGTCCGTCCTTGCCTCCGCGCTCGAGGCCGTCGCGGGAGCGGTCTACCTCGACCTCGGCCTGGACGCTGCCCGCACCTGGCTGCTGTCACTCGCGGAAGACGAGCTGGACGCCGAGCGGTCGATCGGAGCACTGAAGTCCGCCAAGAGCAGACTCCAGGAACTCAGCTACGCGAACACGGGGAGACCGCCGACCTACCGCATCATCAGCGCGGAAGGGCCCGACCATGCAAAGCAGTACCGGGTGGAGGTGCTGCTCGGCGACGTCGTGATCGCGACCGGTGAGGGGAGCAGCCGCCGCGCGGCCGAGACCGAGGCTGCTGCGGCTGCGCTCGTGTCCCTGGAGACCGCCGACGTCTTCCCGGAGTCGGTGGACGCGGAGCGAACGCCTCTCGTGCTGACGGACCCGCCGGGGATCGAGGCCCGGGGCGCCGACCAGTGGCGCGGCGCCGCCTCCGGTCCCCCGTTCGAGAGGTGACCGTGGGACCTCGTCTCCGCGCTCTGCGCGTGGTGGGGTTCAAGTCGTTCGCGGAGAAGACGGTCGTCGAGTTCGGCTCGGGGATCAATGCCGTGATCGGGCCGAACGGGAGCGGCAAGAGCAACCTTGCCGACGCCCTCCGATGGGCGCTGGGCGAGCAAGGCCGTTCGCTGCGGACGCGCAAGGCCGAGGACGTGATCTTCGCCGGGTCGGCCAAGCGCCGCGCGATCGGGATGGCAGATGTGACGCTGGTGATCGAGAACAACGACGGGCTGTTGCCCGTGGAGTATGCCGAGGTGGAGCTCGGCCGGAGGCTGTATCGGTCCGGCGAGAACGAGTATCTGCTGAACCGGGCACGGGTGAGGCTTCGCGAGATCGTGGAGCTGCTCGAGGCCGGGAACCTCGCCGACAACGCATTCCTGTTCATCGGTCAGGGGATGGTCGATCAGGCCCTCGCGCTCCGACCCGAGGAGCGGCGGCCGCTATTCGAGGAAGCAGCGGGCGTTCGCCGACACGAGCGACGCCGACGGCAGGCGGAGTCAGGACTCGCGGAGGCCGAGACGAACCTGGGACGCGTCCGCGACATCATCGGCGAACTCCGCCCCCAGGCCAGGCGGCTCGCTGCCCAGGTCGAGCAGCAGTCGGCGCGACGGACGGCGGCGGCCGAGCTCGCGGGAGCGCTCGTCGCGGCGGCCCGCGTTCGGTGGATGGCCGCCGAGGAGACGGCGTCGCGAGCGCGAGAGTCACTCGCAGGGGCCCGAGCGGACGTCGATCGCGCACTCCGCGAGCTTCGAGCCGCCGAGGAGTACGTCCGGAACCAGACGATCGCGCTCGTGGAGCGAGACCGGACGGAACGCGACCGTCGCGACGCGCTGGAACGGTTGCGTGCCCGCACGACGGAGCTGCGCCTCCAGGAGGCGAGGCTGATGGCCGAGCTCGCGTCCGCGCGTCGTGATCGGGGCCGGGCCGCCTCTGAACGCGCCGGCATCGAGGAACGCGCTACGCAGGTGCGACGGAGTATGGCGGTGCCGTTACCCGAGATCGACCATGACGGAGAGAGCGTCCTGAGGGAGGTGGAGCGGGAGCTCGAGCGAGCGGTCGAGGCGCTGGTGACCGCCGGATCCGCACACGCCGAGTCGACGGAGCGCGAGGCGACGCTGCGTCGCACCCTCGCCGCCGAAGAGGCAGAACTGGATCGCCTGCGGCGCCGAGCGACCGAGGCCG
>JADDQH010000126.1 GCA_016781485.1 Chloroflexota bacterium | reverse complement strand
TAGCGGGCAGCCGAGCGGGGCCGCGACCGGCTCGGCGGCTGCCGGCGGTCCGACGCTGAACGACGAGTTCTCCGTCCAGCACGCCAAGTGGGCGACCGAGACCGTCGACACGTCGCGCTTCAAGAAGGATCCCCCGTATCGCATCGCGACGATCGTCCAGGGTCCGACCAACGGCTGGGGGACGATCTTCGACACGGTCATGAACCACACGCTCAAGGAGTCCGGCCAGATCGACGACCAGCTCTACGTGCCGTGGGACTTCACGACCGAATCGCAGGCGAACGGGATCGACGACGCGATCGCGAAGAAGGTTGACCTGATCCTGCTGACGGCGCTGTCCCGGGCGGGGCTCAAAGCGCCGGTCGAGCGCGCGGTGGCGGCCGGGATCCCGGTCGTGACGTGCATGGCGACGGTGGCGGGAGACGCTCCGACGGTGGACGTGAGCCGGAACATCCCGCTTCAGGGATATCAGTCGGCGAAGGGCCTCGCAGAGAGACTCGGCGGGAAGGGCAAGGTCGTCCTCCTGCACGGGATCGCGGGCGTGGACGCCGCGGAATTCTGGCGAAGCGGAGCGCTCGCCGCGTTCCGGGAATATCCCGAGATCGAGATCGTCGCGGAGGAGTACGGGAACTGGTCGGTGAGCGACGCGACCGACGTGATGCGGACGGTCCTCACCGCGCACCCGCAGATCGACGGTGTGTGGGTCGGCGGCCTGGAGATGGGGGTCGCGGTCATCAACACCTTCAAGGACGGGGGGGGACCGCTTCCGAAGATGGCGGGCACGAACCCGATCAACGGGTTCCTCCGGCTCGCCATCGAGAACGATATCGACTTCTACGCCGCCCCCTTCCCGTCCGGCGCGTCGAAGCACTGCGTGGAAACGGCGTTCAAGGTGCTCCGTGGCGAATCCGTGCCGCGATTCATCGAGGTCGCGGAAGTGATGGAGGGCGCGCAACCGTACGGCAGCGAGGACGCGGAGAAGCACTACCGCGCCGAGTTCAAAGACGACTGGGTCGGCCCGGCGGTCGTGCCCGACGAGGTCTACATCCAGGCCGGGTTCGGCCGGTAGCCATGGCGAGCGAGCCCGCTCGTTCGCCTGCCCCGGAGGTCGAGTCGGGCGCACCCGCCCGCTCGACCCCGTCGGAGTCGAGCGCGAAGCCGACCGGTCCGGTCCTCGCGCTCGCGCGGGTGACGAAGCGGTTCGGGAGGACGCTCGCACTTGACGGCGTCGCCATCAGCTTCGCCCCCGGGGAGGTCCACGCCCTCGTCGGGGAGAACGGGGCTGGGAAGTCGACCTTGCTCGGTATCATCGCCGGGTTCGTGCGGCCCGATCCGCCGAGCGAGATGTCGGTCAACGGGAATGCCATCGACTTCGCGCAGCTCTCCCCAAGGTCGGTGCAGCGCCTCGGGATCGCGATCGTGCCCCAGGAACTCGCCGTCGTCGAGCCGATGACCGTCGCGGAGAACATCTTCCTCGGCCGTGAGCCTCGACGCGGCCCGTTCCTCGACGTGAGGACGATGCACCGGCGCGCCGAGGCGCTCCTTTCACGGCTCGGCACGAACGTCTCTCCCGATACGCCGGTCGAGCGGCTGTCGGTCGCGCAGCTCCAGTTGGTGGAGATCGCGAAGGCGCTTTCGTACGACAGCCGTTTCGTCGCGCTCGACGAGCCGTCCGCCGTCCTCGCGGGCGAGGAGCTCGAGCGGCTCTTCAGCGTGATTCACCAGCTGGCAGCAGACGGTGTCGCGGTCGCGTACGTGAGCCACCGACTCGACGAGGTGTTCGGGCACTGCGACCGCTACACCGTCCTGAAGGACGGTCACGTGGTGAAGACGGGCGTTGTCGCCGATGTCGGGAGGAGAGAGCTCGTCCGGATGATGGTCGGCCGCGAGGTCTCCGACAGCTTCCCCCCAAGGAGCGAGGAGACGGGACAGGTCCGGCTGCGGGTGTCGGACCTTTCGGTCGACGGGAAGCTCGAAGGGGTCAGCTTCGAGGTCCGGAGCGGGGAGATCGTCGGGATCGCGGGACTGATGGGCAGCGGCCGGACGACGCTCGCGAAGACGATCTTCGGGGCGATCCCGGCCTCGCGCGGACGGATCGAGGTCGACGATGCCGTCGGACCGTTCCGGTCGTCGCGAGAGGCACTCCTTGCCGGGCTCGCCTATCTGCCGGAGGACCGTCGGCGCGAAGGGCTCGCGACGAACAAGCGCGTGGCCCCGAACGCGTCGCTGCTCGCGCTGGCGAAACTCGTCCGTGGTCCCGCTCGCCTGATCTCGCCTCGCGCCGAGGGCGAACTCGTCCGTGAGCTCGTCGGGCAGCTTGCGATAAGGACGTCACCCACCGGTGGCGACATAGCGGGACGACTGTCGGGCGGCAACCAGCAGAAGGTCGTCCTGGCGAAGTGGCTCCAGGCGAAGCCGCGGGTGCTCATCCTGGACGAGCCGACGCGCGGGATCGACGTCGGCACGAAAGAGGAGATATACCGGATCCTCCGCGGCCTCGCGCGGGAGGGATTGGCGGTCGTCGTGATCTCGTCCGAGCTGATCGAGGTGCTCGGCCTCGCTGACCGCATCGTCGTCCTTTCCGAGGGCAGGATCGCCGGGGAGCTCGCCGGCAAGGGGGCAACCGAAGAGGACGTGATGCGTCTGGCGACAGGCGTGCACGACCGGGAAGCCGCCGCGTGAATGGGAGAGGAGCCGTCGCATGGCGACGGTGACCGCCCGAACGTGGTCGCCTGGAATGAGCCGCGCGGCCCTCGAGCGATTCCTCGCGTCGGGCGGCGTCGTCTGGGCGCTCGTCCTCGCGCTCGTCCTCGCCTCGTCGATCGCGTCCGAGGACTTCCGCTCGATCGCGAACCTCTCCAACGTCACGCGCCAGGCGGTCGTGCTCTCGCTCGTCGCCCTCGGCCAGTTCGTGGTCGTGCTGACGGGCGGCGTCGACCTCTCGCTCGGGATGATCGTCCGCCTGACCGCGATCTCGACCGCCATCACGGTCGGTGGGATCGACGAACGAACGGCGATGGCGGTGGGCATCGCGTTGTCGCTCGGGGTGCTCATCGGTGCCGCGAACGGGATCGTCGTCACGTGGCTTCGCGTCCCCGCCTTCATCGCGACGTTCGGCAGCCTCGCGATCATCCAGGGGATCTCGCTGCTGATCGCCTCGACGCCGCAGGGGCAGACCGGCGCGACGCTGAGCGGCGCGTGGGCATGGCAGGTCGGGCCGGTCTACGGCGTCGTCCTGATGACGGCAGTGGTCTGGGTGGCGATGTTCATCGCGCTGGGCCGGACGGTCTGGGGCCGGCACATCTATGCGGTCGGCGGGGACGAGCGGATCGCGATGCTCAGCGGGGTCCGGGTGCGGGCAGTCCGCTCGTCCGCGTTCATCGTCGCTGGGGCGCTGGCCGCGCTCGGCGGCGTCCTCACGGCAGCGCGTGCCGGGATCGGCGACCCGAACGCCGGGTCCGGACTCGAGTTCGAGTCGTTGGCGGCGGTGGTCATCGGCGGGGCGAGCCTCGCAGGCGGCCGCGGACGGCTCATCGGCGTACTCGGCGGGGTCGTGCTGTTGAGCGTCATCGGGAACGTGTTCAACCTCGTCGGGATCGACGTGTGGTACCAGCAGTTGCTCAAGGGCGGGCTCATCCTCGTCGGCGCGGCCGCGTACGTCGGCACGCGCGAGCGACGGTGACGGGCAGCAGCGAAAGGAGGCGGACGCGATGGCGATGACGGGAAGCGGCGGACGCGGGATGACGGACCGGGAACGCGAGGAGTTCCTCCGGTCGGGTGCGATGTTCGCGAAGATCGCGACGACGAACGAAGAGGGCTGGCCGATGGTGAGCCCCGTCTGGTACGAGTGGGACGGCTCGTCCTTCCTGATCGTGGGTAAGGAGCGGACGAGCTATATCCGGAACCTCCGGCGCGACGCCCGGTGCGGGCTCCTCGTCGACAGCCCGACGCTCCCGTATCGACGCGTCAGCACGCTCGGCGTCGCCGAGTTCCTGCCGGACGATTTCGACTGGCAGACGCCGGCGCGGCGGATGGTGATCCGGTACATCGGGACCGAAGGGCTTTCCTACGCGGAGGCGACGTTCGACTTCCCGCGGGTCCCCATCCGCGTGTGGCCCAAGCGGATGACGAGCTGGGACGGTGGAGGGTTCGATCGCACCTTCCACCGCGACACCGTCTGGCACGAGCTCGAGATCCCCGCCCAGGTCGGGGCATAGCGGATGGGTCGACTCGACGGGAAGCGCGCCTTCGTCACGGGCGGGGGATCCGGCATCGGCGAAGCGATCGTGCGGCGGTTCGTGGAGGAGGGAGCGCAGGTCGTCGTCGCCGAGCTCGACCTCGGCACTCGCGAGAAGGTCGAGGCGATGGGCGCGGTGTTCGAGCCCTGTGACGTCGGGGAGCCGGAGCAGATCGACCGTGCCGTGGCCCGCGCGTCCGAGACCTTCGGCGGTCTCGACATCGCGGTCGCGAACGCCGGGTACGAGCTCGTCCGCGACGCGCTGGAGCTCACGATCGAGGAGTGGGACCGGCACCACGCCGTGATGCTCCGGGGCGTCTTCGCGACGTTCCGCAGCGTCCTTCCGGGGATGGTGGAGCAGGGATCGGGGTCCCTCGTCGCGATCGCGAGTCAGCTTTCGTTCGTCGCCCTGCCTCGGTTCACGTCGTACCTTGCCGCCAAATCGGGCGTGCTCGGTCTCGTCCGCGCGATCGCGATCGATTTCGGCGCGCGCGGCGTCCGGTGCAACGCGCTCTGCCCCGGCCCGACGATGACGCCGCTCATCGAGCGACAGCTGGTCGGTCTCCCGGATCCCGACGCGCAGCTCGGTCTCTGGGCCGCCGACACGATCCTCGGCCGGCTCGGACGCCCGGAGGAGATCGCCGCCGGGGCCGTCTTCCTCGCAAGCGACGAATCCTCCTACATGACGGGCGCTTCGCTCGTCATCGACGGCGGCTACATCGCCCGGTGAAGCTCGAGGCCGTCGCACCGCCGCCGCTCGATCCCGTCGATCTGCTCGAGGAACTCATCGCGATCGATTCGGCGAATCCGGCGATGGGGGGCCCGGGCGAGGGCGCGCTCGCCGATCGCCTGGTCGACCTCCTCCGGGGGATCGGATGCACGGTCGAGAGCCCAGACGTCCTCGCGGGTCGACGGAACGTGATCGCGAAGCTCGAGGGGCGCCGGGACCACCCGGTCCTGCTCCTCGAAGCCCATCTCGACACCGTCTCCCAGCCGCGCGGCGGGGGGCGAGTCGGGCGGGCGAACGGACGCGTGTACGGCCGCGGCGCGTGCGACACGAAGGGGTC
>JADDQH010000055.1 GCA_016781485.1 Chloroflexota bacterium | reverse complement strand
CCTCTCGACGACCCATCGCAAGCCGGCTTCGAGCGGTGCGGGCTTGCCCTTCTCCCAGATCACGCCGAGCAGGCCACGGTCCTCCAGAAGCCGGCGGGTGACGTTGGAGTCGTAGCCGCGGTCGAGGTGGACGCTCGCCTCTTCGGGTAGCCCTCCCACGGACTCGAGGACGCCGCCGAGGGTTCGGCCCAGCAGCGGCGAGTCGTGGCGGTTGGCCCGGGGCCGAAACGGGCTCGTGACTGCCGTCGACGATTGGATCACAGACCGCTTGGGCGTGGCGGCCTCACCGGAACAACTGGGCGGTCGCCTTCACGTCCCGGCCGACCTGACCGCACAGCGACTGGTCGTCGACCTGCCGGCCTCGCCCGGCTATCAGCTGTCGTACATCGTTCAGGAACGAGCGGGAAAGTCGCGGCTTTCCCTGACGCACGAGCAGGTCGCGCAGCTCGGTCGGGACTTCGAGCTGGGGAGGGTGGAGCCGACGCTCGGATTCGAACCGAGGACCCTGCTGTTTACG
The DNA here is from genome assembly GCA_016781485.1 of Chloroflexota bacterium. Classification (GTDB taxonomy): domain Bacteria; phylum Chloroflexota; class Limnocylindria; order Limnocylindrales; family CSP1-4; genus YB3-1. The sequence goes on along the minus strand of JADDQH010000055.1, from coordinate 17,980 downwards.
AATTAGACCACGCGGCGTCCACGGCCGTCCGTGCCCGGTCGCCGAATCCGGATCGATCCTCTAGGTCGGCTGCCGTCAGCAGGACGAGCGGCATCCCGTGCCGCGCCGCCAGGTCCCGCTTGAGCGTCGTCCTTGCGTCGTAGGCGCGATTGCCCGCCAACCCCAGAAACTCGATGTGGACATCCTTGATTCGGAAGTCGGAGCGGTAGGAGCCCTCTGGATACGGGTCCTCTCGGGTGTGCTCGATTCCCAGTCGGGTCAGCATGTCGTCGATCGTCTTCTCGGCGAGGGAGTGGCAGAAGTGCCCGTCGACCGCGATCGAGTGAGTCCCGCGAGCGGTTGGGCGCGTCCCGTCCGGCAGCATCGCCTTGACGAGCGCGGCGAGCCAGGAGCCGAACAGCTCGTTCACACGCGCGACCGTCGGCTTCCGCGCCAGCACGTGGACGATTGCGATTCGCTGCTCTAGCGGGAAGGAACGAAGCTCTTCGACCTCCTCGCCTCGCGCAGGGACACGCTCGATCAGACGGGCGAGGTCAGCGAGGTAGTCGACGATGTCGTCCCGGGATGCATCCGGGTTGCCGAAATCGAGGAAGAGGAAGTCGCCTAAGCAGACCCGGCAGAACGCGAGTGCATCGGTCCCCAGGCGGAAGACAAACGGCGGAGGGAGCGTTGTCTCGATGAACCGGTGTCCGCAAAGACGGCAGCGCCGCCATTCCGGGCTGCGAATCGCCGAGAGGAGGCGGAGCACTGGCGGCGGCGCCACGGGGCGAGGCCCACCATCGTCGGGCGCAGGTCTACCTGATCGGGGACGAGGGCCTAATCCGGCAGTACCAAGACCTACACGACGAACTTATGGTGCGCGGCTTCGGGGCCGGACTGACCGACGCCGACACAGGCCGGATCGGCGCGCAGCGCGGGCACGTCATGGCGCGCTTGGAGGCGCAAAGAGCAAGGGTTCGAAGCGGCGAACCGCCGTTGTGGCCGAGCGTCGGGTTCGTCCGGGAGATGATCCAGAGATTGGGTGACCGGTACGGCATCCCCGAGGAGTACCGCCCCAAGCTTCTCACGACGAGTAACGGCCCCCGGTCGCCGCTCGTCTCGCTGTCACGACTGAGCGAACGCGCGGAGCGGGGCCGCGGGAGAGTTTGCCAGGCGGGGATTGGCTGGGGCTCATCTACCCGCCCGCCAGTGTGGAAGCGACGCTGAGGGTCGCGCCGTCGGTGAAAATGCCCGCATGCCGATGACCGAACGCCGTGCGCGGCTCACGAAGCGCCAGCAGGAGGTCCTGATGCTGGTAGCTGCTGGCTACAGCAACGATGAGATTGCGGCCCGTCTGGGGATCGACTTTTCGACCGTTGCGGAGCATGTGCGGGAAGCCATTGAGCGGTTGGTCGCGCGGGAACGCGGGTCCGAGCGCGTGCCGCGGTTGCCGAAGCGGCAAGCAGCCGGGCCGCATCAAGCGCGAAAGCGCCAAGCTGACTCCGTCGATGGCGCCGCTTTCGAACCAGAGGACCACGGACTGACACCTCGCGAGCGACAGGTCGCCGCGCTGATACGCGACGGAAAGCGCGACGCCGACGTTGCCCATGCCCTCGGCATCTCGGTTCGCACCGGGCAAGTGCACGCGCGCGCAGTGCTGAAGAAGCTTGGTCTCCGGAGCCGTCGCCAACTTCAGAAGCGCAAGGTAATCCCCTAACCCGACGCCTCTACCCCCTGCTACTCGTCGCCGCACCAGGTGTACTGACGCGCCGCGTCAGTACACGGACCGCAGATTCAGTACCGGCGTACGGAGGATTACGGATGCGTTGCAAGTACCCCTCGCCCGATGATGGGGGTCAATTCGGGGACTCATCATCAAGTGTGGAGTTGTCTGGTGGCATTTCGATCGTTCGGTTCACGACTAACGGGCAGGGCGCGAACGGCGACCGTCCTTGCCATGGCCGGTCTCATGGTTCTCCCAACCGCCGCGTTTGCTGCCGATCCGGCGACGTCGGGCATCTGCAACGGCGTGGTCAACCAGACCGCGCACCGCGGTTCTGTCCAGGAGAACCTCCTCCGGGCCGCCGCCAGGAAGAACGCCGAGCTGATCGCCGGCCTTCAGGCCCAGCGAGCCGTTCTGCAGACCAGGGCGGACACGCTGACGGCGCAGATCGCCGCGGCGGAGAAGCTGATCGCCGACTTGACGGCAGCGAATGTCGAGCTCGACAAGCAGATTGTCGACGCGACCACACAGCTCAAGACGGTGACCGACGCGCAGACCGCAAAGGCAACCGAGATCGCGGACGCCGAGAAGGCGCTGGCAGCTCTTCGGCTGCAGAAGACCGCGGTTGAGACCGCCCTCGCCCCGCTCCAGAAGGAGTTGGCTGACGCGGAGAAGGCACGGACGACACTGAAGGCGGCAGCCGACGCTGTCGATGCTCAGATCACCGCCAAGAAGGGCGACATCACCACCGCGACCAACGAGCTGGCCGTTCTCGAGGCCGCCGCGCTCAAGGCCGCCCAGGACCTCGCCGACAAGGACCTGCAGATCCAGAACGCGGAAGGCGAGCTCGCGAAGCTCGTGGCCGCGGCCGTCAAGGCCGCGGACGACGTCACTGCCGCGAAGCAGGCGGTCGCGGCCGCCGAGGACGAGCTGCAGCGGCTTGTGGACGCCGGCACGGCCGCCGAGGACGAGCTCAAGGCGCAGCAGGCCAAGGTTGCCGACGCGAAGCTGAAGCTCGGCGAGCTCGAGGCGGCCGCCAAGGCCGCGGCGCAAGCAGTCAGCGACAAGAACGCCCAGATCAAGGCGGCACAGGACGAGCTCGTGACGTTGCAGGCGGCCGCGAAGAAGGCTGCCGACGCTCTTGCTGCGAAGAACGCCCAGATCAAGGCGGCACAGGACGAGCTCGTGACGTTGCAGGCGGCCGCAAAGAAGGCTGCCGAAGACGTCGCCGCCAATACGGCAGCGATCGCCAAGGTGGAGGCCGAGATCGCCGCGCTCGAGCAGCAGATCGCTGCCAAGAACACGGAGATCGCTGCCAAGGAGGCCGAGATCAAGGCCGCCCAGGACGAGCTCGCCGCCCTGCAGGCCCGCAAGGCCTTCCTCGAGAGCGAGATCGCGCGGTACGAGGCGGTCCACGACAACCGCGACGGGCTGTTCCATGAGGCGAAGCGGCAGCTCCCGATCCTCCGGGCGGAGCTGGAGACCGTCAACGACGCCATCACCGACCAGAACGCGGTCATCGCCGCCCTGCAGGGCGAGCTCGCGACGCTGAAGGCTCAGGTCGAGGAGCTCAACAAGCAGCTCGCCGCGAAGAAGCTGGAGAGCAGCGAGCTGCAGAAGCTCGCCGCTCCGCTCCAGAAGACCCTCGACGACGCCAACGCAGCCGTGGCCGCCAAGGAGACCGAGATCAAGGCACTGCAGGCGGAGCTCCCGGCTCTGGCTGCGGCCGTGAAGACGGCGGACGAGGCCGTCGCCGCCAAGCAGGCCGAGCTCACCAGGCTCAACGGCGAGCTGACCCTGCTGCAGGCTCGGGCCCAGGCCGCCGCCGACGCGGTCACCGCGCAGGAGCAGGTAGTTGCCGAGCTCGAAGCTGCGCTGCCCGGGCTGACCGAGAACGTCGAAGAGGCCCAGGCCGCGATCGACGAGCAGAAGGTCGTGCTCGAGGGCCTGAAGGCCACGCTGGCGGCCGCGGAGACCGCCCGTGCGGCGGCTGACCAGGCCGTCGCCGACAAGGAGGCGGAGATCGCGGCCCTTCAGGCCGAACGCGCCGTCCTGAAGACCGCGCTCGACAACGCGAACGCCGCTGTCACGGCCAAGAACGCCGAGATCGCCAAGCTGAACGCAGAGCTCGACGTGCTCGTGGCCAAGCTCGCCGACCTGAACCGCCAGATCACGGCCAAGGAGCAGGAGATCGCGGCCCTGGAGGCCCGTGTCGCTCCGCTGCTCGCCCAGCTCAACAGCATCGACGAGCAGATCACCGCGACGGAGAACCAGCTCAAGACGCTCCAGGGCCAGCTGACCACGCTCGACAAGCAGGTTGCGGACGCGCAGGCTGTCCTGCGAAACCTCGAGGCCCAGAAGAAGGCCAACAAGGAGGCCATCGCGACCCAGAAGGCAACGGTCCTGACGCTGCAGACCCAGCTCGCAGCTGTGCAGGAGCAGATCAAGGCCATCGACGGACAGATCGCGCTCGGCGGCTGCGTCGCCTGATCACACGACGGCGTCGGGACGGGGCAGCGCCCCGTTCCAACCACCGGGACGAAACCGCGACATAAGCCCGCTCGACGCGTACTTCCAGACGAAGTAACTTCAAGCAGCAAGAGAGGTCCGAGCCGAGAGGCTCGGGCCTCTTCTGTTTCCAGTTCCGATTGCCGCTGCTGACCCGCAGGTTGTCGCTGCCGGCATCGTCTGCGAGGTTGAAGCCGAAGCCGCTGCCGACCTCGCCCAGCCATGCGTTGCCGCCGAACCGGAGCGTCGTCCGGTCGACGACGTCCCGTCACGTCGTCCCAGGGCGTCGCCGCGGCACTAGTTGCGACCTCAACGCTGAAGCTCACGACGCGTCGTCGCTCGTGAGCGCCGCGAGGACGTGGCGCGGGTCACCGCCAAAGCGTTCCTTGGTCGACGAGGTGTCCAGCCGGTCCAATCGTGGATCGTGGTCGTCACCTGGCCGGTTCGCCTGCCGGACAACGCGAGTCACGCTCCACTGGAGCCGTCGCCGAGCGATGGGGCTCAGCCCGTACTCCGCGAGCCAGTGGCGCACCTCGCCGGCCAGCTTGGCGGTCGGGCGCTGCCAGAACTCGTCGACGAGCGCCAGAAGCATCGTCAGGCCCGGTACGTCGGCGTCGATGTACTCGGCGGCCACCGGCGAGCCCCAGACCTCCTGCCAGAACCGGCGGGACTCCGGGTGCCAGCGGAGGCCGTCGGGGTGCCTCGGCAGCCTTCGCGGCTCGACGAGCGGCGCCGCGATCGTCGACCTCGTCGGGCTCTTGGACGAGCTTGGCCGCTTCGAGCTGGACCGTCGCCCGCTCGACCTGACCGAGCACGAGCAGCCGCTCGGCTTCCGGGATTACCCGGTTCCGTGCCTGGTTCGGGCTCGGGAACCGCCGTGAGCTCTGCTGCGCCTCGAGCAGATCCGCGGTGCGAGCGGTCGCGTGGCGCGGATCGTCGCGTTACCGCCTCCCCCGCGCGGTCGCGTGGCGCGCGGCGGCAGCAGGGTGACCGCCGACCGACACCCGTGATTCGGTACGAGACGGAGGGGCGAAAGGGCGCGTCCGGCCCGCGTTGGCGTCACGGTTGGCGTCATGGCGTCTCAGGACGGCGCGACGAGGGACGCCGTGGGGCACGAAACGTGCGGGAAAGAGTGGAGCCGACGCTCGGATTCGAACCGAGGACCTGCTGTTTACGAAACAGCTGCTCTACCGCTGAGCTACGCCGGCAACTCGGCGCTCAGTTTACTAGCCGAACGGCGATAGTCCCGCCGCCCCCGGCGTTTTCCGGAAATGACGGTACCGATGGCGATCCCAGCGGTACAGACGCGGTGATTGTCGCCGCCATAGCCCTCGGGGCGCTTCCCGCGCGTCCTATCATCCTGCGCGTGCCGGCCCCAGACTCGGCGCAGGGACCTCTGCGCCGCTTCGACACACTGCTGTTCGCTATGATCGCGCTGCTGGCGGGTTTCACCGTCCTGGTGGCGGTCGCGCCCATGCTCCAGTTCGGGGTGCCGGCTCCCGCCCTCGACCTGGCGATCAACGTTGCGGCCGCCCTCGTCGCCATCGCGGTCGCGGCGCTGGCGTGGCCGCGGTACGGCGAAGGCGGGGACGCCGCGGCGCTCTTCCAGACCGCGGCGTTCCTCGGACTTGCCGCGGTGAACGTGCTCTCGGTCGGCATCGTCCTTGCCGGCCGCGACGTGGAGGTGGGATTCTCTGCGACACAGCCGACCCAGGCACCCGTCTATAGCCAGCTGATCAGCCGGTTCGTGACGGCGGTCCTGCTCGGCCTCGGCGCGCTGCCTCTCGCTGCGCGCGTCGGCGTGATCGCGTCGACCCGGCGCTGGGTCGCGCTCCTTCCGGCGGCGCTCCTCGTCGCGGTGACGCTTTTCGCGATCGCCTCACGCGATCGACTCCCCGCGCTCCTGTCCGCCGAGGCGATGCGCGCCATCGCGACCGCGGCCGCTCATCCGTCCGGCCTCCCCGGCAACAACAGTGCCCTATTCCTCCTGCAGTCCGCGGTCGCCCTGCTGTTCGCTGTCGACGCGTGGCTGTACCGCCGCCGCTACGCCGGCACGGGCGAGGCGATGGATGCCTACCTTTCCCTCGCGCTGGTCGCCGCCGCGTTCAGCCAGCTTCATTTCGCGTTCTATCCGGGCGCGTACACGTCGGTCGTCGCGACCGGTGACCTGCTTCGACTCGTCTTCCAGGCGATGCTCCTCCTGGGCATCTCGGCAGAGGCACGGAGCCAGATGCGAGCGCTGCGGTCGGCGAACGCCGATCTCCGCCTGCTACGTGAAGCCGAGCTCGCCAGGACGACGCTCGAGGAGCGCGCGCGGCTCGCGAGGGAGGTGCACGATGGCCTCGCGCAGGATCTGTGGTTCGCCAAACTGAAGCAGTCGCGATTGCGGCAGCTCGCGGATCTGCCGGACGAGGCGCGCGAGCTGACGGAGCAGGTCGAGACCGCCATCGACTCGGCGCTCGCGGAGGCGCGCCAGGCAGTGATGGCGATGCGGGCGCAGGACGATGAGGCGCCGTTCCGGGAGGTCCTCGCGCGTTACGTCGAAGATTTCGGGGAACGCTTCGGGTTGCGCACGGAGTTCACAGCGGACGGGGACCTGGAGGGGCCGTCGCCGCGCGCGCAGGCGGAGCTGCTGCGCATCGTCCAGGAGGCGCTCAACAACGTCCGCAAGCACGCCGACGCCACGGTCGTCCGCGTCCGAGCGGGACGACAGGACGGCCGGCTCGGCCTCGTCGTCGCGGATAACGGCGTCGGCTTCGACCCGGCCTCGACGAACGGACGCGGGTTCGGGCTGCGCAGCATGCGGGAGCGCGCCGAGCTCGTCGGAGCACGCGTGGACGTCGAGTCCCAGCCGCACGGCGGGACGCGGGTGAGCGTCGAGGTGCCTCTCGAGGGGCGGCGTACGTGAACGGAGACGGGAGCCGGCCGCCGCTCCGGATCCTCCTCGTCGACGACCACGCCCTTGTCCGTTCCGCAGTCCGACAGGCGATCAGCGGGCCGGATCTGGAGGTCGTGGGCGAGGCCGCCACGGGCGAGGAAGCGCTCGCCGTCGCCCCTCGGCTCCGCCCCGATGTCGTCCTCCTTGACATCGACATGCCGGGGATGACCGGGCTTCAGGTCCTCCGCGAGCTCGCTCCTCGGCTCCCCGATACGAAGTTCGTGATGCTGAGTGTGTCCGCCAGCGAGCGCAACGTGATGGAGGCGCTGCGACACGGGGCGAGCGGCTTCCTGACCAAAGACCTGCACCCGGACGCGCTGCAGCGCGCCCTCCGCGGGATCCGCTCAGGCGACCTGCCGATGTCGAGACACCTCGCAGCGCAGATGCTGAAGCGGCTCGCCGAGGGAGGTCGCCGAGCGGCTGATCCCACCGACGATCCCATCGCCGCCGCGGGGATGAGTGAGCGCGAGGAGGAGGTGCTGCGCCTCCTCGCCGACGGCCTGACCGATCGCGAGATCGCCACAGTCCTCACGATCTCTCCTCGAACCGTGGAGACGCACGTCAGCCGGATACTCGGCAAGCTCGGGGTGCGCAACCGAGCGGAGGCGGCGCGCCGTTACCGCGAGCGGGCCTAGAAGCGTCGGGGCCTCGGTCTCGCCGGGCGCGGCCAGCAGGCGAGGTCGCGGGCAGGAGCCACGGAGCCCGCAGGGAGCCGTGGGTCGTGGAGGGTCTGGTCAGCCCCTCGCTCGGATCATCGCGCTCGCTGCCTGGCTCCGCACCAGCGCGGCATCCTCGACGCGGATGACGACTCCTCGTCCACCCGCGAGCGTAACCAGAAGCAGCCCGATGATCATCTCGAGCTCCTTGATCTCCGAGAGAGGGAGGCTTATCGGGTCGTCATCGAGATGGAGGAGCCGGCGGGTCGTCAGGTAGAGACGACCAGGGACCGGACCGCGGCCGGTCTCGTCGGGGTACTGCTCCAACACCGCCCGCCGGGCGGGCGCAAGCAGCTCCTCGCCCGCTGACAGGTACGGCAGCAGGTCCTGGTCCGGCGAGTCGTTCATCGCGCCCGGCGTGTCAGCCACGACACGGACCGTAGGTCCCTCCTTCGTTCCATGCGTCCGTAGAGCTACGGGCTGGACTACGTATCGCCGGATACGTACCCGGAGTGGTCGATACGTGATGGAAGCGGCGTTCCGACCCCACGACGGTCGTCTACAGCGGCGCGTCGTCGGCCCAGTACTCGGATCCCGCCACCCTGCGCGCGACGCTCATCGACAACGGTGGTGGAGCGCTCCAGGGCCAGGCGATCGAATCGAAGCCAGTGAGCTTCGCGATCGGTAGCCAGTCGACGTCAGCGACGACGACGGCGACCGGCGTCGCGGAGACCAGTGCGCTCCGGCTCAACCAGCCGGCCGCCACGCCGGGTGTCGCCAGCTCGTTCGCGGGAGACACGCACTACCTCGGAAGCAGCGACAGCGATCCCTTCACGGTCCTCAAGGAGGACGCGCGGGTCAGCGACATCACGCCAACGGCGATCACCATCGACGGCACCGATGGGGACCGGGACACCGTTCCCTTCACGCTGACGATCGACGAAGCCAACGACGGGTTCCTGAGCAGCACGCTCGGCTCCGGCATCGGTCTCGCGAACGCGAAGCCGATCAGCCTGAGCGCCGTGCCCGTCGGGAGCGGGTCCAGCTACAGCTGCCCGAGCCCGGGCGCCAACGACACGACGTACGTGTCAGGCGATCCGGACACCGCGCGGGCGACGTGCTCGATGGCGAACATGAGCGTCAACGTGTACGAGCTGACGGCGACGATCGGCGGCAACCACTTCACCGGCGGCGGCCTCAGCGCCCTCAGCGTCTACGACCCGGCACTCGGGTTCACGACGGGTGGCGGCTGGTTCAAGGCGGCCGACGGAGCCAAGGTCAACTTCGGCTTCAACGCGAAGTACCTGAAGAGCGGCCAGATCCAGGGCTCCGTGCTCACGATCTTCAACCGCTCCAACGGCAACTATGTGGTGAAGAGCAACTCGATGGGAGCGCTCGCCGTCAAGCAGGTGTCGGGGCAGAGCTACTACTCGGCAACGCTGAACGGCAAGGCGACCTACGCCGTGCCCACGACCGACCCGCTCCTTGGTTGTGGGGCTCGGAAGTGCGGTGAGTACACCTTCACGGTGTACGTCGAGGACCGGAAGGAGCCGGGTGCCGGGTACGACCAGTTCTGGATCGAGGTCAAGGACCCGAACGGCAACGTCGTCCTAAAGGCGAGCATGCCGCGTTCGAGTGGTGGCGGCGCCGCACCACTGACGATCCTCGGTGGGAACGTGCAGGTGCCTCATTGACCCGTGACAGTCTCAAGACGAGGTAGCTTCGAGGAGGCCGGGCGACAAAGCCCGGCCTCCTCGATTCACGTCCCGGAGTCAGCCCGCTTTTCTTGGGATCCACCTGGTGCTCCATCGCGTGGGGGACGGGACCTCTGATGGGGGGCCTTGAGAGGCGGCACTTCCCTTCGTGGTCGCTGTCGCCCTGCGTCGAGTGGCGGAAGCCGGAGCTACGGTGCGAGGGAACGCCCGTATGAAGGCAAGGGAGTGGCCAGCCGCGCGGAAGTCGCGCCCTGGCGGTTGCGTCAGCGAGACCCGCGCCCGTGCCCGGAGCCCCTGCGCGTACGCACCAAGCTGTCTTTGATCGGGCGTGCGCGGCGACCCTTCCGTTTTGGCTAGCGGCGCACCGCCATGCGATGGGCGAACGCAGCGGCGGTGACGAGTGCAGCGGCGATCGGGAACAGGAGCGGCGCCCCTGAACGCGAGCCTCGGTTCGACGGGGTGGACCCGGTCGAGGTCTCGGGCAGCGTCTCCGGCTTGCCCGCGTCGTCCGTGGGCTCTTTCGTGGGCTGGTCCTTCGGTTGCTCCTTCGGTTGCTCCTTCGGTTGCTCCTTCGGTTGCTCCTTCGGCTGTGCGGTCGGCTCCTCCCCCGCCGCCGCGACGACCACCGTCCCCTTCATCTCGGGGTGGATCTCGCAGTAGTACGCGAACCGGCCCTCGGCGTCGAACTTCACGCTCGCGCTCTGGTCAGTCTGGATGACCCCGGTGTCCCAGTCGCCGGACGTGGCTGTCGCCGTATGCGGTGCATGATCCGCGTTCGTCCAGGTGACTGTGTCACCGGCGCTTATCGTCACGGTCGCGGGGGTGAATGCGAAGTCGGCGATCCTCACCGCCTCGTCGGCTGCCGACGCAGCGCCGGCGGAGATCAGCAGAACGACCGTGGCGGTCAGAGCGGCGATCGGGTTGGAACGGCGTCCGCGTGGGTCCATCGGAGTCCTCCCTGCCGGTTCCGATCCGCTCTATCTCGGGCCGCGTGAATGTAGCACTCGGGAGTAGCGCGCCGCGACATGAGCTGCTGTGTACCATTCGCTCGCACTGGGGCAGGTCGCCGGCAGCGAGGGACACGAGCTCGCTCCGGCGCGTCATAGAACGGCGCAAGAGGCGGCCAGGAGAGAAGCCGTCGCCGACTCCACAGGAGGTTCTTCATGGCCCACCCGAAGCTCGATATCCTCGAGGAAAAGGGGTTCGTCATCCTCAGACCGTATGAGGGCGAATACGGACCGCTCGACCCGCGCGAATGGGAGTCGCTCGAGTACATCGACTGGAAGAGCGGCGGGGACACGAACTTCGCGCCCCTCGCGTCGGCGACGGGCGAGATGGACGTCAAGGGCTTCTGGGACCACGGCAAGCCCGACAAGGACGGGATCTGGATCCCGAGCCAGGTCGAGAAGACGCCCACGCTCCGTCGCTGGGTCGAAGCGAACAAGGCCCGGTTCGGGCGTGTCCGGATCATCAAGCTGCAGCCGAACACCTACGAGGCGGTCAGCGCGCGGTACATGCATCAGGACGACAACAACCGCCTCAACCCGGATGGCGAGGGGTACGTGGTCCGAGCGTGGCTGAACCTGACGGACGACCCGGACAGCTACATGGTGGTGCGCGAGGTCCGTGACGACCCGGCCACGGAGAGCCACATCCCGCTCCCCCAGGGCGCACAGTTCGTCGTCGACACCGAGCGGCTGTGGCACGCCGTCTACCACCCCGGAAACGCGCCGCGGTACGCACTCATCACGAGCTGGGAGAGCGGTCCGGAGCTTCAGCGCTGGATCGACGAGCGGCTTCCCACTCCCGTCGGGGCGAGCGCGTAGCGAGCGGCCTTGGGGCCGCGAGATCAGCGGCTGGGCTGAGACGGATCGAAGAGCCGGGACGGCGCGTGCCTCCCGGCTCTTTCGTGTGCGGAAGTCGCATCCGCGATGTCGGGATGAACGGCGACAGCGCGGGCTGGTCCGCTCCGGTCGCGATATCGCGCCCGCGGCTCGAACAGGCAGACGCGAGCACGGCCCGGGGAGGGGACCCGGGCCGTGCGATCGATGCGGGAGACGCCCCGTCACCGGACGTCTTCGCATGGGGTTTTCTGCTGTGCCGCGTCGCCGCGACTGCCCCACTCTAAGGCCGCCTCAGGGTCCTGCTTCATTCCGCGCCCAAAGGGGTCCATATCAGGGGCATATCGGGCCGTACCGGAGCCCGTTGTCACGCCTGGGCCGGTACCCCATCAAGGACGGCGCGCTCGGCGAGTCCGAGCGGCAGACTCCCGCTTCCGCATAGCCGATCGTGGAACTCGCGGAGGACCGCGACATCGGCGTCGCGGCCACCTCCGTCGGCTCCCCGGGCCTGCAGGAACCGCTCGCGGATGCGCAGGATCTCGAGGCAACCCGTGAGGTACGCGGACGCCTGGGTGGGCCACCAGCAGTACCGTCCGACCTCGGCACGCGCCGTCGGCTCAGGCAGTGGCACCTTGGTGGTCATGAACTCGACCGCCTCGTCGTGGCTCATCTCGCCGAGGTGGAGGCTCGTGTCGACGATGATCCGAGCCGCCCGGAAGATCGTGGCTTCCAGGTGGTAGAGCTCGTGCAAAGGATCGGTGAAGAAGCCTCTTTCACGCATCACGCGTTCGGCGTAGAGCGCCCACCCCTCACCGAAGTACGGCGTTCCGAACGACCGGCGCACGCGACTGCGGTTGGCCTTCAGCGTCACGTAGTGCCAGTGGTGGCCCGGGTACGCTTCGTGCACAGCAGTCGTCGGGATGCCGCCGTGGCTGTTCGCCGCGAGCCGCTTCTGGACCTCTTCAGGGGGTGCGCCGTCAGGCGCATAGGGCACGAAGAAGTGGCCGAGCAGCAGATCGGAGAAGGCAGGTGGAGCCACGTACGACGCGACGCCGATGACGGGCCGCTGGAAGACCGGTGAGGGCTCGACGACGCATCGCTCGCCTTGGGGCAGCGTCACCAGCCCGGTCTCGGCGAGGAACACGCGGGCGCGTTCGGTCCACTCCGCGTAGCTGTCGCGCATCGCCTCTTCGGTGGGCGGGTGGTCCTCGTTCGCCTCTTCGAGCACGCCTCGCCAGTCGTCCGTCCCCCTGATGCCCTGGGCAAGATCGCGCATCTCTGCGTCCAGGCGCTCGTACTGCTCGCGACCGAGATCGCGGAGCTCGCGCGCGTCGAAGTGCAGCTCCTCGCGCTCCCTGAGCAGCCGCGTATAGCGCTCCTCTCCGAGCTGCCACGTCCCGTGCGCCCGCTGCTCGAGTCCCTGGAGGTCGCCGACCCAGCCTTCGAGAGCGCGCGCGGCCTCGTTCCCGGCGTCGCTGAGTCGCTGGCGCTCGTGACCCTCCGGCACCTCGTTCGGCAGCAGTTCGCGCAGGTACCGCACGCCTCCGCGGGCCGCCGCGACGGCGCGTCCGACGATCAGCGGGTGCGCCTTGGACTCGTCGAGATTCGCCTTCCCCTGCTCGAGGATCCGCGGCGCCTGCTCGAGTCGGGCGACAGCGGCGTCGACGAGGTCGCGGTCAGGCCGCAGCCGGTGGACGAACAGCGTGAAGATCCCCGAGAGGACGGGTGTCGAGTAGACGAGTGGGTCCCGGCGCCAGCCTTCCCAATCCGCCACGATGAGCCGGCCCTTGAGGACCGAGATCGCGAGGTCGCGGTCGATCGTCTCCCCCGCGCCGAGCTCGTCGTCCGGCACCGACTCGAACCGTTGGAGCCAGCTCTCCGCCTCGGCGTCCCGGCGCGCGAAACTTTCGGCGGACAGGTCGTCGAGCCGCTCGTCGTAGTCGGTCAATCCCAGCTGGCTCGCCCTGACCGGCGATCGCTCGTACTCGTCGCGCAGGAACCCGTCGACGAGTCCGTCGAATGAGGTCATCTGTTCTCGCCCTCCCATCTCCCCCCGATACGGTAGCCGCTTGCTCCGTCTGATGCCTGTGGTCGCGAGAGGCCCGCTAGGGTGCCTTGGGGTCGAAGTAGCGGCATCGCTCGGCGACGGGGCAGCGGCCGCACGCGGGGGCTCGGGCGTAGCACGTCCTCCGCCCGTGCGTGATGAGCCCGACGTGGGCCTCGAGCATCCGCTCCTGCGGGATGAACTCCAGGAAGCGCTCATGGGCCTCGACGACGCTGGTCCCGGCGGCGATCAAGCCGATCCGTCGACTGACGCGCTCCACGTGCGTGTCCACGGGCATGAGGGGCATCCCGAAGCAGAACAGCAGCACGACGGAGGCCGTCTTGGGGCCGACGCCGGGGATCTCGGTCAACCAGTCTCGTGCCAGTAGCGGCGGCATCGACGCGAGGAACTCCAGTGAGTGGTCGCCTCGGCGATCCCGGATGTAGCGGAGCGCGGCCTGGATGCGCGGCGCCTTCTGGAGGGCCAGCCCGCCGGACACGATCGCGGCTGCGACCCCTTCCACGGGCGCGTCCTCGATCTCCTGCCACGTGTGGAACCGCCCACGTAACTCCTTGAACGCGCGCTCCGCGTTGACGTCGCTGGTGTGCTGGCTGAGGATCGTCAGGACCAGCTCGGACGTCGCGTCACTGCACGGCTGACGGGTCGGCGTCCCATACGCCTCGGAGAGACGGTCGAGGACGAACGTAACCAGCCCGGGTCTTCGCCGTTCGAGCGGCCAGCCTCGTCTCTTGCATCCCTTGCGCGCGCGAGCGGACGCCCGAACGTGACCGTCGGTGGGCGCTGGCCCGGCTGGACTCGTCATCGCCCGTTCTGAGGACGTCGTCCGTCGCCGCGACTCGTCCGCGTCAGCATCTCGGCCAGGCTGATGAGCTCGGCGGTGCGTTCCGCCGCCCGCTCGACCGGCCCGCTCCCGAGCGCGATCGCGGCCTCCACGGGTATCGGCGACTCGACGACGGGCACGACGATGGTGCCGATCTCCGCCAGTCCTGCTGACCCCTCGGGCGTCACGCCGCCTCCGAAGCAGACGCAGCCGCGCCGAGCCGCCGCGGCGCGGCGAGCGACGCCGAGCGCCGTCTTCCCGTACGCCGTCTGAGCATCCACGCGTCCCTCGCCGGTCAGCACGAGATCCGCCTCGTCGAGCTTCTCCCCGAACCCGGTGAGTTCCATCAGCACGTCGACCCCCGGCCGCACCTCGAACGAAGCGAAGCGGTCGGCGATGGCCAGAAGCCCGAAGGTCGTCCCCCCTGCGGCGCCGGCACCGGGAACGTCGCGCACGCGCCGCGCCGTCGCAGCCTCGAGCAGGTCCGCGTAGTGCGCCAGGTTCCCGTCCAGCTGCGCGACCTGCGCCTCGTCGGCACCCTTCTGGGGACCGTAGACGGCTGCGGCGCCGAGCTCACCGAGGAGTGGGTTCGTGACGTCGGACGCGACCGTGAGGCGGACGTCAGCGAGCACCGGCGCCAGGCCGGACAGGTCGACCCGGGCGAGTCGACCCAGGGGACCGCCCCCGCCGGGGAGGTCATGACCGTCGGAGTCGAGGAATCGGGCGCCGAGCGCGGTCAGGAGACCGCTTCCGCCATCCGTCGTCGCGCTGCCGCCCACCCCCAGCACCACGTCCCGGACGCCGAGCCCGATGGCGGCAGCGAGGATGAGCCCGGTCCCGAACGTAGAGGCGGCGAGCGCGTCGCGCTCCTCGGGCATCACCCGCGACAGCCCGGACGCCACGGCAAGCTCGACGGCGGCGCGTCGCCCTTGACGCAGGAACCGGCCCGAAAGCGGTCGACCCAGGGGGTCGCGGGCCGCCGCCGGCATCTGCGCCCACCCTCCTGCAGCCTGGATCGCGTCGAGCGTCCCTTCCCCGCCGTCCGCGAGCGGCGAAAACCGGAGAGCGTCGTCGGGGCGAGCCCGGCGCCAGCCGGAGGCAAGCGCGTTCGCGACCTCGACCGATGTGAGGCAGCCCTTGAACGAGTCAGGCGCCACAAGGACCGTCAGCACGGGTCGTCGGGATCGGAGGGATGTGAGGGGAAGGGCGGACCCTGGCGCCGGAGCGGAGGCGGGGGTCTCAGCCGACGTCCCGCGGGTGGCGCTCGACGTATTCCGGGATGCGCACGATCGGCGGCCGCTCCTGGTCGGCGAGCTCGATCACCTCAAGCGCCAACCTGGAGTGCGACGACCGGGGAAGCTTCATCGTCGAGCCCAGCTCGGCGAACAGCCTCGCCCTCTTGCGTTCCTCCAGGCGCTTCATGATCGCCTGCAGGATCACGAAGCTCATCCGCGACAGCCCTTCCAGCTCCTGGTTCCGGTGGATCCGCGTGTCGAGGTCCACCTGCCCGAGGCCGCCGAGCCCGAGCCGCTCGGAGAGGTCGATGAGGTGGCCGATCTCGACCGCATACCCGGTGAAGAACGGGATCTGCTCGAGGTGGGTCCGCCGCCCGGCGTATTCGCCCGCGAGCGGCTGGATGTAGCCCGACAGTTCGGGAAAGAAGAGGTTGATCAGCGGCCGTGCCACGAGTTCCGTGACCCGCCCGCCGCCGCCCTCCTTCAGCAGCCCGCCCTCCACGATCGGCCGCTGGTAGTACGCCTTCACGTACCCGATCCGCGGTTCCGACAGCAGCGGTCCGAGCGTCCCGTAGAAGAACCGCGGGTGCCAGTCCTGGATGTCGGTGTCCGACCAGGCGACGAGGTCCCCGTTCGTCTCGTGGAGGCTCTTCCAGAGCGCCTCACCCTTGCCGCGGTAGCTCCCGTAACGCGGCAGGACGTCCGCGTGCTGCACGACGCGCGCCCCTTCGCCCTCAGCGATTCGGCACGTCTCGTCAGTCGATGAGGAGTCGATGACGAGCAGCTCGTCGACCAGCGGGAACCTCTCCATCAGCTCGCGGCGCGTTCGGCGCACGATCGGACCGATGGTGGCCGCCTCGTTGAGCGTGGGGAGGATGGCGCTGATCGTGATCCCTTGCCGTTGCTTGAGCGCGACGAGCCGCCCGAGGTCGCCGAACTCCTGATGATGGAAGTTCGACTCCGCGAACCAGCGGTCCACCCGGGCGGGCGCGCTCCGTCCCTCTTCCGCGGCGCGGTCCGCGGCTTCGAGCGTCTCCGCCTGCGCCGAGCGCCGCTCGAAGGTCGTGCGGGTCAGCCGTTCTCGCGTCTTGACCACGATCACCGTCTGGCGCGCCTGCTGCACGATCGTCTCGGGCAGGGCGCCGAACAGACCTCCTGTCGCCGAGCCGCTCGCGTCGGTGCCGGGCTCGGCGGTGCCGCCCATCACCACGAGCTGTGCTTCCTCCGCCTCGTGAAGGATCGCCTCGCCGACGTTGGTCCCTGGCACGAGCAGCGGGTGGGTCTCGTCGCCGCCGTGCTGCCGCACGAAGCTCGTCAATGCCCGCTCGGCCAGCGATCGCACCGTGTCGCTGACGTCGGGCGGCACGACGTGAAGCACCTCGACGTCGGCGGAGAAATGCCGTCCGAGAGCGGATGCGAACCGGAGCGCGAGCTCGGCATGGGGACCACCGCGGACGGGCGCGAGGACCCGTCTCACGTCCCGGATGCCGCGCTGCTTGACGACCGCGATGTCGCACGGGGCCTGCCGGACCACCTCGTCGATCGTGGGGCTGAAGACAGCTTCCGAGCTCCGCTTGGCGCCAGCGGGTCCGCCCCATCCGAAGATGATGAGGTCGCTTTCCTCTTCGGCGGCGACCTCCACGATCCCCTCGGCGGCGCGCCGCCCGATACGCACGATCGTGCGCAACTCGACCCCGGCTGGTGCGAACTCGAGGACGCGTTGAAGGAGCCGCCGGGCCTGCCGGGCACGCGTCGCGCCGTCCGATAGCGGCATGCCCTCGGGGACCTCGACGATCCCCAGCGCGATCAGGACGCCGCCGTGCTCCATCAGTCCCGCCCCGATCGTGACGAGGTCGGCGGCGGTGCGGGGATTGGCGAGAGGCAGCAGGATCCGGTCCGGGAGCCCCGATTTCGCCGGCGCGGCCCTCGGCGACGGGGTCGACGCCGCCGCGGATCCGCGTCGGGTGGTTGACGACCCTCTCACCCGGCGACCGACGTCGGGACCACCTGGCGCTGCGCCCCGGCTGTATCGAGGGTCCGCCACCGCTGGACGAGATACGGCTTGGCCAGCTCGAATGCCACCGCCTGTCGCTCGATGAACGCCTCCGCCTGGTCGGTCGTCAGCTCCCTCGTCTCGAGGATCAGACTCGCGACGCGTCCGAAGTAGAGCGGGATCAGCGACGTCACGAGCCGTTGCGTGTCGAGCGTCCGGGCCGAGTGTGCGACCGCCATGTCATAGATGACTCGCGCCCATGTCTCGTCCGGGAAGTGGAAGTCGCTCTGCTCGAGGCCGCTGGGGGTGTCCGCCCTCGTCGCCTCATCGACCGCCCGGTGGGCGTCGGCTGAGAGCCGCTCCACCGTCTCGGCGTTCTCGGCCGTCAGCGCCTGTCGCCACTCGTCGCCGACCGTCACCCGGCCGTTGCCGAACTCGTCGAGCAGGCGCCCGACGTCGACGTCGAGGGGCGGCGGGTCGACGATCCGCTCGAAGCCGTAGACGGGC
>JADDQH010000125.1:2210-5287 GCA_016781485.1 Chloroflexota bacterium | reverse complement strand
CTGCACCTTCACAGCGACGTGCTCGCCCGAGTGGAGCGTCGCCCGGTGCACCTGGCCGATCGATGCGGCCGCGATGGCATCGTCTTCGAACGTCGCGAACAGCTCCTCCACAGGCCGGCCGAACTCCTCTTTGATCACCGCCTTGGAGGCCTCGGGATCCATCGGCGGTGCGGAGTTCTGGAGCATCGTCAGCGCGTCGCGGTAGGTGCTCAGGTAGTCGCCGGGGGCGGAGAACTCGTAGAACGAAGCGAGTTGCCCCAGCTTCATGGCGGCGCCCTTCATCTCGCCGAGCATCTCGACGAGCTGATGCGCGGTCTGCTGGTGGAACCCGTCGAGGAACTCGCCGGCGCGCGCGGGGGCCGCGAAGGACCGCGCACGGGTACCGAGGAAACGAGCTGCCGACTTGCCGGTCTGGCCGGCGAGCTTCGCTCCTCGCTGCGCCCAGCCGGTGGGGATAGGTGCGTTGTCTTTGTCCGCCATGAGCGCCGCTACTCTAGTTGGTGTGATCCGCACCAAAGCAGTGCTTCTTTTGCTGGCTGCGTCGGTCGCCGCGAGCGGCTGCGCCGCCGAGGGCCACGTGGCCGCGCCGACCGAGACGCTGCGGACCGAGCCGGTCGAGGAGGGCGCGTCTACGGCCCCGGCGGGCGCCGCCGTTGAAGGGATCGAGAGCTTCTCCAGGGAACGCGCGATGGTGCACGTCCGCAAGCTGGCGACGGATATCGGCGTGCGCGTGCGTGCCACGCGTGGGGAGCTCCGCGGCTCTCGCTACATCGCGGACGAGTTCCGCCTGCTGGGCTACGACGTGAAGGTCCAGAAGTTCGAGGTCGACGGCGGGACCTCGCGCAACGTCGTCGCCTCCTGGCCCGGCTCCCGTCGCTACGGCGTCGTCGTCGGCGGCCACATGGATACGGTCTCGGGATCCCCGGGAGCGAACGACAACGCTTCGGGTGTCGCCGTCATCCTCGAGCTGGCGCGCCTCTTCGCCGGGAAGGAAGCCTCGCGCTCGGTCCGTTTCGTCGCCTTCGGCTCGGAGGAGTACGGCTCCAACGGGGCGCACCACGTCGGATCGCAGGTCTACGTGAACCGGCTGGGCGAGGAGGGCCGCCGGCGCCTGGGCGGGATGGTGTCCGTCGACATGATCGCGGACGGGAGACCTCTGCTGGTGGGGAACTCGGGGATCGCCGACGACGTCGTCGCACGCACCTTGTACCGGCGGATCCGGGACGCCGGGATCGCGGTCCGCTACCACACGCTCTGCGACTGCTCCGATCACGGCCCCTTCGAGCACGCCGGCATCCCGGCCTCATTCGCCTACAGCGGGCCCGAGCCGAACTATCACGAGCCCTCGGACACGGTGCCCAACATGGATCCGGACGACCTGCTGCGTACCGGGCGGGCCATGAGGATCTTCGTGAAGGCCGTCGACCGGGACATGCTCGAGCGCTTCCGCCGCCACTAACCCACCCACAGGCTTGGGGCGCGAAACGGTCGCTGTGCGACCACAAATTCGCGTTTTTCGGGACCGCGGAGGTCCGGCAATCCGGGGGGTCGTCGGGCTAGGCTAGGTCGAAGGGAACCCCCGACAGGGATGGCAGGCATGAACCAGACGATGAAGGCGCACCAGCCCGCTCACGAGGACGGTTGGGAGGCGGAGGAGTACGAAGCCGCCGCGGGGCCGAACGTGCTGTGGGGCCGGGTCGTCGCACTCGCCGCGTTGGTGTTGATCGCGTTCTTCCTCGGGCGCTGGAGCGCCGCTGGAGGCCCGGACGAGAGCGACCTGCAGGCGCTCCGCGCCGAGCTGCAAGAGGTCTCGGCAGAGAACGAGACGCTGGAGAACGAGCTCGCGGCGCAAGCGCTGCTCCTAGAAGAACAGACGGCGGCAGCTGCCACAGATGACCAGGCTGCCACAGATGATGAGGCCGCGGCGGAGAACGAGGCCGCCGAAGAAGACGGGGTGGACGGGAACGGAGCCACCGATCCCGTCGGCGAGGACGAGGGCCTGGCCTACAAGGTCCAGCCCGGGGACACGTTGCGCGCTATCGCGCGCAGGTTCTGCGGCGACGTCGAGCTCGGCGACATGATCGGGGCCAAGAACAACATCAAGGACCCGACGGCCTTGAAGGCGGGACAGCTCCTGAAGCTCCCTGCCGAATGCGCCCGCTGACGGAAGCCAAGATCAGGGGCTAGAGGCCAGCCGATCGAGCTCGTTGACCGCGGCCCGAGCCTCTTCCTCCGATGGTGGCCGCGCGCCGTACCGCTCGCGCTCGAAGGCTCTGAGCGCCGCTTGGCGCTTCTCGTCGTGGCGGCCGCCGGTACGGGCCATCAGCTCGGCCGCGGTCTCCGGTGGAGAACGCCCGGCGCCCCGCTGTGACAGCGCGTCTTCCAGGCGGCGGAAGGCGCGGGTCACCTGCCCCGGCGCCAACCGGTGCATACCGCCCCCGGCGATCGCCGGCGCCGCCGGACGCACTCGTTTCCACGCGAGGAAGCCACCGACGCCCACCGTCGCTACGAGCAACAACAACAACCCCATCTTCAAGAAGTCGCCGATCCCGGTGATGTCGCCGAATGTCCCAGCGACGAAACTGATCACGCTCGCGAGCGGTATGGACGCGGCGAGGTCCTCCTCCGCAGGCGGGATGGCGAAGGTCGGATCGAACTCGTACCAGCCGACGCCCGGGAACCACACCTCGACCCAGGTATGAGCGTCGGAGTTCCGCACCTCGTAGTAGCCCGTGAACGGGTTGCGCCGCCCGGGCGTGTAGCCCGCGACGAAGCGCGTGGGGATCCCCAGCGAGCGCAACATCACGGCGGTGGCCGACGCGAACTGCTCGCAGAAGCCGACGTTGGTATCAAAGAGGAAGTGATCGACCGCGTCCTGGCCCTCTGGTGGCACCGGCGACTCGATGTCGTAGCGGTAGTTGTCCGCGAGCCAAGCCTCTATCGCCTTGACCTTGTCGTAGTCGTTCGTGGCGTGCTCGGTGATCTCCTGGGCGAGCCGCACCGTCCGGGGCGTCACCGTCGGCGGAAGCTCGAGGTAACGCTGGATCGCCTCCGGAACCTCTCGTGGCTCCAGCTTT
>JADDQH010000125.1:1467-2017 GCA_016781485.1 Chloroflexota bacterium | reverse complement strand
GAAGCACCTGCACCCATAGGAACAGGTCCGCGAGCGGGAACCTCACCTCGTCAAGCGTTGCGATCCCCCGAAGCTGCCCCAGGAAACGGATCAGGGCGAAGATCGCAAGCACCGTGAGCGCGATCTTGATGTGCCAGTTGTCCTTGTCCCGCCGGACGTAGGACACCCAGTAGGCGAAGGGCAGCAGAGCCAGCAGAAGCGCGCCGGTTCCGCCCGAGATCGCGTTCTCGACCGTCAGCGCCAGCGCGCCGACCATCACAGCCCCCAGCACGCATGCGCGCAGCAACACGGAGTGCTCGGGAGCACGCGTGCGATTCGCGCTCCGGACCATCTCCATCATGATCCGATGCACCTCGCCAGGTCATCGTCGCGCGAGATCATCCGGACCGATGCGCGTTCTTCTGCGAGCTGGTCGAACGAGGTCTCCCCCAGCGCCGCCTTGTCTCGCTGCTCCGCCCACGTCGAGGCGCGCGCTCCGATGACGATCGCCCTGGAGCCCGCCGCCTGCACTGCGCGCACAGTCTCGGCCACCGAGGCCCCGGCCGCGCCC
>JADDQH010000125.1:558-1418 GCA_016781485.1 Chloroflexota bacterium | reverse complement strand
TCGAAGTCGCGGCCAGCGGCGCTAACGACGCGTCCACCGGCTGCGCCCTCGCCAGCCACTCCAGGAGGGCGAAGCGATCCGGGTCCACGAGCCGTTCGGGCGCTCCGGCGGCTCCTGCTCTCACCAGCTGGACCGGATGTCCCGTCTGGAGCGCATAGATGCCGATGGATGCGGCGGCGGTGACCAGCGTCTCGTAGGCCGACTCGGGCGGCGTCCCCACGTCACGTCCCGCGATGACAAGGGAAACGCGGCTCGCCACCTCCTCCTCGAACTCGCGCACGACCAGATGCCCGGCCCTCGCGGTGGAACGCCAATGGACGGCTCGCCGCGGATCCCCCGGCCGGTAGTCCCGAACCCCGATGAACTCCTCCCCTGCGCCGGTTCGAGCCCGCTCGTGCAACACGTCGGCCGGATAGGACGACGGCTCGAGGATCGGGAACGACTTGACCTCGACCCAGCGGGGCACCACGACGAGGTCGGAGGGAACGTCGATGGTCCTCGTCGAGCGCAGAAAGCCGAACGGCGCGCCCGTAGTGAGCGTCACGGGGCCGGAGCCAAACACCCCGCGGCGCCACGCCGTCTTCACCAGCTCAACGTGCGCCTCTTCGCCCTGTTTCGCTCGCTCGACGAGAACGGCCGAGTCCTCGAAGGCAGAGAAGGCATCCTGCAGGCGGAGCAACGGGAGCGGCCGCCTGCCGTGGTTGGACACGGTCAGACCGACCCGCATGTCGTCCCCGACGCGGCCTCGCCGAGGGACCGTCCGCGCGACCTCGGCGTGCTTCAGGTGATGACGCATGAACGCCGATCCGACGACGAGGCCGAGCACACCCGCTGCGATCACGAACAGCCACGAGGCTTGC
>JADDQH010000125.1:0-367 GCA_016781485.1 Chloroflexota bacterium | reverse complement strand
ACCGGCACGGCAAGCGTCTTCACGTCGTCCGGCACGACGAAGTCGCGTCCCTCGATCAGCGCCCGCGCTTGCGCGCACCGCACCAGCGAGATCGAGGCGCGAGGACTCGCCCCCAGCTCCAGATCCGGATGGTCCCTCGTTGCGGCGGTGATCTTCAAGGCGTAATCGAGAACGGCGGGCGAGACGTGCGTCTCCCGCACGACCTTCCGCACGTTCACGACCTCGTCGGGATCCAGCACCGCTTCCAGCTCGTCGATCGGGTGCGAATGCAGCTGCGCGCGGACGATCTCTCGCTCCATGGTCTCGCTCGCATAGCCGAGTGCCATCGTGATCGCGAAGCGGTCGAGTTGGCCCTCCGGCAACGGGT
>JADDQH010000124.1 GCA_016781485.1 Chloroflexota bacterium | reverse complement strand
CGGACGATCAACACGATGGTCGACCAGCTCTCCTCCTTCGCCGACGAGGTCACCCGCGTCGCCCGCGAGGTCGGCACCGAGGGCCAGCTCGGCGGTCAGGCGGACGTGCCCGGCGTCGCCGGCGTGTGGCGCGGCCTCACGGAGAACGTGAACGGCATGGCCTCCAACCTCACGAGCCAGGTCCGCAACATCGCCCAGGTCGCCACCGCGGTGGCCCAGGGCGACCTGACCCAGAAGATCACGGTCGACGCCCGGGGCGAGATCCTCGAGCTCAAGGACGTCATCAACGTCATGGTCGACCAGCTCTCGAGCTTCGCCGACGAGGTCACCCGCGTGGCCAAGGAGGTCGGCACGGAGGGCAAGCTCGGCGGCCAGGCCGAGGTCGAGGGCGTGAGCGGGACCTGGAAGCGGCTGACCGAGAACGTCAACCAGCTCGCGGGCAACCTCACCACGCAGGTCCGCGCGATCGCCGAGGTCTCCACCGCGGTGACCTCGGGCGACCTGACGCGCTCCATCACCGTCGAGGCGCAGGGCGAGCTCGCCGAGCTCAAGGACAACATCAACGAGATGATCCAGAACCTCCGCGACACGACGCAGCAGAACGCGGAGCAGGACTGGCTAAAGACGAACCTGGCGCGCATCTCCGGCCTCATGCAGGGCCAGCGCGACCTCCAGACGGTCTCGCGCCTGATCATGTCGGAGCTCACCCCGACGGTCTCCGCCCAGCACGGCGCGTTCTTCCTCGCCGAGGGGGCGGAGACCGCCGAGGGCGCGGCGCCGCTGGGGACCGACACCGACAACTACGAGCTGCGGATGATCGCCTCCTACGGCTACCGCGAGCGCAAGGGGCTCTCCAACGTCTTCCACCCGGGCGAGGGCCTGGTCGGGCAGGCGGCGCTCGAGAAGCAGCCCATCCTCATCACGGAGGCGCCGGGCGACTACATCAAGATCTCCTCCGGCCTGGGCGAGGCGGCCCCGGTCAACATCATCGTGCTGCCGATCATCTTCGAGGAGCAGGTCCTCGCGGTGATCGAGCTGGCCTCCTTCCGCGCGTTCTCCGAGGTCAACCAGACCTTCCTCGAGCAGCTCGTGGAGTCGCTGGGGGTGGTGCTCAACACGATCACCGCGACGATGCGCACGGAGGAGCTGCTCGGCCAGTCGCAGTCGCTCGCGCACGAGCTCCAGAGCCAGTCCGAGGAGCTCCAGGCCCAGCAGGAGGAGCTCAAGCGCTCCAACCAGGAGCTCGAGGCCCAGGCGAAGTCGCTCAAGGCCTCCGAGGAGCTGCTGCAGGCCCAGCAGGAGGAGCTGCGCCAGACCAACGACGAGCTCGAGGACAAGGCGGCCCAGCTCGCCGAGCGCAACGCCGCGATCGAGCTCAAGAACTCAGAGATCGAGCGCGCCCGCGTCGGGCTGGAGGAGAAGGCCTCCCAGCTCGCGCTCTCCTCGAAGTACAAGTCGGAGTTCCTGGCCAACATGAGCCACGAGCTGCGCACGCCGCTGAACTCGCTGCTGATCCTGGCCAAGCTGCTCTCGGAGAACCCCGAGGGCAACCTCACCCCCAAGCAGCGCGAGTTCGCCCAGACGATCCACGGCGCCGGCTCGGACCTGCTCACGCTGATCAACGACATCCTCGACCTCTCCAAGGTCGAGGCGGGCAAGATGGACGTCCACGCCGTCGAGGTCCCGATCGCGCGCGTGGTGGAGGACCTGCGGCGCGGCTTCGCGGCCGTCGCCCAGGACAAGGGGCTGCACTTCGAGGTGGGGATCGACGAGTCGGTCCCGACCACGATGTTCGTCGACGACCAGCGCCTGCAGCAGGTGATCAAGAACCTGCTCTCCAACGCGTTCAAGTTCACGGAGCAGGGCTCCGTGACGCTGCGGGTCGCGCCCGTGCCCGAGGGGATCGCCTTCGCGGTCTCCGACACGGGCATCGGGATCTCCGAGGACAAGCTGCGGGTCATCTTCGAGGCCTTCCAGCAGGCCGACGGGACCACGAGCCGCAAGTACGGCGGCACGGGCCTCGGCCTCTCGATCTCCCGCGAGATCGCGCGGGTCCTCGGCGGCGAGCTGCGGGTGGACTCCCTGGCGGGCGTCGGCTCGACGTTCACCCTGATCCTGCCCGAGCGCTACGCGGGCCAGCCCGAGGAGGACCGGGCGGTGCCGGTGGGCCAGGCCAACGGCGACGACGGCGGCTTCTCCGAGCAGCTCGCGCGGCTCGAGGATCCGCTCGGGACCAACGGGCACAGCGAGATGACCGCGCTGCTGTCGCCCACCGGGACCGCGGCCGCCCTGGCCGACCGCATGGACCCGGCGGTGGTCGACAAGCAGACGGTGCCGGACGACCGCGACACCCTCGAGCAGGGCGACCGGGTGCTTCTGATCATCGAGGACGACCCCGCCTTCGCGCGGATCGTGCTCGACATGGCCCGCGAGAACGACTTCAAGGGCGTCGTCGCCACGCGCGGCGACTCGGGGCTCGCGCTCGCGCACCGGCTCGCCCCCGACGCGATCGTCCTCGACGTCGAGCTGCCGGGCACCGACGGGCTCGACGTGCTCGACCACCTCAAGCGCCATCCCGACACGCGCCACATCCCGGTTCACGTGATCTCGGCGTTCGACCATCGCCGCCGCGCCATGCGGGCCGGCGCGATCGCCTACTTCGACAAGCCGGTCGACCACGAGGCGCTCGGCAGCGCGCTCTCGAGCATCGCCGACTTCGTCGACCGGGCGGTGCGCTCCGTCCTGCTCGTCGAGGACGACCCGACGTCCCGCGCGACGATCGGCGAGCTCATCGGGGGCGAGGACGACGT
Source organism: Chloroflexota bacterium (assembly GCA_016781485.1). Taxonomy (GTDB): domain Bacteria; phylum Chloroflexota; class Limnocylindria; order Limnocylindrales; family CSP1-4; genus YB3-1. Next base: position 2,482 of record JADDQH010000124.1, on the reverse strand, counting down.
GGAGGTCGTCGCGGTGGCCAGTGCCGAGGAGGCGATCGAGCAGCTCGAGCAGCGCGACTTCGACTGCCTCGTGCTCGACCTGGGCCTCCCCGACGAGGAGGGCGGCTCGGGCTTCGAGCTGCTCGAGCGCCTGGAGTCCGACCCGCGCTGGGCGGACCTGCCGGTCATCGTCCACACGGGCAAGGCGCTCAGCCGCGAGGAGGAGGTCAAGCTGCGGCGCTACGCCGAGGCGATCATCGTCAAGGACGTCCACTCGCCCGAGCGCCTGCTCGACGAGACCTCGCTGTTCCTGCACCGGGTCGAGGCCAGGCTGCCGGCCGAGAAGCGGCGCATCCTCGAGCAGCTCCACGACTCCGATGCGACGCTGCAGGGCAAGCGGATCCTCATCGTCGACGACGACGTCCGCAACGTGTTCGCCCTCACCAACGCGCTCGAGGTCCGCGGCATGGAGGTGCTCTTCGCCGAGAACGGCCGGGACGGGCTCCACCTCCTGCAGGCCAACCCGGACGTCGACCTGGTGCTGATGGACGTGATGATGCCCGAGATGGACGGCTACGAGACGATGGCGGAGATCCGCAAGGAGGCCCGCTTCTCGAGTCTGCCGATCATCGCGCTCACCGCCAAGGCGATGAAGGGCGACCGCGAGAAGACGATCGCCGCCGGCGCCTCGGACTACATCACCAAGCCGGTCGAGACCGACCAGCTCCTGTCGCTCATGCGGGTGTGGCTCTACCGGTGATCGCTGCGGTACCCGACCCGGACCCCCAGGAGGAGGAGGGCTCAGAGCTCGAGCTCATCGAGATCGAGCTGCTGCTCGAGGCCGTCCACCGCCGCTACGCGTTCGACTTCCGCGACTACGCGCCGGCGGTCCTGCGCCGGCGCCTGTGGCGGCGGGCGCAGGCGGAGGGCGTGCGCACGCTGTCGGGGCTCCAGGAGCGGGTGCTGCACGACCCGGCGGCGATGGAGCGGCTGCTGCTCGACCTCTCCGTCACCACGACGTCGATGTTCCGCGACCCGGGCTTCTGGCTCGCCTTCCGGGAGAAGGTGGTCCCCATCCTGCGCACCTATCCGTTCGTGCGGATCTGGAGCGCCGGGTGCTCGACGGGCGAGGAGACCTACTCCATCGCGATCGTCCTGCAGGAGGAGGGCCTGCTCGACCGCTCGCGCATCTACGCGACCGACATCAACGCCGCCGTCCTCGCCCGCGCGCGCAACGGCATGTTCCCGCTGGCCAGGATGCGGGAAGCCAACGCGAACTACCTGCGCGCGGGTGGCGCCCGCGCGTTCTCCGACTACTACATCTCCGGCTACGACCATGCCCGCTTCTGCCGCCCCCTCTGCGACAACGTCGTGTGGGCGCAGCACAACCTGGTGTCGGACGCCTCGTTCAACGAGTTCCACGTCATCCTCTGCCGCAACGTGCTGATCTACTTCGGCAAGCCCCTCCAGGACCGGGTCCACGCGCTGCTGCACGAGTCGCTGGCCCCGTTCGGCTTCCTCGCGCTCGGCTCGCGCGAGACGCTGCGCTTCGCGGCGCGCGAGACGGACTACGCGCCGGTCGTCGAGGCCGAGCGGCTCTACCGGAGGGTGGCATGAGCGGCCGCCCCCAGGCCAACATCCTGCTCGTCGACGACCGGCCCGAGAACCTGCTCGCCCTGGAGGCGATCCTCGCGCCGCTCGGGGAGAACCTCGTGCGCGCCGACTCGGGGGAGTCCGCGCTGCGCCAGATGCTCCACAACGAGTTCGCGGTGATCCTGCTCGACGTCCAGATGCCGGGGATGGACGGCTACGAGACCGCCGCCCTGATCAAGTCGCGGGAGCGCACCCGCCACGTCCCGATCATCTTCCTCACCGCGATCGACACGGACGACCGAGCGGCGCACCGCGGCTACGGCGCCGGAGCGGTGGACTACCTCTTCAAGCCGTTCGACCCGATGGTGCTGCGCTCGAAGGTTTCGGTCTTCATCGACCTCTACCACCTCAAGCGCGAGGCCGAGGGCCTCGTCCACCGGGCGCTCCACGACCCGCTCACCGGGCTGCCCAACCGCGTGCTGTTCCGCGACCGGCTGGAGCTCGCGCTCGCGCGGACCCGCCGGCTCTCCTCCTCGGTGGGGGTGCTCTATCTCGACCTCGACCGCTTCAAGCCGGTCAACGACACCTTCGGCCACGAGCAGGGCGACGCCCTGCTGGTCGAGCTGGCCCACCGGCTGCGCAACACGCTGCGGCCGTCCGACACGGTGGCGCGGCTCGGCGGCGACGAGTTCGCGATCCTCTCCGACCCGATCGAGGGGCCGCAGGGGGCCGAGGACCGACGCACCGACCCGAAACAGGAAACTGTCGTCGACGTACTCCTCCTCGGGCAGTTCGTCCTGATACAGGCCGGTCGGCAGAGCGAACTTGGCGGTGAGGGCGCGGGGTACGCCCACCTCGCCAGACCACTCCTCGAACTCCAGCGACGGGAGCCAGAACGAGTCGAGCCGCA
>JADDQH010000123.1:3807-5357 GCA_016781485.1 Chloroflexota bacterium | reverse complement strand
CTCGACGCTCATGCGCGACGGGCATCTGCACATCGCCGTCGAGCTGGTGGGCGCCGAGACGCGCGCGGGCCGGATCGTGCAGCTCATGCGCGACGCGCCGGTGCACGACACGCGGATCGAGAACTACGCGGGCAAGCTCGCCGACCGGATCGTGCTGCCGTCGTTCCTGCTGGCCGGTGCGGTGCTGGCGGCGACGCGGAATCCCACGCGCGCGGCGTCGATCCTCATCGCCGACTTCGCGACCGGCATCCGGGTCTCCGTGCCGACGGCCGTCCTCGCGGCGATGACGAGTGCAGCACAGGCCGGCGTGGTGATCCGCAGCGGCCGGGCGCTCGAGCAGCTCGCCGGCGTCGACGCCGTCGTCTTCGACAAGACCGGGACCATCACCGAAGGCAATCCGGCCGTCGCCGGTGTCGAGAGCGTCACGAGCGCCCTCTCGGCCGACGAGATCCTCGCCATTGCGGCGACCGCCGACCAGCGTCTCAGCCATCCCGTCGCCGAGGCGATCGTGCGCTACGCCGCGGATGCCGGCGTCACGCCCGGGCGCAGGGGCCGGTGGAACTACGACATCGGCCTGGGCGTCCGGGCCGAGATCGGCGGGCAGGAGATCCTGGTGGGCAGCGACCGGCTGCTCGCCCGCGAGGGGGTCGACCTGGCGCCGGCGAAGCCGTTCGCGGACCGGCGGTCGCGTATCTACGTCGCTGCCGACGGGACGTTATGCGGCGTGATCGCGTACGCGGACCCGATCCGCCGCGAGGCCGAGGACGTGGTCGCCGCCCTGCGCGAGCGCCACGGGATGGAGATCCACCTGCTGACGGGCGACAAGACCGAGACCGCGCATGCCGTCGGCCGGCGTCTCGGCATCGACGCCGTGAACGTGCACGGCGAGCTCTTTCCCGAAGACAAGGCGGCTGTGCTTCGGACCCTCCGCGCGGAAGGGCGTCGCGTGGCCTTCGTCGGCGATGGGATCAACGACCTCCCGGCACTTGCCTACGCCGACGTCTCCGTGTCGTTCGGCGGCGCGACGGCCGTTGCGCGCGAGACGGCCGACGTGGTGCTGATCGAGGACAGCCTGCATGCGCTGCCCGCAGCAGTCGCCGCCGCCCGTCAGGCGATGCGCCTGGTGGGCCAGAACATCGGCATCGTCGGCGGTGTGAACCTCGCCGCGCTGACGGTCGCCACCGCCACGGGGCTCTCGCCGACGACGGCCGCCGTCGTGCACAACGGCTCGACCGTCGTGGCGGCGGTCAACGGGCTACGACCACTGCTCGGAGGGGACCGGCGCAAGCGCTGTCCCGACGGCCACGACCCACAGGAGACCAGTGATGGATGAGAGCCGGAAGACGAGGTCGGAGATGTGGAAGGGCGCCCGCCGCGGCACCGGCTGGGCGCTCGGGATCGGCGGCGTCGTCTCCGTCGCGGCGCTCCTGCGCGACGGGCCGCGGGAGACGGTCAAAGCGATGATGAAAGCGGGGATGCGCGGTCGCGAAGTCGCCGCTGAGCTCTCCGAGCAGGTGCAGGACCTCTACGCCGAGGCACAGTCCGAGCGG
>JADDQH010000123.1:0-3775 GCA_016781485.1 Chloroflexota bacterium | reverse complement strand
GTCTGGCAGCGAATGAGGGGATGAGAGGGGCCGCAGGCGTGCTGGCGTAGGCCGCGGTCGAGCGCTACGGACGCCACTCGCCGCGCAGCTCGTCGAGATGACCCCGCGGGTAGGTGCCACGAGGCACACTGCCGGCGTAGCGGTGCAGCAGGTCCTCGGCGCGTTCGACCTCCATCCGGCCCTTGGCCGAAGCGCGGATGACGACCTCGTCTCCGGCCGCCACGCCTCGCGCAGGACCCGGACGGGGGCGTCAGCCGTCGCGGCGAAGCCGCGCGAGCACGCCGGCCTCGACGCTCGGCCGCGGCTGTGCAGCGAGGGTCGGCAGCGTTTCGATCATGCGACGCAGGGATGCGAGGAGCGCACGGCACTTGGGGCAGACCGAGGTGTGCCGCTCGACACGCTCGCGCTCGGGCGGCGACAGCTCCCCGTCCAGGTACTCGGAAGCATGCGCCTTCGTGAAGCGGTGATCGACCATCTGCCAGAGCACGCCGCTCACGATAGCTCCGTGCCTGGAGCCTCTGGGACGAGCTCGTCGTCGTCCGAGACGTAGTGGGCCACCGCGGTACGGAGTGCCATGCGGCCACGGTGCAACCGGCTCTTGAACGCCGCCTCGCGCAACCCGAGGGCGTCGGCAGCCTCCGAAGTCGAGAGCCCCTCGACGTCACGGAGGACGACCGCCGCCCGGTACTTCTCGGGAAGCCGCCGGATCGCCCGCTCGAGCATGACGCGCAACTCGGCCACCTCCGCCTGGACGTGAACTTGCGGAGCGTCGTCGGCGACGTCGTCGATCGGCCGGTCCTCCGTGGACACCTCCACCTGAGCGCCCGGTCGTCGGTCGAGCATGCGCTTGGCCTCGTTGACGCCGATGCGGTACAGCCACGTGAAGAACCGGGCGTCGCCCCGGAACCGGCCGATGCTGCGCCAGGCACGCAGGAACGCCTCCTGCGTGGCCTCCTCGGCATCCGCTTCGGTGGCGCTGAAGCGCAGGACGACCGCGTACAGCCGGTCGGCGTTGTGGCGGACGAGGGTCTCGTAGGCGACGCGGTCGCCGGACTTCGCCCGTGACACGAGCGCCTGCTCCTCGGACCTGGACAGGAGCTGACTCACCGCGGTGACCCGCCGTCGGTCTTCGTCGGTCGCACGAGAGGGAAGCTTGTCAACGCCGCCGCAGTCGGGCGCTGCGGTCCCTGCTCCAGCGTCGGCTGGCGTCATCGTCACGGCGCGCCTGGCTGCGCAACCGCTCGATGACATTGGCCGCCAGCCGGGACGGGTCGCACCGGCGCAGCAGCGTGAGCCCGCCAACCACGAGGTGAAGCGATCGGACGGTACGGCGGCAGCCGGGGCATGCGTCGATGTGGCGCTCGACACGGCGGCACTCGTCGGCCCCGAGCTCACCGTCGAGATACGCGGAGAGCCGGCGCGTGGTGAAGACGTGGTCGACATGGAACTGGGGGCTGTGCACCCGATCTTCGACCCGCCTCGCAATCAGAACGGTTCGCGGACGCTGTACGGGAACCGTTCGACGGCTGCTGCAGGTCGCAGTTCTGCGACCTCGGGCCCGACGGCCGCAGGCGTCGCGGATCGCGACAGGGTTCAGCAAGCGAGCGAGGAGGTCGTACGTGAAGCGCTACGACATGGTGGTCATCGGCGGCGGCACGGCCGGCTTGGTGTCGTCGGTCATCGCGGCGACCGCGGGCGCGCGCGTAGCGCTGGTCGAACGTTCACGCACCGGCGGCGACTGCCTGTGGACCGGGTGTGTGCCGAGCAAGAGCCTCATCGCCGCCGCCCACCTCGCGCACCGGATGCGGACGGCGGATCGGCTCGGCCTCCTCGCCGTAGAACCGGACGTCGACTTCGCCCACGTGATGGATCGTGTCCATGCGGCCATCGCGGACATCGCGCCGCACGACTCACCCGAGCGATTGCGGGCCGAGGGCGTCGAGGTGATCGAGGGCGATGCGCGGTTCGTCGCCCCCGGGCGGATCGACGTCGAGGGACGGGAGCTCGCCTACCGCGCCGCGCTCGTCGCGACCGGTTCGCAACCGATGGTCCCGCCGATCCCCGGGCTCGCCGACGCCTCGCCCCTCACCAACGAGACCGTATGGGATCTGCGAGAGCTTCCCCGGCGGCTCGTCGTGCTCGGTGGCGGCCCGATCGGCTGTGAGCTCGGCCAGGCGTTCGCCCGGCTGGGAAGCGACGTCACGCTCATCGAGATGGCGCCGCGGCTGCTCGCCAAGGAGGAGCCCGAGGCCGGCGATCTGGTCCGCGAGCATCTGAGCAAGGACGGCGTCGATCTGCGCCTGAGCGCCAAAGCCGTCGAGGTACGCGCCGCCGCTCACGGCCACGAAGTGGTGATCGAGGCCGGCGACACGCGCGACACGGTCGCGTTCGACCGGATCCTGGTGGCTGCCGGCCGGCGGCCGCAGAGTGACGGCCTCGGCCTCGACGCGATAGGCGCGCAGACCGACGAGCGGGGAGCGGTGCTCGTCGACGGCCGCTTGCGCACCAGCGCACGCAACGTCTACGCGATCGGCGACGTCACCGGCCAGCTCCCCTTCACCCACGTCGCCGCCTACCACGCCCGCGTGGCCACCGTCAACGCGCTCTTCCGCGCCCGCGGCAAGGTCTCCTACGACGCGGTGCCGTGGGTCACGTTCACCGATCCAGAGGTGGCCCGGGTGGGGATGAGCGAGGAGCAGGCGCGCGAGCGCTGGGGTGAGCACATCGTCACGGTGAGCTCGCCGTACGCACGGCTGGATCGCGCCATCGCCGCCGCTGAGGCTCACGGGTTCGCCAAGCTCATCGGCGACCCCAACGGCCGGCTGGTCGGCGCCACCGTCGCCGCACCCGCCGGCGGCGAGGCCATCGCCGAGCTGGCCGCCTGGATCGCCAAGAGCGGCAAGATCGACGACGTATCACAGACCGTGCACGCCTACCCGACCCTCGCAGAGGGCCAGGCCCGCGCTGCCGACGAGCACGTGCGCGCGAAGTACGCAAGGTCTCGGGTCCGCGCGATCACGCGCCCGGCGCTCGCGGCGCTGCGCCTGATCGATCGGCCCTGAGCCGACCGGGCTTGCGGCAGCAAACCACTGAACCGTGCGCCCCGACGGCAGGGTCACACAGTGATCATCGACTTGGGAGAAGATCCATGAGCAGGTTCGCGAAGATCATCAGCGCCTTCGGCGGCGACGCCGGAGCCCGAAGTGAAGGCGCGGTCGAGGCCCTCTGGAAGGACGCCGTGGTCGCGTCCAGTGATGCCACCATCCTCGTGGAGGGCAACCACTACTTCCCGTCCGAGAGCGTCAACTGGGACCTCCTGAGCGCAAGCGATCGTGAGAGCGTCTGCCCGTGGAAAGGTCGAGCGAGCTACTACAACCTCGAAGTGGACGGCGAACGCAATGAGGCCGCGGCATGGTCGTACGCCGACCCGAAGCCCGCGGCCGCGCCGCTCAAGGATCACGTCGCCTTCTGGCGCGGCGTCGACGTCCGTCCGTCGAGTGGGAGCCGTCCTTGAGCGCCTTGCATCGCTGTGGTCGTCGCGGCGTCCTGGCCCTGTGGGTCGGGTTAGCGCTCGCGGTGTCCGCATGCGGTGGGGACGAAGGCTCCTCCGGTTCGTCCGGCGCCGGGGAGAAGGAGACGCTGCGCGTCGGGATCGGCCCGCTGCCGCCGACCCCCGGAGAGACGAAGAAGGCATGGGATCCGTTCTTCGCGTGGCTGTCCGGTGAGCTCGGATGGACTACGAGCTGAGCGTGACGACCGACTGGGCCGGCATCTC
>JADDQH010000054.1 GCA_016781485.1 Chloroflexota bacterium | reverse complement strand
CGCGAGGCGGGGGGCTACGACGCGCCGCGCTCGAAGATCGCGAGGTGCCAGAGCCGGACCTGATCCTGGTGCCGGAGGTGGAAGCCGGCAGTCAGTAGGCGACGCTCGATCATGTCGAGGTCGTGGACGTACCCTCGACACCCTCCTCCGCGTACCGCGTTGACCGCCCACTCCAGCCAGCCCTCGAGTCGGGACGCGACGCCGCGCCACCCTCGGGAGCTCGGGACGGTGAACGCGAGGAACCTCCGCGCCGCCGAGGTCGCGTTGCTCAGGAGCCGATCGACGTCGGGGTAGCAGCAGATGACGCGATCGAGGATCACCCAGTCGTGGGGCTCGAGCGGGACGTGGGCCGCGTCCCCAACGGAGAAGTCGGTGCCGTCCGCCACCCCCGCCGACGCAAAGCGGGACCGGGCATAGTCGATCGCCGCAGGAGACAGGTCGACGCCGGTCGCACGCGCTGCACCTGACGTGACCAACTGGAGCAACAAGCCGGCGCGTCCGCAGCCCAGCTCGAGAACGCTTCGGCCGGCGGGATTGGCGCGCCTGAGGGCGTCCAAGAGCCGCTGCGACACGCGATGAAGGTTCGGCTCTTCGCCGGGAGCCTCGCTCCCCGCCACCTTCGCGTCGAAGTGCCGCGAGATCGTGCCGGCATCAGGGCATCGGCATTCGGCCCATTGCGGATCCATGCCTCGCATCCGATCGTCTCTCGTATCCACGCGCGGAGCGTATCGACGCCGATCTTCGGCGTCCAGACATCTCCTCTCCTTTGGCGGGCGAAGTGGACGACGCAGTCGAAGGCCGACGGAGCCGATGGGGCGGTCATGAAGGTCGACCCGGTGACCGCAGTAGCATCGCCGAGGCCCCAGCCGCGTTCGAGCAGCCGAGTCGAGGGATAAGCGATCCATGACCGAGCTCGTCGGACAACTCGCGGCGTTCGTCACGAACACCGTCCAGACCCTCGGATATCCGGGCATCTTCCTGTTGATGGCGCTCGAGGACGTCTTTCCGCCGGTCCCGTCGGAGCTCATCCTGCCGCTCGCCGGGTTTCTCGTTGGTCAGGGCCAGTTCGGGTTCATCCCGGTCGTCGTCTGGTCGACGGCCGGGTCGGTCGCTGGAGCGGTCATCGTGTACGCGGTCGGCCGTGGGGTCGGCGAGGACCGCGTACGGTCGTTCCTCCGCGACCGAGGGCGGTACCTGCTCCTCCGCGAGAGCGACCTGGATCGCGCGGAAGGGTGGTTCGACCGCCACGGCCAGGCCGCGGTGCTGCTCGGGCGGCTGGTCCCCGGGCTGCGATCCGGCATCGCGCTCCCGGCCGGGATGCGAAGGATGCCTCTCGCGCGATTCGTGTTGCTGACGGCCGTCGGTGCGGGGGCCTGGAATACCGTGCTCGTGGCGGCCGGCTGGTTGCTCGGCAGCCAGTGGCAGCGGATCTCCGAGTACGCCGACCTCCTGACCTACGCGGTCCTTGCGGTCCTCGTCGTCACCGTCGCCTGGTTCGTCGTGCGCCGGCTCCGCGAGCGCCACTCGCCCGACACCGCGTCGTAGGGACCCACACGACGCGAGCGGGGCCGACCGAGCGCGCGCTGACGGAGCGCGAACCGGACGCGCCGGCGACCTCGCGATGGCCCCTCGATCGACTAGACTACTCTCGTCACTCCCGCCCTCCACCGCCCGGAGACGACGCTGGCCGACCCGTTCCGCCTACCCCTACCCGACCGAATCGACCGACCGCGCGTCGTCGAACTCTTCGCCGGCGTCGGCGGCTTCCGCATCGGCCTGGAGCGGGTCGGCTGGCAGGTCGTCTGGAGCAACCAGTGGGAACCCGCGACCAGGGCGCAGCACGCATCGGAGTGCTATGTCGAGCGGTTCGGGGCTGAAGGCCACGTCTGCGACGACATCCACGAGGTCCTCGACCACGTCGAGCTCGGGGACCGCGAGATCCCAGATCACGAGGTGCTCGTGGGCGGGTTCCCGTGCCAGGACTACTCGGTCGCCAAGACCCTCAACCAGGCGCACGGTCTCGTCGGCCAGAAGGGCGTCCTGTGGTGGGAGATCGAACGGCTCCTCCGGCTGAAGCGACCAGCGTTCGCGTTTTTGGAGAACGTCGACCGGCTGCTGAAGTCACCCAGCCGGCAGCGCGGCCGGGACTTCGCCGTGATGCTCGCATCCCTGGCCCACCTGGGGTACGAGGTCGAGTGGCGGGTAGTCAACGCGGCCGATTACGGCTTCCCGCAGAAGCGTCGAAGGGTCTACATCGTGGCGCGGAGGCTCCGGTCCGGGGTGGAGCCCGAGGGCGTTCTCTACCGTGACGGCGTGCTCGCCCGTGCGCTTCCGGTCGACCCGGGTCCGCTGCTTCTGGGGCTTCATCCGTACTTCTCGCTGGACGGTGACCTGGCGGAACTGAGCGAACGATTCGGTGCGACGCAGGGCGCGACGCCGTTCCGGAACGCGGGGTTCATGTCCGACCGGAAGGTGTGGACACTCGACTTGGAGCCGGCGCACGACGGTCAACGGCGGACGCTGGGCGACGTCCTGGAGCGACCCGAGGATGTGCCGGACGAGTACTACATCCCGGAGCACCAGCTTCGGAGCTGGATCTACCTGAAGGGCGCCAAGCGAGAGCAGCGGCACCACAAGGGAAGCGGCACCCCGTACTTCTACGTCGAGGGGCCGATCCCCTTCCCCGACCGCACCGACCAGCCGTCGCGCACGATCCTGACCGGCGAAGGTGGCTCCACCCCTTCGCGGTTCAAGCACATCATCCAGACGCCTGACGGCCGCTACCGACGACTCACCCCTCGGGAGCTCGAACGAGTCAACGGTTTCCCGGACGACTGGACGGCGACGGGGATGTCGGACGGACGGCGCGCGTTCATGATGGGAAACGCACTGGTGGTCGGCATCGTGGAGCGGATCGGGCGCGAGCTGATCAGCGAGATCCGCCCCGCGTCGACGGAAGCGCCCAAGGCAGCCGCCTCCTAGATCGAGTCCACTCGCCCCGCCAGACCAGACCGCCCGACTCGACCCGCCGGAGCCCCGCCCTTGGCCCGCCTGCAACTTCCCAACCCCCCTCCCTCGTCGCCGGCCGTCCGGTCCGTGATGCAGGCGAACCGGGCGCGCGACACGCAACCCGAGCGGCGCCTCCGTCATGCGCTGCGCGCGGCGGGGATGCCCGGATACCGACTGAACTGGAAGGGCGCGATCGGCCGCCCGGACATCTCCTACCCCGGCAGACGCATCGCGATCTTCGTCCACGGCTGCTACTGGCACCACTGCCCGCGCTGCTACCGGAACCTGCCGAAGTCGAACCCGGAGTTCTGGGCGCGGAAGTTCGAGCTCAACCACGAGCGGGACGCGCGCAAGCGCCGCCAGCTCGAAGACCGCGGCTGGAAGGTCTTCGAGTTCTGGGAGTGCGACGTCCGTGACCGACTGGCCGAATCGGTCGCCGCGGTCGCCCTGACTCGTGCTAGCGACCCTGTTGACGACGCCAACCAGGCGCGTACCCGAGAACGAGCTCCTGCACGAACCGCTGGTTCAGCCAGAAGCACTTCTTGACGACCGGTCCGAGGCCCGGCGCGTCGTCAGTATCGGTCGAGTCGCGCGCCTTCGGACGCACGTGGATATACCTTGTGCCGCTTGCGGGCGTCAGGGAACCCGCGAGTCCCGCCGCCACCTCCGCCCGAAACATCTCCCACTCCTGGCGGATCCCGTCGAGCTCCGGGCCGGACGGTGACCAGAAGAACGGTGCACGAATCACGCACTGGTCGACACTGGTCTCCTTCGTCCGCCCCTCGACAGGCACGACGAGCAGTCGGTTCAGCCGGGCGAGAAGATCGCTGTCCTCCCACTGCTCAGCCACCAGCTCCCCGTAGCGGAACGCCGGAAACGACATCGCTTCGTACGGGCGGGCATCAGCGGCGAGCCGGACGATCTTTATCTCGATCCCAAGCCGTTCGAACTCCTTGATCCTCAGCTCTGGCTGGCGCTGGCCGAGGGCTCGGCGAACGACGATCGCAGCGCGGTGCTTCGCAGCAGTACTCGGCAGACCCAGAAGAGCGGCGACGTCCCCGACACGCTTTCCCACGTAACGGTCGAAGTGGTCGAGCACCTGCCGCTCGAAGTCCGTTCCGGCGTTGGCTCCTATCGCATCCACGAGCGATTCCAGCTGTCGGTCCGGCACGGTCGACTCGACGAAGATCGACCGCACGAAAGTCGGCTTTAGCGCCCATCCCCGTGGCTTCGCAAGCTCCGCCGAGAACGGCTGCCGCTGACGGTCAGCCCCGGTCGCCGATTTCGTCGCAGCGCCGAGGATCCGCCCGTCGCCCTCGCTGATCAGGTGGGCCTGACCTCCTCTGACCTTGTCGCGAACCGTCCGCCAGTCCGTTTCGAGAAAGGGCAGCGTCCGATCATCTGGACTCCAGAGCAGGACGTGCTCGACAGTGAACGCCGAGATGTCGACGGCCGGAGCCCACCGATAGAAGACGAACAGGACCTTTTGGAGCTTCTTTCGAACGGTGGCCCTCGTCCACTCTTCACCAGCCAGCGCGTGGTAGTCAATCTTCGCGATGAAGGTCCGCTCCTTCACGACTACCTCGCGCGACCGCGCAAAGAGCGGAACCGTTTTCAGTTCGATACCTGCACCTGGGAAATCGGGCAGTGGCGAGGTGTTGGGAGGGATGCTGAAGTACGCCTCGACGATCGCGCCTACGTCGCCCTTCGTTCGCGCCTCACTGACTCTACTCACAGAGCCGCGCCCACTGATGTCGCCCAAGGTTCGCCCGACCAGGCCGTGGGCGACGCTGAGGATCTCGGCCGTTGACGCCGTTCGATGATCGAACGATCCGTAATAAGGGGCGGACTCGCTCATCGATGCCTCTCCCCTACGCCCTCTATCTGGTGGGTGTCCCGGAGCGAACCGACACGAGGAGAGGCGGGGTCGCGCGCTCTCCGTCCGTCGCCTCCGCAGGCTGTCCTACGCTCTCGCGCGCTCCGGGCCCTGGCTAATCGTCATCGCGATCGCGTCGGCCGCCCGTTGAGCGACGAGCTCGGGAAGCAGTCCCGCCCCGACGAGCGTCTCGAGCGCCTCGGCGGAGGCGACCCTGCTGAGCGCGTCCGCCTGGCGTCGCTGCAGTTGCTCACGTTGCTTGCCCGCCCGTTCGTCGAGCTCCTCGAGGGACGCGATCGCGTCCCGCTCCCAGCGTCCGAACGTCTCCCGTGCCTGCTCGACCGTCTCGGGTTCGATGTTCGGCAGCTGTTCGAACAACTCGAGCGCTTCCGACGTCCGTCGGGCCGCAAGCCGTCGGGCGGTCGCCTCCGCGTAGGCGAGCTCCTGCGGATCGTCCCCGACGGGTTTGGGCAGCAACGCCACGAACCGCTGCCACAGTCGGTCGATCCGTGACCGCTCCCGGTGCCCCAGCGTTGGACCCCCAGCCGCTCCCAGCGAAGCCTCTTCGATCTGGTCGTCCACCTCGTGGAGGAGTGTCCGGGCCGCGGCCGGAGGTAGCAGCCCAGCGTCGCTCAGGTGCTGGTACGTCTCCCGCTCCACGTGCAGTCCACGCCGCGTGACCACGTCGAGCTCCTCCTCGCGGCTGAGCTCCATCCGCTCCAGTTCCTGTCGCGCGGCCCGCTCTGCAGCCTCGAGCCGCTGCAGGATGACCGGGTCCTGAAGGTCCAGCTGCTCCAGTCGACGGCGAGCGGCGACGAGACCGGTGAGGCGGGCGCTCGTGGCGAGGAACGCGTCCGCCCTGCTCGGCTCGTCCAGGCGGAGCCGGTGCACGAGCCACGAGATCGTCGTCGCGTTGATGAGCAGCGTCGCGAGGACCACGCCGCCGGTCATCGCGACGAACAGATCGCGCTCGGGGAGTTCCGCGGGAAGCGCGAGGGCAAGGGCGAGCGCCACGCCGCCGCGCAACCCGCCCCAGACGAGAACGACCGAGTTGCGCCTGCCCACTCGAGGAATCCCCGCGAACCGCTCGAGCGCGCCCACGAGAGGCACGACGGCAGCCGCCCGCGCCACGAGGACGACCACAATCGCGAGCAGGATCGCGCCGATGTTCGAGACGATCAGATCGGGATCGATCGCCAGCCCGATGAGCAGGAACAGGAGCGCGTTCGCGATGTAGTCGAGCGCCTCCCACAACTCGTCCCACATCTCGCGCACCGGCTCTGATGCGCGACTCGGCGCGAGCCCGCCGAGCACGACCCCGGACGCGACCGTGGCCATCACGCCGGAGAAGCCGAAGACGTCCTGCGCGAGGACGAACCCCCCGTAGGCGACTGCGACCGAGAGCGCAGCCGCCGGAAGCCGGCGCAGCCAGGGGAGGACGAACGCGGCAGCGAGCCCGACCACGGCGCCCAGCACGGCGCCGCCGAAGAACACGCGGACGAAGTCGATGACGCCCTGCTGCGGCCTGATCGCGCCGCCCAACGCGGCGACCACGAGGATCTGGAACATGACGATGGCGACCCCGTCGTTCAGCATGCTCTCGCCCTCGACCAGCGTGAGCAGGCGGCGCGGGACGCCCACCTGGCGGAAGACGGCGACGACTGCGACCGGGTCCGTTGCCGAGATCAGCGCGCCGAACAGGAGGGCGGCGACGAGCGGCGTCCCGAGCACCAGGTTGAGCGCGATCCCCACGAGTGCCGCGGACACCATCAGTGCAACGACCGCGAGCACGAGGATCGGGCCGAGGTTCCTGAAGAACGCGCGGGTGTTGAGCGCCAGCGCCGCAGCGAAGATGAGCGCAGGGAGGAAGAGGAAGACGACGATCTCCTCGAACTCCTCGCCGTGAAGGTCGCCCAGCGGATCCTCGAAGCCCAGGGGTGCCGCGGCCCAGTTCGCCAGGAATCCGACGATCACGAGCACGACGGTCACGGGGAGGCGCAGCCGCCGTGCAAGCATCGCCAGCAGCACGGCTAGAGCCAGCAGCAGCGAGATCCGAAGCAGCCAGTGCGGCAGGTCGATCATGCGGTCGCCTCGAGGAGCGCCTTCCGTCGAGGCGTCATCCTAACGATGCCGATGGAACGCGCGCTACCGCCGGTCCTGATGAATCGTTTGGTGGCTCGTCTCCCGCGTCACGGGACGAACGCGGTCACGTCAGGCCCCCAGCCGCTCCAGTCGATCGTCCGGACCGGCGACGACGAGCGCGTCATCCTCCTCGACGCGCTCTGAGGGCTCGGGGTTGACCACGATCCGCTCCCCCCGCGCGAGTGCGAGCAGGGTGACGCCGTGGCGTCCGGGCAGGTCGAGCTCACGCAAAGTACGGCCGACCATGGACTCGGGCGGTCGCATCTTCTGGATCCCGAACGCCGGCGCGAGATCGATGTAGTCGAGGACATGCGGGGCCGCGATCGTGTGCGCGACGTCGATCCCCATCTCCCGCTCCGGGTAGACCACGCGGTCGGCACCCACGCGCTCCAGGATCGAGCCGTGCAGCTCGCTCCCCGCCTTCGAGATGACGTTCGCCACTCCGAGCTTCTTGAGCGCCATCGTGGCGAAGATGCTCGCCTGTGCGTTGCTGCTCATGGCGACGACCGCGACAGAGAAGTCCGACGCGCCCGCCGCCCGCAGCGCGTCCTCGTCGCTCGCGTCCAGCTGGATCGCATGGGTGACGTCGGGCGCGATCTCGTTCACGTTCGACTCGTCCTGGTCGACCCCGAGCACCTCGTGCCCGAGCACCTGGAGCTCGCGCGCCACAGCGGAGCCGAATCGCCCGAGCCCGACCACGATCACCTGCTGTCGCTTCATCGACCCTAGTCTGCCGCCCTCGTGCTACTGCTCGTCCGATCCATCCGCCACCCGCCCGGCTCAGCCGATCCGCATCGACTCGACCGCGGGGCGGTAGGACACCGGACGGGACCGTCGCGCCAGGGCCAGGGCGAGTGTGAGCGGCCCGAGCCGGCCGGCGAACATCGCGGCGGTGAGGATGAGGCGCGCGGGATCGTCGAGCTCCGGAGTGAGGTTGGTCGAGAGGCCGACCGTCGCGAACGCCGAGACGGCCTCGAACAGGACGCGGATGAACGCGGCGTCGGTCGTCAGGGTGAGCGCGAGGCCCGTCGCGAAGACGAAGGCGATCGCGAGCAAAGCGACGGATAAGGCGCGGTAGATCACCTCGTGCTGTAGTCGGCGCCCGAACGCCTCGGCTGCCGGTCGACCCCGGACCGTCGCGACGATCGCGATCAGCAGCACGCTGAACGTGTTGACCTTGATGCCACCCGCCGTGGAGCCGGATGCGCCGCCGATGAACATCAGCGCCATGGCGAGGAACAGGGTCGGCTGAAGGAGCGCACCGGTGTCGAGCGCGCTGAAGCCAGCGGTCCGGAGGACGGTCGACTCGAACGCGGCATTCAGCACCCGCTGGGGCTCGGGCATCGACCCGAGCGTCCGCGGGTTGGTCCACTCGAGGGCACCGATGAGGACGGCTCCGCCAACGAAGAGGGCGAGGGTGGTGAGCAGGACGACCTTGGTCTCGAGTGCGAGCCGGCCCCAGCGTCGCTTTACCGCGACGTCGGCGACGATCGCGTAGCCCAGGCCACCGAGCACGATCAGGCCACCGACGACGCCGAGGAGTAGCGGGTCCGTCGCAAAGCCGATGAGGCTGCGGAACTCGCCGGTCAGGTCGAAGCCGGCGTTGTTGAATGCCGAGACCGAGTGGAAGACCCCCCACCAGACCGCGTTCGCCATCGTCCCGGCCTCGCCGCCCGCCGCGAACCGGGAGGCGAGGATCGCCGCCCCGACCGCCTCCGCGAGGAGCGTGAAGACCGCGACGCGCCGGACCAGCGACATCCCCATGCCGAGGCTCGGCGCGCCGAGCGATTCCTGGACGAGGATGCGATCGCGCAGGCGCGTGCGGCCGCGGACGAGCAGCAGGAGCAGCAGCGTCGACGAGGTCATGAAGCCGAAGCCGCCGGCCTGGATGAGGACCAGGATGACGACCTGCCCGAAGGCGCTCCAGTGGGTCGCGGTGTCAACGACGACGAGCCCGGTGACGCATACGGCGGACGTCGCGGTGAACAGCGCGTCGACGGGAGGGGTCCACGCTCCGGCGCGGCTCGAGATCGGCAGCGTCAGCAGCAGGGTCCCGACGACGATCATGGCGGCGAAGCCGGCAACGAGGATGACGGCGGGATCCGCGGACGGAAGTCGGCCGCGAGGACGCCGCACGGCGTACTCCACGCGGCGCCCCGGTGTCACCGCCGACGCTGGTCTCCGCCCGAAGCGCCGGACGACCGCCGTCGGCCGCGATCGCCGCGGGTCCGCTCCACGCGCCGCCCCGGCGCCGCTCGCTTCCACGTTCGCTACGCGCCTCCGGAAGGTGCCGTCCCCAGCCGGGACGAAGGGGATGATGCGGGAGCCGGGGACGGCGCGCGAAAACGAAGAGGCCGCAGCCCCCTCGGCCACGGCCTCTTCTGTCCACGGTCGACGGCGTCCCCGAACCCCTCGTCGCCGTTCCGTCCTGCTCGTCGTCCCCCGCTCAGCAGAGGCTACGGCTGGGACCCGTCGGGCGCCTCATGCAAACGACGTATTTCGACGTTGCAAAACGCGAAGTACCGACGCCTTCGCGTCGTTGGGCCCGTCTCAGTACTCGGTTCGCCTCGACATCAGCGTCCCGTACTGGTTCCGCAGGTACGCGTACTCGGGCGGCGTGTTGTTCCAGACAGCGCTCGAGCGCCTCCAGTACCGCTTGGCCGCCGTGTTCGTCCCGTAGCCCGTGTAGAGCGTGACCGAGGCGTACGCGCCGACGCGGAAGCCGGAGGGGAACGTGAAGACGTGCTTCCGACCGTAGTCGTGGATCTTCCAATAGCCGATGAGCTTCGATGTCGAGCAGTAGTTCTTGATCCGCACCCACTCGCCGTTGAGGTTGTAGTGATCGTTGCCGTAGGCGTCGAAGTTGCTCGCGGAGAAGCGGACGCACGACGCGGCGCTTACCGAGGAAGGGTCCGCGGCGGGTAGGACGGAAAGACCGGAGGCGCCGATGCCGAGCGCGCCGGCAAGCAGGAAGGCGCGGGCGAACCGGACGAGACTGCGCCCGCGAGGCGCGGCGGGTGACTGATGCACGAGTGCCCCTTTGTGCTCCGGCACTCGCGCCCCTGCGGGGCTCTCTCAGCCGGTCTATCGAGGCTACGGGCCTTCGAGCTCCGACGCCTCATCCAAACGCCGTATTTTCGGGTTGCAACAACGGTGGATCGAGATGAGATCGGCGAATGAGGATACGAAACGCCAACGGCAGTCAGGCGCGCGAAATGAAGAGGCCGCAGGTCGATGACCTGCGGCCTCGTTCGTCCCTTCGGAGCCGGCTGACGATCAGCGTGCGACGAGGAACGCGTCGACGTCGGCACGCGGTCGACCCGCGGTCCCCAGGACGCGCACCTGGAGCGTGTGCAAGACGGACGGGGATACCGCCTTCGTGAACACGAGCTTCCGATACTGCAGGGTCGGCGAGTACAGGTCCAGCGGGGTCGCGGTCTGCTTCACGCCGTCGAGCCAGATCTCGACCTTCCCGCGGCCCGGCCCGATCGTCGAGACAAACGCCACGTTCCGACCGCGGAAGGTGAAGGTCGCCCTTGCACCTGCCGCCTTGGTGTAGATCTGGCGCCCTCCGTACGCCACGCTGACGGACTCGCCGCGCCAGATGCCGGAGTAGGCGATCTTCGTGCCGGTCGCATCCGCGATCGTCGCGCTTTCCTGATACGGGACGATCTTGAACACTGGACCGACCGAGAACAGGCTCACGTTGCCGGCACGGTCGACCGCTCGGACCCGGAACCGGTAGGTGTTCTTCCCTGACGCTAGGGAAAGGTTCTTCGCCGACGCGTAGGCAGGAGAGAGCGGGAGGGCCTTGTACGCGCCTGTGTTCACGCTCCACTGCAACTCGTAGCGAAGGATGCCGCTTCTCGAGTCCTTCCCGACCCACGTCAACCGGACGAAGACCGTAGGCGGAGAGACCGACGTCTTGACCTGTGAGGACGCCACGAACGTCTGGGCGGGCGCTGTCACCGTGGGCTTGACGGTGTCCAGCGTGATCGTGTCGTACACGATCGTGGACGCCTGCCCTACGGCGTCGCGGAACTGCGCGTAGACCTTCTTTGCGCCATCACCGCTCGGGATGGTCCACGACCTACTCGTGGCGTAGGCCTCCCAGCCGAGCGGCCAGTTCACGCCGTCGTTGCTCAGCCGCATGTGCGTCACGCCGCTGGCCGGCGACGGGTCCGTGGCCGACAGCGTCAGCGTCACGGCCGTCTTGTTGGTGTAAGGACGGTTCTGGTTGATCGACACCGTCCCGCTGGGCGGCGCGACGTCGACCTCGGAGAACTGCGCGCTCACCGACCGCGCTAGCTCCATGCGGACCTCGCACGTGCCCGTGCCAGTGCACCCTTCACCGCTCCACCCTCCGAACGTCGAGCCGCTTGCCGGTGTCGCCGTCAGCGTCACCAAGGTCCCGTGGGTGTAGCTCTCGGTGCAGTCCGTGCCACAGTCGATGCCGGCGGGCGTGCTCGTCACCGTCCCGGAGGCGGCACCGGTGACGGTCTTGTTCACCGTCAACGTGTGGCTGTCGGGCCCGAAGGGCGCACTGACCGCGACGTCTGAGTTGATCGTGAGAGTGCACGTCGTCGAGCTGCCGCTGCAGTCACCGCCCCAGCCCTGGAAGACGGCGTGGTCGCCGGCCGTCGCCGTCAGTGTCACCTCGTCCCCCCACACGAACTCGTCGTACTCGCAGGTCGGGTCGCAGCTGATGCCCGTGGGCGAGCTGGTGACCGACCCCGTGGCCGACCCGGTGACGGACTTCGTCACCGTGACGGTGTGGTACGAGAGCGCGCGTAGCCGAACGTTGTCCGACTGGTCGTAGAGGACGGTGTAGAAGCGCCTGGGAGCGAAGTCGCGACCCTGGACGATGCTGAACTCGCCTGTCCGGTTGCCGGCGACGATCTCGTACTCCGTCCCGGACGCCGGGAGGAACCCGGTGATCGTCTCCGCGACGACGGTCCCGTCGATCGTCGCCGTTCCGGTGAGGACCTGCAGCTGGTCGTAGCCGGACCCCGACGCCGTTCCGCCGATCTCGACTCGGAGCGTTCCCCCCGACGCCTGCGTGTAGTCGCCGTTGACCCGGAGGACGCCGGCCGAGTTCCCCGGCCGGACTTCGCCGGCATTCCTGAGCGCCGGCTGGACGATCCCGATGCCGGACAGGTGACCGCCCTGGATGTCGACCTTGGCACCCGCGGCGTTCGCGGCGAGGGTGCTCGTGAGCGTGCTGAGCTTCGTGCTGCCGTCCGTCTGGATGTAGTCGCCGGTCGTGATCGAGAAGGTGCTCGTCGAACCGACCGTCATCGCGCCGGCGTTCGTGAACGCGGAGGGAGAGGTGAAGGGCCGGCCGTTCCGGATCGTGAAGCTGCCGCCGGCGGAGTTCGTGACGAAGTTCCGAAGCGCGTTCGCGCCCGGGCTCGTGTTGTCCAGGATCTGCGAGGCGGAACCGTCGAGGACGATGCCGGCCGCGTTCGTGACGACATCCGCGTTGTTGAAGCGGAGCGTGCCCTGAACGACGTAGCTTCCGCCCGTCAGCGTCTTCGTGCCGCTGTTGAAGTTCGTGAACGTGTCGGCGATGTTGACGGTTCCGAAGAGCGCTTCCACGGTTCCGCCGTTGTTGAAGTCGGTCTCGACGCGGAACGTGCCGTCGCCGGTCTTGGCGAGGGTGCCGTTGTTGGTGAACACCGGATCGGCGCCCGTGGACGACTGGTCGGTGAGCGTCGAGGTGGCGCCCGAGGTGATGTCGACCGTGAAGCTGCCGCCGTTGGTGATGCTGCTGCCGGCGTAGGCGTGGAGATAGCCCGCCGACCAGGCCGCGCTGCCCTCGACCACGAGCGAGCGCGCGTTGCCGCTCGCGTTGGTGCCCAGGTAGCGGGTGCCGTTGCTGCTCAGCAGCAGCTGGCCGCCCTCGGCGATGGTGGTGGTGCCGGAGCCCGCCATGGTGCCGCCGTTCCAGGTGAAGGTGGGCGTGGGGCTGCCGGAACCGCTGATCGTGAGCGCCCCGGAGCCCGAGATGACGCCGCCCGTGAGCGAGCCGTCGCGGGCCGTGGTCGCGCGGTCGAGCTTGAGCGTGCCGCCCGTGACGTCCACGCGCGAGGCGCTGATGGCGGTCGCCGATGCGGTCGCGTTGAGGTTGCCGGTGCCGCCACTGGCGGCGATGCCGCCGGTCGCGGTCCAGGCGCCGTCGACGTTCACGGTGCCAGCCTGGAAGGTCACGTCGCCGGCGCCCGCGATGCTCGAGCCGAGTCCGAGGGCGTAGTCGCCGCCGAAGCGCAGCTCGTCGTCGATGGCGGAGGTGCCGCCGACGCTGAAGGCGCCGTTGGTGGCGCTGCCGCCGCCCGCGATCTCCAGTCGCCCCGCGCTCACGGCGACGCTCGCGGCGCGGGTGCCGTCGGTGTTGTTGAAGTCGGTCTCCACCCGGAACGTGCCGTCGCCGGTCTTGGCGAGGGTGCCGTTGTTGGTGAACACCGGATCGGCGCCCGTGGACGACTGGTCGGTGAGCGTCGAGGTGGCGCCCGAGGTGATGTCGACCGTGAAGCTGCCGCCGTTGGTGATGCTGCTGCCGGCGTAGGCGTGGAGATAGCCCGCCGACCAGGCCGCGCTGCCCTCGACCACGAGCGAGCGCGCGTTGCCGCTCGCGTTGGTGCCCAGGTAGCGGGTGCCGTTGCTGCTCAGCAGCAGCTGGCCGCCCTCGGCGATGGTGGTGGTGCCGGAGCCCGCCATGGTGCCGCCGTTCCAGGTGAAGGAGCCGGAGACGCCGAGGGAGCCGGCTCCCCCGAGGTTGCCG
Organism: Chloroflexota bacterium; assembly: GCA_016781485.1. GTDB lineage: Bacteria > Chloroflexota > Limnocylindria > Limnocylindrales > CSP1-4 > YB3-1. Next base: position 5,111 of record JADDQH010000054.1, on the reverse strand, counting down.
CCCGTGAGGTTGAGGGTGCCCGCATGGGAAGGCGAGGTCGTGCTCGTGAGCGAAAGCGTTCCGCCGGAGACCGTGAGGGTCCCGTCGACCTGGATGGCCAGCACGCTGGTCGTGCCGGTCACGTAGTCGACGGCGGAACCGGAACCGATGCAGACCACGTCGGACGCGCCCGGAAGAGCGTTCGTGTCCCAGTTCGAAGCGGTGTGCCAGGAGCTGGTCCCAGCACCGCCGTCCCAGCTGATCGTGCAGGTCGCGGCCGTCGCGACCGACGGCGCGAGCAGCGGGAGAGCGCCGAGCGCGCCGGGAACGAGGAGGGCGGCCGCGAGAAACCCCGCGACGGGGACTCGGCGGAGGAGGTGTGCTCGGAGTGCGAGCTCGCTGGGGCGGGCCGAGCCCGGATCCACGGAGGGCGAGCCGGACGAAGGTGAACGGAGCCCCGACCGCCTCCGTGTTTCCGCCTGACTCCTGCGACGAACCGCGCTGCCGTACCACGTCCCGAGAACTCGCATCCCACCCCGCTCCTTCCAGCCAACGTGCATACCGGTGTCGTCGGTCGCCCCGCGGTGGGGATGATGGGTAGAGGCGGTCGCGGTCACATCGGCGGAATGACGTAGTCGTCGACGGCCATCGCGCCGTCCCGCGGCGCCCGTGGTGCTCGTTCGTCACCGCTGTGTGGCCTTCTCGTCGGCAAGCCACAGAAGGTATTGACACAGCGACGTAGCAGTGTCAGCATCGGCAGGTGCCGGCCTATTCCCTCGCCGAACTGTCCCAGCTCGCGAACGTCACGCCTCGTACGGTTCGCTACTACATCCAGCAGGGGCTGCTGCCCTCACCGGGGACGATGGGACCGGGAACGAGATACGGCGACGCGCACCTCGCGCGTATCCGCCTCATCAGACAGCTGCAGCGACAGCACCTGCCTCTGGCAGAGATCCGCGCGCGGCTCGCTGCGCTCGGCGACGAAGAGGTTCAGAGCGCGCTCGAAGGGGATGCTTCCCGCGCCACCGGCTCCGCCGTCGACTACGTCCGGTCGGTCCTCACGTCCCGAGGGCTCCCCACCGTCCACCCGACTGCCCGACCGGCCATGTCTCCGCCGCCCACTGACGCTTCCGCAGCACTCGCCTCGCGTCATCTGGCGGTGCCGGAGCGATCCTCGGACCACTTCGAACCGACGCCCTCGGCATCAGTCCCGACCCGTTCCCAATGGGACCGGATCGCGCTCGGCCCTGACGTCGAGCTTCACGTCCGCCGGCCGTTGAGTCGGCACCAGAACCGTCAGGTCGACCGCCTCGTCGCGATCGCCCGCCAGCTCCTCGAGGAGGACCAGTGATGACGTTCACCATGCGCCAGGACCGGGCGCTGATCCGCGCGAACGGCCGCAGCGACCGGTATGTCCTCCTCCAGCTCACTGCGCCCCATGCCCGGGTCGAGTCTCCGCGGGCGCCTGTGAACGTCGCGTTCGTCGTTGACCGCTCCGGGTCGATGAGCGGCCAGAAGATCCAGTTGGCACGTCACGCCGTCGAGCAGGCGATCGCGCGGCTCCGTGAAGACGACCGGTTCGCGGTCGTGGTCTACGACGACCAGATCGACGTGGTCGTGGAGAGCACGGGCGCGTCGCCGGAAGCCCGGAAGAACGCGCTTCAACGGTTGGCCAAGGTCGACGCGCGGGGGTCGACGAACCTCGCGGAGGGATGGCTGCGCGGGTGCGAACAGGTCGGACTCCACCAGACCGATCGGAACGTGAACCGTGTCTTGCTGCTCACGGACGGGCTGGCGAACGTGGGGATCACCGACCGACACGAGCTCGAACGGCACTCGGCGGAGCTCAGGGCACGCGGCGTCTCGACGACGACGTTCGGGGTCGGCGCGGACTTCGACGAGGCGCTCCTCCAGGCGATCTCAGACGCGGGCGGCGGGCACTTCTACTACGTCGAGACGGCGCAACAGATCCCGGACCACATCACGAGCGAGGTGGGCGAGACGCTCGAGGTGGTCGCCTCGGATGTCGCGATCGCCATCCACGCGCCCGACGTTCTCGTCGAGCCACTGTCGGCGCTCTCCCACCACCGTGCTGGAGAGGCGACCTTCGTGCAGCTCGGGGACCTCGTCTCAGAGCAGGCACTCGACATCGTCCTGAAGCTGAACTTCCCGTACGGGCAGATCGGGGATCGCGTGGAGGCGTCGGTCCGGCTCGTCGACCGGGAAGGGGTCCTCGGCTCAGCCGTACAGACGCTCGCCTGGCAGTACGCCGACACGCGGAGCAACGACGCGCAGCCGCGGGACCGGGCGGTCGACCGCGCGGTCGCCGCTCTCTACGCGGCGAGAGCACGCCAGGAGGCGGTCGCGCTCAACCGGACGGGTCGGTACGAGGCGGCGCGCGCGCGGATCGAGGCGGTCGCGAGGCGGATCCGGCGATACGCGGGCGACGATCGGCAGTTGCGGGCGATCATCCACGAGCTCGAGGCAGAGGTGCCGGTCTACGCCCGGGTGATGGAAGAGTCACTTCGGAAGCGAACGTACTTCGCTGCGTCGGCGGTCGCCCACTCGCGCGACGTCCAGGGTCGCGCCCGCCGATCGACGTAGCCGGCGCCTTCTCTCGCTCGTTTCGCGGCTCTTCATACTCAGCACGAACATGACGATGCGAACGGCCATCTCATCGCCGACCGGCCACTGCGGGAAGAACGTCTGAGCGCTCACGTCACGAACGCCACGGGCGCGACCTGGCTGCGGAGTCGGCTCTCCCGGCTGACCTATGGCTTCCTGCTCGTGCCCGGCGCGGTCGCGGTCCTGTTCGTGGTGCTCGCAGTGGTGCTGGTCGAGGTCGATGTGCGCACGGCGGAGTTCTCGGCGTTCGCAGTCGGCCCGGACGCCGCGCGGCAGATCCTCTCCGCGATCGCGGGCTCACTGATCACCGTCGCCGGTCTCGCGTTCTCGATCACGATCGTCAGCCTCCAGCTGGTTTCGACCCAGTACAGCCCCCGCGCCCTGCGGAACTTCCTTCGGGACCGACTCAACCAGATCGTCGCCGGCGTCTTCCTGGGGACGTTCGCCTACTGCCTGCTCGTCCTTTCGACGGTCCGCAGTGGCGGCGGCAACGGAGATCCGGAGTTCGTTCCAGGGATCAGCGTGAACGTCGGCATCGGCATGGCAGTCCTTGCCCTCGCGCTTCTGCTCGTGTTCATCCATCACATGTCACAGGCGATCCAGGTGACGCGGATCACGGCCGAGATCGCCCGCTCGGGACTCGACGCCGTCGACCGCCTCTATCCAGAGGGATACAGGAAACCGCCCGGGGAGCACTGGCAGCGGCTGATCGAGACCTGGACCGACGCCGAGGACCCGACCCTCGTCTATGCCCGACGGCCGGGCTTCGTCGCATCGGTCGGGGTCGATGAGCTCGTGGAAGCCGTCTCCAGGCGCGAGAAGGCGGCGGGGAATGGCATCCGCGGTTCGGACGCAACCGGGGGCCGCGGCGGCTCGCACCGGGACGAGGTCCGGGTCGACCTGCGAGCGACGCCGGGGGACTTCGTCACCGCCCAGACGGTCCTGGCTGCCGTCTGGCCGTCCCGGCTCGGGGAGGAGGAGTATTCCGAGGTCCGCCGGGCGGTAGTGATCGCCGAGGAACGGGACATCGAACATGACGCTGCGTACGCGATCCGGCAGCTCGTCGACATCGCACTGCGCGCGATCTCCCCGGCGGTGAACGACCCGACGACTGCGGTCGACTGCGTCGGCTACACCCAGGCGATCATGGAGCGCATCGCCGGCCGTGACCTGCCCGAGCGCGTCCGGACATTCCCTGATGCCGCCGTCACGGTCATCGTTCGCCGACGCGAGTTCGACGACCTGGTCGAGGAAGCGTTCGCGGAGCTCGGACGCTATGCGGACAAGGACCCGCGAGTCGTGGTGCGCCTCCTTGGCGCGCTCGAGCGGACCGCGGACGCGCTGGTCGCCGCGGGCGCTCGTGAACGCCTTCCCGTGGTGATGGAGACCGCCGACGGCATCGGCCAGCGAGCTATGGCGGAGGTCGAGACGGACCACGATCGGAGCTCGATCTCGGAAGCGCTCGACCGAGTACGTCGGGTGCAGGCGCGACGCGGCGATGGCGGCGCGGACTCGCTCCAACCCCCGGGCGGACGCGAGAGTTCACCGGGAGGGTAGTCCGGGGCACGCTGACGGCGCGGGCGTTGCCGACTTCCTCCTCGTTCGCGTCGTTCTCATGCTGTTCTCACGGACGCTCCCTAGAACTCCACCTGTCGGCACACGCCTCACGGGTCGCCGCGGCTCAGCGGCGGCGACTCGAGCAGGTATCGGGTGGGAAAGGAGCTCGAGATGGGATACCGGGATCTGTGGAGGCCGCGGGCGCGAGGCCTGGGAGGCGACGTACCCAAGAGGACGGCACTCGCCATGCTCGCGGTCGTCCTCGTGCTTGCGGCTGCTACGGCAGCGATGGCGGCGGGGGGTGGCGGCACCGCAGGCGGCCGCGACAGCCCGCCGAGTGATCGCGGCGGGCGATCAGGAGCGGTAGGGGACGGGATCAGCGTTGCCCAGGCGCGCGGCACGACATCGGGCGAGGACCTTCTCGTGAAGGGATGGTTGATCGTCGATGAGGACGGCGTGGTCCGGCTGTGTGACGAGCTGGCAGAGTCGGACCCGCCGCAATGCGCAGGCGCTTCGGTCGAGGTCGAAGGACTGGATCCGGGGTCGATCGGGGGACTGATGCCGCGCGACGGCGTCAGGTGGTCCCAGGAACAGGTCCGCCTTCTCGGCCCGGTCCAGGACGGCGTCCTCCGCGTGACGGGGGGTGCCACGGCCTGATCGACAGACGTGCCGACACGACCGATGACTCTTGCGGGACGCGGCGCCGCGAGTGGCTGCAACGCTGGGTGGACGCGCTACCATCGACCTCACCAGAGGAGGATCAGAGATGTCGTCCCGACCGCGTCGTTTCCGAGGTTCCCGCGCCCGGCTTCACATGCCATTCGCCCTGTCGAACATCCTGATCGCGGGTCTTGCGCTCGCTCTCGCCGCGTGCACACCGGCGGCTCCGACCGGTGGCGGCACGACCACCGGGGGCGGTGCGGCCAGCGGCGGCACGACCACGGGTGGCG
>JADDQH010000122.1 GCA_016781485.1 Chloroflexota bacterium | reverse complement strand
CGGGCTTTCCAGGGTTGGGCGGCCGGCCGCGTGCGCACGGGCTCGGCTTTGCCGAGGATGACGCGGCCGCCGGTCAGGGGCTTGCCGACCACATCCTCAAACGCCGGCGGCAGCCGCGTGAAGGTCACTTCGAGGCCCTCATCAATCTCAACTTCCCTGCCTTCTCGTAGCGCCTCTTCGAGCTGCGCTGCGGCACGCTGCCCGGCTTCGCCCTCTTCCGCGTTGATGACGAACTCCGGGGCGTATCGCTGCATCGCCTCGTCGTCACGCGGCACAAGGTCGATGCGCTGGGCGACGTCGTCGGCGGTGAGCTCGTAGCTCATAACGGTGCCCGGCGTGACCGGGGGCCCCGGTTGGTCGGCCTCATGCGTGGTCGCGGGGTAGGAGAAAAACGCGTCCCGGCGGGCGAGGAAACCGCCGATGTTCTTCATGCGATCAAGCGCGTCCTGAGGGGTGTCGAGCTTGCCCGCGGCCTCGATGGCGCGGTATTGCTCACGGCGATCGAGCTCGACGTCCGAGAAGAAGGTCCGGCCGACCCGTTGGCCTTCCTCGGAGCCGATGAGACGGGCTTGCAACTCCTCGCCGTTCCAGAAGTCGACTTGGACGGTCACGCCCGCGGGGCGGAAGTGCTTGTCGAAGGTCTTCTGCTCTTGGAGCTTGAGCTGCCGCGGGAACACGAACGTGTAGCGGGTGATGCCCGGCCAGCTGTCCAGCGCGGCCGCCAGCGACTCCTTGCACTTCGTCCAGTCGATGGTTTTCGGGTAGTGCTTGGCCTGCCAGCACGCTCATAGCCCGGGCCGTCAGCTTGCGGCAGGACCATGTCGGCGCCGCCGTCCCTGACGTTCGCCGGCTTGACCGCCCGCGGGAACTCCAGCCGCACGAGGCGCGCGACCATGCTCTCGAACTCCTCGTCGCCCATCCCGAGGAGGTCGTAGGTCGTTGGGCCTTTAGGGCTGAGCGGTCGCGGGTCGGTCATGGCGGCGTCAGGTCCAGCCAGACAGTACGTCGCTCGGCCAACGGCGGTGCGGCTTGCTGCGGCCGGCATCGGCGAAATTGGTGCTCGGCCGTTCGCTCTCGCAGATACCGAAGCCTTGCAAGCCTGTCGGCATCAGCCGCTTGGCGACCGGTCTCGCACTCGCCGCATCTCGACCTCGTGTAGCCGGCCGCGGTCCCACAAGTGAAGTCGGGGAATCCAGCCCGTGGCTTTATCTCCGCCCCCGAGGATGAGCATGAGCGGGCGTGGGACGCGAGCGGCATGCGCCCGCGCGATGGTGCGAGCCGTCCTGCGATCGCGCCGGCTCGGGGCGGGCACGCTGCCCGGGTGAGTGTGCCAGTCCCCGAGGTAGGTGGTGACGCGGCCGGACGCGCCGTCCGCGTCGGCGAGCTCCTGGCGCTGCCAGCTCGCGTCGGGCTTGAAACGGCTGCGCTCGTGTTGAGCGTCAGGCCCAGGGCCGATGATGGACTCGATGAGCACCTCATCCTTGCGCGGATGGGAACTCCAGTAGCCGAGCAAGAGCCCGCCGGTCTCTAGGGGGGTGTGGAGGTCTGCTTCGCGTGCCAGTTGGTTTAGCGCGTCGTCTGTGACCCAGACGCGGGGCGCTACGAACGGGCGGCGCAGTACGCGCACTCGGGATGCCTTTCCAGCGGGTACGGCGTCCACACCGGCGCGGTAGCCAGGCCGTCGTTGGGTGGCTGGCTGCAGATGAAGACGTCGGGAGGCGCCTCGCCGACGCGCCCGTGCAGCAGCGTGCCGCAGATGACGCGCGCGGCTTGGGCCACGATTGCCAACGCGTCGAAACTGGAGCCCGTCCACGTCGGGGCGCCGCAACCGCGCGGCTGGATGAGGTCCGTGTTCGCGTACGGCGGCGGCACAATCGTCTTGCCTGCGATGTGCTTGCGCAGGCACATCCAGCATCCGGTCTCGCCGGGAACGATACGGGCGACGCCTCCGCCCCAACCGCCCTCGGCGCCCCACACGTAGACCTGGGGGATGCCGGCCTCATCGGCCAGCCCGGACATGAGGTGGGAGACGCCGAACTCTGCAGTCGCGTCGACGTAGATGCTCGCCCCTTCGAGGAACTCGCTCACGACTTCGTGCTCAGGCCGGTCAAGTTCCTCCTCCGGACTGGGGACCATCCCGATGCGATGCTGGAACGCGCGAACGGCGGTGAACGGCCAGTTTGGCGGGAGGACAGACTCGGCGACAGCCAGCTTGTGGAAACCGGCGGCGGTGATGCCGACGGGCCAACGGACGACGGTTCCGGCATCGATGATGTCGTGTTCGAGCAGCCGCAGCTCGCCGAGCTGCGCGCGAGCGAGCTCGAAGCTCAGGGGTCCGCCCATGGCTCCCACACCGGCGAGGGCGACCGTCTTCTCGGACAGGCCGCGCAGCGTCGGGATGCGCTCGGTGAGGTCGCGCGCGGTCAACCGGTGCCCGTGCACGACGTAGCGGCCAGGTCCGGCGCTGCGGCGGTCGACGACTGGCTTGCCCTTCGCGTTCTTACCGAGGGGCGCCTGCGCCTCGACTGCGAACAGCCAACCGTCCTCATAGACGCCCTGTCCAACCTCCTCCCGGAAGACCACTCCCGTGATGCGGAGCTTGCCTCCACCCGGCGCCGATTGCCACTGCGGGGCGGTGTAGCCCTCGACCTGACGGGCGGCTGCGAGCAGCGCGGCGGCATCGGCGGAGCCGCCGGACGGTAGCTCGGCGAGCCGGACCCACGAGCCCTGGTAGCTGCCGTGCGGAAAGCGCGCAGCCAGCGGCGCAGGCAGGTCCGCGACATTGCGCTTGCGACCGTGCTCGTCGGGGACTTCGACGACGCTCAAGCAGCCGCGAAGTAGCCGCTCGTTAGCTTCCGGCTGGCCGACGGCGAGCCGCATGTGTCCGCCCTGGTGCTCCTCGGGGAGGTCGAGAAAAGCCTCGGGGATGAACACGACGGTCCCCATCAGGGGCGTGAAGTACCGGGACGCCGGCTCGCCTTGCGGCACCTCGCCTGCGCGCAGCGCGTCGGGGTTGCCGGTGGCGGCAGGGTCGAGCAGCTTCGGGCCTTGCTCGGCGATGAGCTGGGCGGCCGACTGGCTCGGCCGCCACGCTCGCGTGGCTTGGTCGAGCAGGCAGAGATTGTGGCGGTACGGGTTCTGGTGACGGTCGAGCGCGAGGTTTTGCGCGAAGACCTCGGGGCGCAGATACGGGAAGGAGTCCGGGTAGACGACCTCCAGCTCGAGGGGGTCATGGCCGGCACGCGTGTACGTGCCGCTCATGAGGACCAGACCAGTGCGCCGCTGGTACTCCTCGTCGCGCTCGAACGAGAACTCGCCTTTCTGCAGCTCAGCGACCTCCCGTTCGAGACGGTCAGGGCGTTCCTCGTACCAGCGGCGCACGGCGCTTCGTCAGGCGACGGGCCGGTCGTCGGGGGGCGTCGGCGGGTCTACCGGACCCGGCTTCGGCGGCTTCGGCGGGTGAACCGGATGGTCCGGGTGATCCGGGTGATCCGGCTTATCCGGATGCGGCGGCTGGGGCATGGTGCTCCTCTGGTCGGGCCTTGCGGCCTTGAACTGACAGGACGTTGCGAGCGAGGAGGCAGCGCGACCGCGCTTTGCGCTTTCGATCAGCCTCGCTATGAGCGCCGCCGACGGTCGGAGCTGTCTCATGGGCGCAGAGCACCCAGGCTCATGACCACCGTAGGTGACGGTGCGGACGGAACGCCCCTGCCGCGCTCCCATGTGGAGAGAAGCAGGTGCTGCTGGCGGGCCCTGGCGGACGTGCATAGCTTGCGCGCCATGGGCCTACTGGGGTTCTCGGTCGCCGTCAGTTCGGCGGGACCCGGAGGCCAGTTTGTCCTCGTTGGGTGCTTGGGCTTCTCCCGCGCCGGCGCCGGCGTGTTCCAGCGCCAGGTCACGGCGGTCACGCTGGACACGGTGAGCTCGCCTGCCGGAGTCGTCCGAGCGGGTGCTGAGCCTCGTGTCGGTCGACGACGAGGGAGGCGCTGGAATGACGCGCGCGACGACGGAGCTGACGCACCTGTTCCACCAAGGCTGCGCTCGCGACCAGCGGCCGGCCGACCTAAGACTCCGTGGGCTCAGCGGCGGCGGCCAGGGGCCGGAGCCGTTGCTGAGCGGCGTTTGTCGGGCGGAGTGCGCGTCATCGGCGGGTCTCGCGCGCCGACAATCGGGAGGCTCTCGTGCGCCCACTCGCGACCGCCTGCGCTTGAGCGGTCAATGTCGCTCCCTTGGCGATGCCCTCCGCTAGGTACAGCGTCCTTGCAAGTGCGACGATCGATGATTGCGTGGCTCATCCCCGTTGCCCGTAGGCGCGCCGCGCCTGATCGGCACCTAGTCGGAGCGAGGTCCCGATGCCCTCCCAGGACGCGCCGTTCATCGCCGCAGAACGGGCGAGGCGGCCAGCGATCCGGTCGAGCTCGTCGATCGACGCGCGGACCTCCTCGAGTGCCAGCAACGCTTGGTCGCGCTCTGACGCGTCAGGTGCGAGGCCGGCCACCGGGCGATCGTCGCGCCTCCTGACCTCGCGCTCGACGAGCCGGCCGAGGTAGGCGGCGATTGAGATGCCCTGGGCAAGGGCCGCCTGTCGGAAGGCGGTCCAAGTCTCGGGGGAGACGGCGACTCGGGCGAGTTGGTTGGCGGTCGGCATGTCTACGCGTCTACGTGTCGCACCTTGGTGCAAGTGCGTCTGTCTCCTTTGTCAATGATCTTGAGCCTGCGCTGAAGGGAGCGGTGCCTGGAAGGACGGTTGGATCTGCGGCCTCAGAACCTCAAGGGACGCCGCCGGCTCGAGGGTTCGACCGGGCTCCAGGGCGAAGAGGGCGCGGACGAGCTCGATGCTGCTTTCAGACTGCTTGCGGCTACGGCCGACGCGGGCGCGATCGCGGCGCCGCAGGAACCGGCCGGCAGCGGAACGACCCAACAATGCTCGCAGGTCTTGTGTCTTCGCCGCCTTGCTCAGAGGCTGCGCTGTACCCGCCGCGTCCACATCGCTGAGTCGCCCACGAAGCCAGCAGGACTCGCAGCGCCACGGCTCCGCTCCTCCCCGACAGCCAGACGCACTTGCACGACGTGCAGACGCGCAGACGCGTAAACAGCCGGCGACAGCCTGCCGGACACCGGCGTCCGTCTTCAGGACATGAACGGGCAGATGGCACGAGTCGCGGTCTCCGCCGGTGAGTGGCGACAGTTTCGGCAGGCGGCACTGGTTCAGGGCACCGCCGTTTCCAGCTATCTGGCGCGGCTGGTGAGAGAGGAGCTGCGGCGGCGAGGGGGTACCCGTGTCGCGAGCATCACGGACGACACTTCCGAGGTGGACCGAGCGCTGCTGGCCCTCTCCGACGTGCGGCGGTCGATCGACGAGCTCGACCGGATCGCCGGACGGCTTGCGCGCTCGACCATGAAG
>JADDQH010000005.1 GCA_016781485.1 Chloroflexota bacterium | reverse complement strand
CGGTCGGGGTCGCGGTGGGCGCCTCGGTCGGGGTCGCCGTCGGAGTCGCCGTCGGAGTCGCGGTGGGCGTCGCGGTTGCCTGCACCACGTTGTTGAAGCAGAAAGTGATGTGGCTTATGCCCTTGTCAAACTGGCCGCTCGTAGTGCCGGCGGGGCGCACTATCGTCTCGGTACCCACCTTGACGAGCAGTCCGTCGAACGGGGGGACCGTGGCGAGGTTCTGGAAGCCGCGGACCTCCTTCTCCTCGACCGTGAACGTGATCGTGCCCGTGACCGTGTGGTCGGGCGATGAGAACGTGAACGTCCCGGCTTTTTGGCCGCCCTTGATCTCGAGCTTGAAGCCGAAGTCGAAGCCGGCGTCCTGGCACTCTCGATCCGCTTCCACCAGCTTGAGGTCGGTCGCGTGGCTGGCGGAGACGAATCCGGCGCCGCCGAAGATCGCCCAGGTTGCGAGCATGACTGATGCAAGTAGCGCCGCGGCGCGGACGCGCATCAACGTCCGACGACGACCGGCAGTCGTCGCTTCTCCTATTTCCATCGATGTTGCACTCCGTCGGGGCGACTGGGGGTCGAGCCGCGCCCGCCCTCGGCGCGGCCCCGCAGGGCACTTGGGCCCCGAAACGCGCCCGCCCTCGGCGCGCCCGGTGAGCAGTCTTGGGTTGCGCCCGCCCTCGGCGCGGCCCACTAGGCAGTGACGGGGCCGCGCCCCCCGGCGCGAACCACTGCGTGACGCGTGCCCGCCCTCGGCACGCGCGGCCTGCACCGATGGTACCGGTACAGCGGTAGTACTTTCTACCTATCGTACGAAAAGTCAATACGGATCGCTCAAAAAGACAACGGAGGTGCTGGAAGTCAACAAGACACCGGACGCGGCGAACCGGCGGCGTCGCTTCCCAGCGGATCTACGCCGGTGGTCCACCAAGACGGGAGTGCATACGACGGGTCGGGCGACTCATCGCCGGGGGCGCGGAGTCGCTAGCCTTTTTACATGCCGCTCGACCTGCCCCTCGATGCGCATCTCCACACCGATCTTTCGCATGACTCGGACGTTCCCATCGACGTCTTTGCGGCGCTTGCGCGCGAGCAGGGTCTGGCAGAGCTGGCGATCACGGATCACCTCGACTTCGACCCGCAGGACGCCTTCTATTCCGTGGAGGAATACGCGCGGCGCGAGCGGGTCGTACGGGAGGCGGCCGAGCGCTGGCAGGGGCGTCCGCTGATTCGGTTCGGGGTCGAGCTCTCCTACGAACGCCGGCTCGAGCCCACGATCCGTGCGTACCTGGCCACGCACCCCTACGACTTCGTGCTCGGCTCCATCCACCTCACGCCACGGCATCCGCTGGGGCGGTACGACGAGGCGGGGATCTGGTGTGCCGGAAAGACACACCGAGAAGCAAGTGAGTGGTACTGGGAGGAGGCGGAGGCGGCGATCCGGAGCGAGCTGTTCGACGCGTTCGCACACCTCGATGTCGTGAAGCGGTACCTGCTCGATCACCTGGGGCCGTTCCCGTACGAGGAGCACGGAGACCTCTACGACCGGCTCTTGGTCGCCCTCATCGAGACCGGGACGGCACTCGAGGTCAACAGCTCGGGGCTGCGCCAGGGGCCCCGTGAGTCGTATCCACCACCCGTCGTCGTCGAACGCTTCCGTCAGCTGGGCGGTACTCGCGTGACGGTGGGGTCCGACGCGCACCGCGCCCACACGTTCGGGTCGGGACTTCCCGAGGCGTACGCGTACATCGAGGCCGCGGGGATGCAGTCGCTCAGCTTTCGACGAGGAGCCGGGCGCATCGAGATCCCACTTCCGGCCCGGTCCCTGTCCGCGACGCAGGTCGACGGAACGTAGGGGGGTCGTGGGCGAGGGCGGCCGATCCGGGGACGTGCTACGCCTGACGGTCGTCGCTTCAGCGCCGGCGTACACGCGTCGCGCGGGCCACGCCTCTTCCTGTTACCTCGTCGAGCTGGGCGCGGACGCGCTGGTCCTCGACCTCGGCCACGGCTCGTTCGCCGCTCTCGGCGCACGACGCGCACCCGAATCGCTGGCCGCGGTCTTCATCAGCCATCTTCACCCGGACCACCACATCGACCTGGTGCCCATGCGTCACTACCTGCGGTACGCCTGCCAGCCGCCGGCGGCGGTCCCCCTCCACGCACCGCCCGACCTTCGGAGGCGGTACGACCAGTTGCTCGGCGAGGCCGACTTCCTCGGTGGCATGCCCGGCGAAGAGCTTGGCGAGGGGACCCGGGAGGTGGGACGGTTCGCCGTGACCGCGCAACGGGTGACGCATATAGAGAACAGCTTCGCGTTCCGTGTCGAGCCGCGTGGATCACCCGGCACGCCGGGCCTGGTGTTCTCGGGCGACTGCGGAAAGCCCGGCGACCTTCTGCCGCTGATCCGCCCCGGCGACACGTTGCTGTGCGAGGCGACATGGGGCGTCGCCGAACCCGTTCCCGAGGCCGCTCACATGACCGCGACACAGGCCGGCTGGGCGGCTCGCGAGGGCGGCGCGTCCCGGCTGGTGCTGACCCACATGCTCGACACCGTCGACCTCGAGGCGGCACTCGAGGCGGCCCGAGGCGAGTTCGACGGGAGGATCTGTGTCGCGGCCCCCGGGCTTCAGCTCTCGGTCGACTGACCGGGGCTGCAGCCGGCTCCGATCCCGTCAGTCCGTAAGCCGGATCGCGTACGCGCCGAAGTCCTTGCCGGCTGACCCGCTGTTCACGATCATCAGGTCATTCGACTCCACCGGCCCCACGAAATAGCCCTGGATCGCCTTCGCGCCCTTGTCGGCGTAGGAGATATGGAACAGGGCCCAGCCGACCAGGTTCCCCTCGTCGTCCACGATCCCCACCGGGAACTCTTCGCCTTCCCACACCTTCACCTCTTCGTAGAGGTCGGTGTGCTTGCCGGCGTTCAAGGGGCCGATGTCGGCGCCGACCGTGACCGTCGTGTCGTATCCCTGCTGCCGGATGTATCCGGCGACGTCGCTCGTGTTGCCGACGCACCCAGACTGCGCCATGCAGAAGACGGTCCAGTTGAACGTCGTGGCGTCACAGGGGACGTCCTTGGTAGGGCACGGGTTCGGTTGCGCGGGCGGCTGGAAGAACTCCCCCGGCGCCTCTCTCGCGATCGGCAACCCGGCGACGAACGCCTTCTCGTTGAACAGGATGGGCATCGCGTTCATGGCCGCGTTGGGAACACCTGCTTGCGCCGACGCGGAAGCGGTGACGGGCCACGAGGACTGGCCCAGGAGCCCCGAGAAATAGTTCGTGTGGGTCCCGTTGACGGTCACCGCGATCTCGTTCGCCCGGGGGAACGTGACACTGACGTCCGGATAGCCATTGGCCGCGGCGGTCCGGCTGGCGAACTGCTGCGCGGCGGCCTGCTTCGCGCCGACGGTCCCGAGCGTGGCGAGATAGGCGGTTGCGCCCGCCATCGCCGCGGCGTCGGCGGCGTTCTGCTCCGCGCGGCGTTGCACGAAGGCGCTGCCGCCGTCAACGATGAGGCCGGTCATGCCGATGATGACGACGAGGGCGATGACGAAGATGACGAGCGCCTGACCTGACTCGCCGCTGCGCTCTCCACGACGGTGTCCCATCGGCATCGGCCGTGTCCTTGAGTGCATCGACTGTCCTCGCTTCCTGATCCGCGTGGGCGTGATCACGTGTACTGCTGACGGGCTGTAGAACTGAGCTCGATCGGGCCGACGAGACCCAGCAGCGGCGTCACCGGCGAGAAGCTGACGGTCACCCTGACGCGCGCGTAGTCGCCCGGCCGGCACCGTGCGACGGCTGCGTCGTTGATGTCGACGCAGGCCACGGAGATGCCAGAGTCGGCGAGGCCGGGCACGGTCCTCTTCTGCGCCTCGCGGATCTCCTGCGCCTCGGTGCTCGACCCTGTGTCGCAACAGCTCTCGTGCGAGGTCATCGACCGCGCCATCTCCCGCGCGGCCTGCGAGACTGCGTTGTAGGTGTAGATGCCGCGCCCGAGGTCGAGCATCGCGAACAGCAGCAGCAGGAACGGGATGATCACGAGCGTGAACTCGACGAGCGCCTGCCCACGCTGCGACCGCGCCCACCGCCGGCGGAGGACAGGGCCGACCCCGATCCGCGTCCGATAGCTCACGGCGTGTACACGTACTCGATCGTGGAGCCGCGGGCGGCACACACGGTGTGATCGGGGCTCTGCGCCTGGATCACCCCCGATGGCCCCTTCGAGACCGCCGATCCGTTGGGCACGAACTCCTTCGCACGCATCTCCGCCTCACCGATATTGACGCTGAGGCCGATGACGTTGGGCGGGATGACGCCTGGCGTGCCATCCGCCTGCGTGCAGTCGTACGGGAACGGGGTCGGCGTCGGTGAGGCCGTCGGCTCGGGGGAGGGTGACGTCGAACCACCCCCGCTGCCGTCGTCGGTCGGCGAGGGCGTCGGTGACGCCGAACCGCCACCACTACCGTCGTCTGGCGTGGGCTCCGGCGTCAGCGTGGGCGTGGGCTCCGGCGTCGCGGCTGGAGTCGGCTCCGGCGTCGCGGTCGGTGGCGGCGGAGCCAGGGTGGCCAGGTCGGCGGAAGGCGCCGCAAGGAGTGGATACGTGTGGATCTGGGCGCGTGCGGTCGCCGTCAGAGGGATGGTCGTACTCCCGAAGATCGGCTCGAAGATCGGGGTGACGAACGTGAACCTGCCGTGGGCGGAGACGACAGCCAGGTTGCCGAGGCTGCGAGCGCACGAGGGGCTGCAGTACATGCTGACGTCGGCGGGGTCGATCGTCAGGAAGGAGCCGCGCGACTCCATCACCACGCGGCATACGACGAGGTTCGTCTCAGGGTCGCACGCACCGCCCGTGTATGACTGAGGATCCTCGCCCGCCTGCAGCGCCCCTTCGCGAGCCGCGTTGGTGATGGTTATCTGCGCGTAGAACAGGCGGCCCAGGTCCAGGGCGATCGCGAACAGCAAGATGAAGACAGGCAGGATCAGCGCGAACTCGACGAGGCTCTGTCCTCGCGCCCGCCGATCGTCGCTCTGCTTCTTGTCCGTCCTGCTCGCCATGCTCCCTCCACGCGGTGACGCGCGCCGGACCCCGGCGGACACCGCTGCCACGACGAGCAGCGCACGTCGGTGGCGAGGAGGAACGTTGCCGCCGCGACTGGCGGCGGGCAAGGGCACGAAGGTACTAAGCAGACTCGATGCGCGACGACATCACGGATACTTCGGCGAGTTCCAGGAGACGGGGAGTGGCAGTGACCGAGGGACCTGAGACACGCGTGCCCGGCGTCGAGTCTGCACGGACAGCGACGCGCCGCGCACTCGAGCGCGCGTGGGCGCAGGCGGTGGACGACGGACGGCTGCCTGCGCTCCCGCCGGAGTCGGCCGCCACGGCGATCGAGGTCGTACGTCCCGCGAACCCGGACCATGGCGACCTCTCGACCAACCTCGCCCTCAAGCTGGCGCGACCGCTCCGCCGCCCCCCGCTGGAGATCGCCGCGGCGCTCCGCGACTCCCTCGCCGCAAGCATGAGCGAGGAGACGGGATCTGCCATCGCGGACCCGACCGTTGCGGCCCCCGGTTTCCTCAATCTCCGCCTTGCACCCGGATACGTGGAGGCCTCGATCGACGCGGCGACACAGGTGGGCTCGAGCTTCGGACGCGTGGAGGCGCAACGACCGCAACGCATCAACGTGGAATTCGTGTCCGCGAATCCCACGGGACCGCTGCACATCGGCAACGCGCGGGGCGCGTTCGTGGGCGACCTCCTCTGCCGGGTCCTCGAGGCCGCCGGCCACGACGTCACCCGCGAGTATTACTTCAACGACGCGGGCACCCAGGTGCGGAACCTGGGCGAGTCGGTGCGCCGCGTTCGGCTGGGAGAGCCTGTTCCGGAGGACGGTTACCGGGGCGAGTACGTCAGCGACCTCGCGCGGGAGGTACCGGAGGAGATCTGGGCGCGCGCCGTGTCCGACGAGGCGGATGGCGCGTGGGTCATCGGCGTGTGGGCGAGTGAACGCGTGCGCGCGGGGATCGAGTCGAGCCTGGGCCGGCTAGGGGTCCGCTTCGACGTGTGGCGCACCGAGACAGGGATCGAGCGGGAAGGCTGGATCGACCGCTCGATCGAGCGGCTGCGTGAGGGCGGACACGTCTACGAGTCCGAGCGAGCGCTCTGGTTCCGCTCGACCGCGTTCGGCGACGACAAGGACCGCGTCGTTCGCCGCTCGAACGGGGAGCTGACCTACTTCGGGAAGGACATCGGCTACCTGGAGGAGAAGTTCAGCCGCGGCTTCGATCGGCTGATCTACGTCTGGGGCGCCGATCACCACGGGACCGTGGCCCGGCTGCGGAACGCAGCGGAGGCGATGGGCTACGGCAGGGACGCCGTCGAGGTGCTGCTCGTCGCGTGGGTCCGGTTCGTCCGGGACGGACAGGAGATCTCGATGTCCAAGCGGTCAGGCGAGTTCATCACGCTCGACGAGCTGCTGGCCGAGATCGGCGCCGATGCCGCGCGTTGGTATTTCGCGGCGCGTGCACACACAAGCGGCATCGACTTCGACATCGAGCTGGCGAAGCGGCAGTCGAACGAGAACCCCGTCTACTACGTGCAGTACGCACACGCTCGCATCAGCTCGATCCTGCGAAAGGCGCAGGAGGCGGGTCTTTCGCCGGCGGACTCGGTCGCGGGTCGCCTGGCCGACGACCCCGTGGCACTCGGGCTGGCCAAGGAGATCCTTCGATTGCCGGAGCTCGTCGAGGACGCGGCGACGGCACACGAAACGCAGGGAGTCACTGCGTACGCGACGCAGCTCGCCACGACCTTCCATGCGTTCTACCGCGACCGACGCGTGATCGACCCCGCCGATCCCGGGACTTCCGGCGTCCGCCTCGCCCTCGTGGACGCGGCCCGTCTCGCCCTCGCCAACACCCTCGCCCTGCTGGGGATCTCTGCTCCCGAGTCCATGTAGCTCCGCGGACGATCGCGCGGGCCGCCACGAGATCGACCGTCGATGAGTGGTGGGCGAGGTCGACTCGGGCTAGCCCGGCGGAACGAGGAAGAGGTCGGCGAACCGGCGCAGCGTGACGTCGTCGTTCGCGAGCAGGATGGTCACGCGGTCGCCAGCACCCGTGCCGGCGATCCTGCCACCGGCGGGGAGCTTCCCGAGGACCGCCGTCCCGGCGGCCGCGAACTCGGAAGCGTCCCCCGCCGTGTCCCAGCGCGTGTCCCAGGTGATCGCCCAGGCCTCGCCGGGACCCTCGTACATGGCGATCCGATCCCCTCCCCACCCGCTCGCACTCACCGCCGCCGCCTGCATGTCCTGCCCCTGTTCGCTCCAGACCTGCAGGAAGAGCTCGCCCATCGTGTCGTCGAGCGCTCGTCGCCACCCTGCGCCGACCCGCCGTGACAGGTCGGGGAGGACCACATCCACACCCGCCTCACGGCTCGCGTACTTGTCGGGGTGAAGGATCTGCTCGGTCGTGTCCGGCGGGTCTCGATATGCCTCGTTGATCGCATCCCAACCACCTCCGTTGAACAGCTCGAGGGCGAAGGTGAGGCCCTGCTGGTACGGAAAGAGGAGCTGGCGGCAGAGGACCGGCGGGACGTCGGCGAGCGTCGCCTGCACGCCGGGGTCGAGGGCCTGGCCCATGATCTCGCCGAGCTCCTCGAAGTCCAGGTTCGCTTGCGCCCACAGGGACATGAGCAACGTCGCGTCGCCTTCGATGAGGGCGGTCCGGGCGAGGCCACGGTCGCTCTCCCCGGGGTCGGCCGCCTGCACCTTCTCCAGGTCGAAGTTCTGGTCCTGAAGGGCGTGCGTGTACTCGTGGGCGACGGTGACGCGGTCGACGGGGCCGAACCGGCCCGTCCGGTTCACGATCACGAACTCGTTCGTGTCCGGCCGGTAATACGCGGCGACCTGTTCGGTCAGCAGCTGGAGCACCTCCGTGTCGAGGTTCGCCTCGGCTGGCAGCAGTCCCAGGCGCTTCAGCAGCGACTCCTGTGCGGCTACGAGCTCGGGCGGGTTGTCCATCTCGAACATCGCGGCCAGCTCCCGCGAGAGTGCCGAGGGGTCGATGATCCGGTGGGAAACCGCACGGGTCGGCTCGAGCCTGCGGATCACCGGGACCGTCTGTTCGACGGCAACGATCTGCTCCTCGATCTCCGCCGCGATCGACGGCGACTCTCCGGCGTTCGGCGACTCGGCGACGCCGGGTGCGACGCTGGGAGAGTCCCCCGGCGCCGCATCCTCGGCGCGTGCCGCCGCTCCCGGTCCTCGCTCGGGAGTGTCGGACCCGGCCGTGCTGCCGCCGGTCGTCCCGCCACCGGCCAGCCCGCTGCCGCATCCCGACGTTGCCGCGACCGCCGACGGCGAGGGTGCGAAGGACGCGGCCGAAGGTGGGTCCGCCGGACGCTGTCCGAAGGCCGAGACCGCAACGACCGCGACCGCGACGAGGATCGCGACGACGGTGAGCAGAGCTGCCGCGGCCGGGATCCGCGATCGCCGTCCATCCGTTCCCTCCGGATCGCCTCCTACCGATCGCCAGGGCGAGGGCCGGGCAGTCGAAGCCGAAGGCTCGGTCGGGGACGGGGATCCCGACGGCGATGAGGCGGTCGGTGATGGAGCGGCCGCGTGGCCGCCGACGTCGGTCGTGGAGTCGGAGCGGTCGCTCCCATCGCTCTCGGGCCGCGCCGGGTCGGCCTCTCGCCGCGTCGGATCGGCCTCTCGCCACGTCGGGTCGGCCTCCGGCCGCCTTGCGTCAGGTTCGGGCCGCGTCGCGTGGGTCATCGGCCGGCCATTCTGCCAGAGCGCGTCCCATAGTCCGTCGGCGAGCATCCGTGGCCCCGCTCGCGTCCCCCCGGCTGCTCCCTCGGCCGCAGATGTTCCTTTCTTCATCAACTCGCCGCTGGTGTCGCAACCAACGGCGAGTAGCGTCTGGGGTCAAGGGAACACGAACCGACTTCTTGTTCCCTCTCCCTCCCTCGAACGGGGGGCGCCGATTGGGCAGGCGCCCCCCGTTCCTTTTCCCGCTGTCACAATCGGACCATGGAGATCACCTGGTTCGGCGATCGATGCCTACGGCTCCGTGGCAGGGAGGGGACGGTGGTCGCTGACGGCTACCGTTCCGTCGTGGGACCGACCGGGCGCGGCCTGACGGCGGACATCGTGACGTACAGCCATGCCGAGCCGACTGGAGCGGGGTCGGCGGCTGGCAGGGCGAGGGGTGCTTCGACGAACGGGTCCGGGATAACGCGCCCGACGAGCCTCGAGCCGGCGTTCGCCCTTGAGGGGCCCGGCGAGTATGAGGTGCACGACGTGCTCGTGACCGGTGTCCGTACGTTCCGCGACGAGGTGAAGGGCGCCGAGCGCGGCTCCAACGTCGCGTTCGTGTATGAGCTCGACGGGCTGCATGCCGTGCACCTCGGAGACATCGGACACCTGCTGACCCAGGACATGCTCGGGGAGATCGGGACGGTCGAGGTCGTCTGCGTGCCCATCGCATCGGCGCTGACCGCCGCCCGTGCCGCCGAGCTCGTGGCGCAGCTCGATCCCCGACTCGTGGTGCCGATGCCCGTCGGCGAGAACGCCGAGGCCAAGGCAGAGCTCGACCGGTTCATCCACGAGATGGGGACTCAGGGCGCCGTCCCACAGCCGAAGCTGGCGGTGACGCACGGCTCGTTGCCGCACGAGACGACCCTGGTGCTTCTCGAGTCCAAAGGCCGGACTTGAACAGGCCTCAAAGGCCTCGACCGTCCCGCACCACCTGTCCCTGCTTGATCACCGTCCTGACGAGGCGGGCGCCGAGCCAGTAGGGGATCTCCTCGTGGCTCGCCACGTTCCAGATGACGAGGTCCGCCTGCTTGCCTGGTTCGAGCGAGCCGTGCGTCTCTTCCAGACGGAGGGCGCGAGCGGCATTGATGGTGACCGCAGCGAGCGTCTCCGCCGGTGTCATCTTGAGCTTCAGGCACCCGAGCGACATCACAAGCGGAAGGCTGGGCGCCGGCGATGTCCCGGGGTTGAAGTCCGTGCCGAGGGCTACGGGTACTCCGGCATCGATGAGGGTGCGCGCAGGCGCGTACCGGTCGCTCATGAGGAACAGTGTGGTCGCGGGCAGGAGTGTCGCGACCACCGCTTCCCCCGCGTCCGCGGCGCGGGCGAGTGCGTTGATGCCACGGTCGGTCACAGCTCCGAGATGGTCTGCCGACGCCGCTCTCAGCTCCGCGGCGAGCTCCGCTCCTCCTGACGCCTCCAGCTCGTCCGCGTGCAGCCGGGGTTCCAACCCGAGCCGTCGACCTGCCTCGAGGATCGCTCGTGACTCCTCGGGCGTGAAGACGCCGCGCTCGCAGAACACGTCGCAGAACTTCGCGACCCCCTGAGCGGCGACCGCCGGCAGCTGCTCACGGATCACGGTGCGGACGTACGCCGCGGTGCCACCGACCTGGTCGCGGAACTCCCGCGGGACGGCGTGCGCGCCGAGGAAGGTCGGGACGAGCTCGGTCGGTCCCTCGGTCGCGAGGCGTGCGGTGACCTCGAGGAGGCGGAGCTCCGTCTCGGTGTCGAGCCCGTAGCCGGACTTCACCTCGGACGTCGTCACACCGTGTCCGAGCATCTCGTCGAGCCAGCGTCGTCCGTGCTGCGCGAGTGACTCGATCGTCGCCTCTCGCGTCGTCGCGACCGTCGAAAGGATCCCGCCCCCCGCCTCAAGGATCTCGAGGTAGCCGGCGCCTCGCTGCCGGAGTCGAAGCTCCGAAACCCGGGCGCCCGCGAACAGGAGGTGGGTGTGCGGATCGAGCAGTCCGGGCGTCACGACGCCTCCCCCCGCGTCGACCGTCGCGAACGCGGAGCCATCCAGTCCGGAGCTCTCGACGACGCGCTTCACCTCCTCGAGCCGACCCACCGCGAGGATCCGCCCTCCGTAGACGGCGATCGTTCCTGTGTGCAGCTCCCGACCAGGGTCACCGGCCGGATACGACGTCACCGCGGGGTCGTCCTGGCTCGACCCGCGACGGACTCCGCCCGCCAGCGTCACGATCTCTGAAGCACCCGCGACGAGCAGGCCGGGGGGGTCCGCGGTCAGGAAGGGTCCCCGCTCGGCGCTTGCTGCACCGAAGACATCGCCGCGAGGCGAAGCTCCAGCGCCATCGTCGGTTCGAAATCCCGGATCCTGAGGAGCTCGGCAGCCGCGGTCAAACGGGCCTCGACCGGGGCATCCACCGCGACCCCGTACCTGTCCGCGACGTCAAGGAGCGCCTGGAGCGGGGCGAGGCCGACGAGCTCCGACTCACGCACCTCCACCCCGTCCGCGCGGGCAAGCTCGCGGACCGCCTCCCAGACCCTCGAGAGCGGCGTCACGGTGTGATCGAGGAGATTCGTCGAGACCTGCGCGCACCGGAGATCCTCCAGGTAGAGCCCGAGTGCCTGGACGCGTGGCAGCCCCCCGGAGCGCTCCCTGACTCGGTGTGCGATGCGCTTCGCGAGGTCGAGGTCCTCGCTCTCGAGGTTGATGTTGTACGCGATCAGGAAGGGACGGGCGCCGACTGCGACGGCACCCGCACGTGGGTGTACCCGGGGCGGGCCGTAGTCGGGCTCGTTGCCGGACTTGGAGATCTCGCGCGTCAGGCCCTCGTACTGCGGCCGCCGTATGTCGGCGAGGACGGTGCGGTCCGACCGGAGCGCTGCGCGCGCGTACAGGTAGACGGGCAGGTCGAAACGCTCCGCGACGCGCGCGCCGAACTCGCGAGCGAGCCGGATGCACTCCTCCATCGACGTCTCCCCGATCGGGACGAACGGCACGACATCGACGGCACCGACCCGGGGGTGCTGACCCTCGTGCTGCTGCATGTCGATCTGGCCGACGGCGACGGCGAATGCAGACTCCATCGCTGCAGCGACCGCAGCGGGCGGGCCGGCGAACGTCAGCACGCTCCGGTTGTGGTCGGGATCGGAGGTGCGGTCGAGGAGGACGGCATCAGGGGTCTCACTGACGGCAGATGCGAGCGCGTCGACCACCTCGGGTCGCCTGCCCTCGCTGAAGTTCGGCACGCACTCGACCAGCCTCGCCACGAGTCCCTCCTCGTCCGCTCGACGCTGAAGTGTACGGAGCGGAGCCGCGCCGGGATCGGCGCGCCGCGGTCGGGATGAACGAGGCCCGGCGATGATCGCCGGGCCTCGAGTCTGCGGACGGACGGTCGACCCGCCGAGCTATGCCTCGGGAACGGGCGCTGCCTCGCGCCGGACGGGTGCGGCGGGGCGTACCGGACGGAGGTAGAGGGCGAGGACCACAACGACGTACGCCAGCCAGACCGCGAGCGTAAGGATCTCCGGCCTCGAGCTGTAGCCGAAGATCGCGCGGAGGAACTGCCCGATGCCCTCTTCATGCGGCAGGACCGCACTGATGTCGAACGCCGTCTGCGTCCCGACGGTGATGACGCCGATCTCGATGAACTCGTGGATCGCGTGGCTCAGGAGGCCCGCGGCGATGAAGATGAGCGCCACGCCCGTCCAGCGGAAGAAGGTGCCCAGGTTGAGCCGGCGGCTCCCCCTGTAGAACGCGTATCCGATCGCGACTGCGAGCAGCAGGCCGACGACGGCGCCGAGGATCACGCTGGCCCCGCCCGCCTCCGCGCGGTTCACCTGGGCGACAAGGAACAGGGACGTCTCGATCCCTTCGCGGATGATCGCGACGAACGCCAGGATCGCCAGACCCCACAGACTCCCTTCAGTCAGCACGCGGTCGACGGCACCCTGCAGCTCGCTCTTGACCCCGGCGGCCTGCCGTCGCATCCAGAACAGCATCCACGTCACGACGCCGGCCGCAAGAAGCATCGCCGTCCCCTCGAACGCCTCCTCGTACGGGCTCTCGAGCCCGCCGATGGTCAGGAAGAGCACGACGCCGACGACGACGCTGAGGACGATCGCGGCGCCCGAGCCGAGCCAGATCTTCGGGAAGTGGCGCCCGTTCCCCGTCTTCGCAAGGTAAGCGAGGATGATGCTGACGATCAACGCCGCTTCGACACCCTCGCGCAGCCCGGTCAGTAGACCGGCTGTCAGCGCGCCGAGATCCATCTGGTCCCTCTCATCGAGTCCTTCTTGTCTTCGAGGCGGCGTCGCTTCGGGACGCCTCGCCCCAGCCCTCGCCGCCGGACGATCGGCGCGAGCAGCGCGGATTGTAAGGCTCCCTGAAACGACGGGTCAAGCAGGCCTACGGCTGCTGGTCAGGCTCGCCTGAGCGGGCCGCCGCCGACTGCTGGACGCGTGACCCGGAACGGCAGGCGCGGTCCGCCGGTACCATCCGAGGATGACGAGACGCGTGCACGAGGGGGATGGAGGACCGTCGGAGGCGGCGCAGGCGTACCTCCTCGCCCTCCGCTCCATGACGTCCGACGGCGTCCCCACCATGACCGCCGCCGTCGCTCGTCGCCTGGGGGTTTCGACACAGGCAGCGTCAGAGATGGTGGGACGTCTCGCGGCGGAAGGGCTGGTGACGCTCTCGGAAGGCCGCGAACTCTCACTCACGCCTGCCGGGCAAGCGGCGGCCGACCACGTGTTCCGCCGCCACGCCCTGCTCGAGTGGCTCCTCATAAAGGTCATCGGCCTCGGGTGGGCGGAGTCCGATGAAGAGGCGGCGCGGCTTCAGGGAGCGCTGTCGACCCGCGTCGAGGACCGGCTCGCGGAGCTGCTCGGGACGCCCGAGACGTGCCCGCACGGGAATCCGATCGACACCGCGGCGGCCCGTCGCCGCCCCGCCGGTCTCCCGCTGAGCGAAGCCGAGCCGGGGAGCGAGGTGACGATCTACCGGATCACCGAGGAAGCGGAGGAAGACGCGGAGCTGCTTGCGTACCTGGAGCGCTCCGGTCTTGTCCCCGGCACCGTGGTTGCGGTGATCGAGGTGTCAGCGGCGCGCGATTCGATCACGCTCGACGGCCCCCGAGGGCGCAGCTCGATGGGACTGCGCCCCGCCGCCCTGATCCGTGTCCTCCCAGGCCACGCCGACGGACGGCTGTTCCACAAGCTGCCGACGGCCGCCAAGCCCGAGGGACGTGAACCGGCGCCAGCGCCACTCGGCTAGCTAGCTCGTCCTTCTCTTCTCGGGACCAGCCTTCGGAATGACCAGCGTAGGCATGACACGACGGGGTGGGCTGTGGCGCCACCCGGAGTTCCGGAAACTCTGGACAGCCGAGACCATCAGCCAGTTCGGGTCGCAGGTCACCGCGCTCGGCTTGCCGCTCGCCGCCATCCTCGTGCTGAAGGCGAGCGCCTTCGAGGTCGCGCTGCTCGGCACGATCGAGTTCCTGCCCTTCCTGTTGTTCGCGCTGCCGGCCGGGGTATGGGTCGACCGACTCCCGAGGCGTCGGATCCTCATCGTCGGTGATATCGGACGAGCCGCCGCGCTGCTCTCGATCCCGATCGCGTACGCGCTCGGCGTTCTCTCGATCTGGCAGCTGTACATCGTGGGGTTCGTGACCGGGACACTCACCGTCTTCTTCGATGTCGCCTACCAGTCGTACCTGCCGGCGCTCGTCGATCGTGACGACATCGTCGAGGGCAACTCGAAGCTCGAGGTGAGCCGGTCGGGCGCCCAGATCGCGGGACCGGGCATCGCGGGTGCGCTCGTCGAGCTGGTGACCGCGCCACTCGCGATCCTCGTCGACGCACTCAGTTTCATCGGCTCGGCGCTGTTCGTGTTCCTCATCCGGGGCCCGGAGGAGGCCACGAGCCGGAGACACGACGAGGCGGGGCAGCCCCGCAGCGGGATGCGCCGGGAGGTCGCCGAGGGGCTTCGCTACGTCCTCGGGCACCCGTACCTGCGCAATATCGCGGCTGCGACCGGCACCTCCAACTTCTTCTCGAACATGGTCACCGCGATCGCGCTCGTCTACTTCGTCCGACAGCTCGGGCTCGACCCGGGGACGATCGGCATCGTGTTCGCTGTCGGCAACGTCGGGTTTTTGGCCGGAGCCGTCCTCGCGAACCGGATCGCGGGCGCGGTCGGCGTCGGACGGGCGATCATCGGATCGATCTTCCTGTCCGGCCCGGCGGGGCTTCTGATCCCGCTCGCGCCGCGCGACGCGCCGATCCCGTTCCTCGTCGCCTCCGGTGCTCTCCTCGGCTTTTCCGTGGCCGTCTACAACATCAACCAGGTGAGCCTCGACAGGCGATCACCCCGGAGCGGATGCAGGGGCGGATGAACGCGACGATGCGCTTCATCGTCTGGGGGACGATCCCGATCGGCTCCGTCGCCGGTGGGATCCTGGGTTCGACACTGGGGCTGCTCCCGACGATCTGGATCGGCGCCATCGGCTCGCTCCTGGCCTTCCTGCCCGTGCTGTTCTCGCCGGTTCGCTCGCTCCAGCGGATGCCGGAGCCCCTCGAAGAGGGGACGCGAGACGGCTCGGTCGTGGGGGAGCCGCACACCCTCGAAGACGCGCTCGCCGCCGACGACGAGGGTGTCGTCGCGCTCCATCGCCCGCCGCTCGTGACGCCCGACGAGTCCCGCTAGCCCTCGGCGACTCCGTGATCGACACGACCGAGGGTGCTCCCGATCCCCTCCCCGCTCTCTTCCTACTCGACCCCGTGCTCGAGCATCGGAAGGCGGACGCCACGCTCCCCGGCGACCTCGATCGCGCGTTCGTAGCCGGCGTCTGCGTGACGCATCACTCCGGTGCCCGGGTCCGTCGTGAGCACACGCTCGAGCTTCTCCGCGGCCAGTTCCGTGCCGTCGGCGACGACGACCATCCCCGCGTGCTGCGAGTACCCGATCCCGGTGCCGCCTCCGTGATGGATGCTGACCCAGCTCGCCCCGGCCGCGGTGTTCACGAGCGCGTTGAGGAGCGGCCAGTCAGCGATCGCGTCGGAACGGTCAGCCATCCCCTCGGTCTCGCGGTTGGGGGAGGCGACCGAGCCCGCATCGAGGTGGTCGCGGCCGATGACGATCGGAGCCGTCAGCTCGCCGGAAGCGACAAGCTCGTTGAAGCGAAGCCCGGCCTTCGCACGGTCGCCGTAGCCGAGCCAGCAGATCCGCGCCGGGAGCCCCTGGAACGGGACCCTCTCCTCCGCCATCCGGATCCAGCGCCCGAGCGCCTCTTCCTCCGGGAAGAGCTCGAGGATCGCCCGGTCCGTCACGTGGATGTCCTGCGGGTCCCCTGACAGGGCGGCCCACCGGAACGGGCCCTTGCCCTCACAGAACAGCGGGCGGATGAAGGCCGGGACGAACCCGGGGAACGCGAATGCGTCCTCGACCCCCGCCGCCTCAGCCTGGGCTCGGATGTTGTTGCCGTAGTCGAACGTGACCGCACCGTGCCGCTGGAAGGCGAGCATCGCCCGGACCTGGTCGGCCATCGAGCGCATCGAGCGCCCGACGTACTCGTCCGGGTCGACGGAGCGCAGCTCCCGCGCCTCGTCCACCGACAGGCCGACAGGCACGTACCCGTTCAGCGCGTCGTGCGCCGAGGTCTGGTCGGTGACGGCATCGAACCGCTCCCCTCGCGACACGAGCTCGGGCTCGACCTCCGCAGCGTTCCCGACCAGCGCGATCGACTCAGCCCGACGAGCGCCCGCGGCCTCCCGGGCCCACCCGAGCGCCTCATCGACCGACTCGGTCGCGCGGTCGACATAGCCCAGGTCGAGCCTCCGCCGGGCGCGCTCTTCGTCCACCTCGATCACGAGCGCGACGCCTTCGTTCATGGTGATCGCGAGCGGCTGTGCGCCCCCCATCCCGCCGAGGCCCGCCGTCAGCACCACGCGTCCGCGCAGCGTGCCGCCGAAGTGCTGGCGCGCCAGCTCGGCGAACGTCTCGTACGTTCCCTGGAGGATCCCCTGGGTCCCGATATAGATCCACGACCCCGCCGTCATCTGCCCGAACATCGTCAGCCCCTGCCGCTCGAGCTCCCGGAACGTTTCCCAGTTCGCCCACTTGCCTACGAGGTTGCTGTTCGCGATGAGGACGCGCGGCGACCACGGGTGCGTCCGGAAGACGCCGACCGGCTTGCCCGACTGGACGAGCAGCGTCTCGTCGTCACCCAGGCGCCTCAGCTCCCGGACGATCGCGTCGAACGCCTGCCAGCTCCGAGCCGCCTTGCCGGTGCCGCCGTAGACGACGAGGTCCTCGGGGCGCTCTGCCACGTCCGGGTCAAGGTTGTTCATGAGCATCCGGAGCGCGGCCTCCTGGCCCCAACCCCGGCACGACCGATCGGCGCCGCGAGGAGCGCGGACGGTGCGAGCGGCGACGACAGCCATCCCCTCGCCTATCCCAGTTCGCGGCGCATCACCGGGAAGCGCTCGTCGGCGACGGCGGTCGCGAAGCCGGCCGACTCCCAGAGGCCGATCCGTCCGCCGCTCTGCTCGTCCTCGGATCGGGTGAGGTCAGGGTACGCCTCGACGGCAGCGAACCCTCGCTCGGCGAGGTCGTCGCACACGGCTTCGACCAACCGCAGGGCGTGGCCCTGCCGCCGGCCGTCCGCCGTCGTCGCGATACAGCTGATGACGGCGGGAAGTGGAGCGTCGGGTAACTGCGGGTACAGCTCGCGGAGTCGGAGCGCTCGCGGGTACGCCGACAGGGGCCCGAACTGCGTGTACGCCGTCGGGTCCCCGTCGACGAGCAGGACCTTGGCGTAGCTTCCGAACACGCCGCGTCCCCGGTCGAGGAGCGCCAGCTTTCGGGGGATGCCGCTCGTGGCCGGCCGCTCGACGGTCCGGCGGGGCGCAAACGGGTTGTCAGCCGGTATGCCGAAGGGGGCGTCGTCGTCCGAGTCGCCTCCGCTGAGGAAGGGGTCGAAGGCGGGCCGGCTCACAGGCGGGGCGAATGGGTTCAAGGCGGACCGTTCGGGTGGCGCGAACGGGTTGTCGGAGAGCGCCTCCCGGGGCCGAGACGGTGGCGTCTGCCTTGCCTCCAGCCACGCCGGTCGGTGGAGCTTCGAGCCGCGGTCCGCGTCCTCCCAGTAGTCGCACGTCCGGTGATCGAACCTGGCGTCCGCGCACGGCGGGATCAGCGCGAAGGTGCGCTCGTCCGACACGTCCAGGATCAAGACCTCGGGCATCACGCCGAGTGTAGTCTCGCACTCCCCACGATCCATACTCACCCGCGTGTGGCGGGACGATCGCGAGCTCTACCCCGGCGCGGAGCACGGCGGCGGCCAGAAGCCGCTCCTCGTCTGCGTCTGCCACATCTGGTGGGACTTCGTCTGGCAGCGGCCGCAGCACCTGATGTCGCGACTCGCGGAGCACTTCGAGGTGCTCTACGTCGAGGAGCCACGCATAGAGATCGGGCCTGACCACGAGGGGTTCGAGGTGACGCCACGCGTCGGCGTGGAGGTCGCGCAGCTGACGTACCGCGGGGACCACGATAGGTTCTGGCGCTGGATCGACGAGACGCGGGACCCGAGCGGGGGGCACCCGTTCGCGGTCTCGAAGGACATCCGATCGGCGAGCCTGATGTTCCAGAGCTTCGCCCAGCCCCGACTCGAGCGGGAGGTCGTGGAAGAGGTCCGACGCCGCAGGGGCTCGCGCCCGCTCGTGCTCTGGCTCTACACACCGATCGTCGTCCGGTTCGTCGAGCTGCTCGAGCCCGATCTCGTCGTGTACGACGTGATGGACGAGCTGACCGCCTTCAGGCACGCCCCAGTGCCGCTCCGGGAGCGCGAGGCGGAGCTGCTGTCGCAGGCGGATCTCGTGTTCGGCGGCGGCCCGAGCCTGTACGAGTCGAAGCGAGACCGGCACCCGGACGTGCACCTGTTCCCGAGCGGCGTCGACCAGGAGCATTTCGCGCGGGGGCTCGACCCGGACCTGCAGGTGCCCGAGGAGCTCGCCCGGCTGCCACGCCCGGTCGTGGGGTTCTACGGCGTCATCGACGAGCGGACCGACCTCGCACTGCTGGTCGCCGCCGCGGACCAGCGGCCCGATCGGAGCTGGGTGATGATCGGGCCGTTCATGAAGATCGAGTTGGATGCCCTTCCGCGGCGCCCGAACCTCCACTACCTCGGGAAGCAGGAGTACCGCGACCTCCCGGCATTCCTCAAGGGGTTCGACGTCGCGATGATGCCGTTCGCGGTGAACGAGTCGACGCGCTTCATCAGCCCGACGAAGACGCTCGAGTACATGGCGGCTCACAAGCCGATCGTTTCCACGGCGATCCCGGACGTCATCTCGCTGTACGGGTCGGTCGTACGGTTCGCGGACGACGCAGAGGGGTTCGTCGCGCAGGTGGAGGCCGCGCTCGGGGAGAGCCCGCAGGAGCGGGAAGAGCGCGTCCGGATCGCGAACCAGCTTCTGGGCCGGTACTCCTGGGACACGATCGCGTCCGAGATCCGCGGTCTGATCGGGGATCGGCTCGGTACGAAGATCAGCGGCTGACCCTGCGATCAGGACGGAGACGGGCAGAGTGCCGCCCGCCGTGCCGGGTGAGCGTCGCGGATCGGTGCGACGAGCGGTGACCGCTACGGCAAGAGGTACGTGAGGGCGGCGACCAGCAGTCCGAACATGGCCGAGCCGAGGAGCGGGAACGCGAGCGCGCGAAGGTCGGCGAGCCGGGCGGAGCGGTCGGTGATCCGCTGGAAGCGGTTTGCGGGCCCGAGACGGTAGAGCCCCAGCGTGGCGTACGTCACGCAGAAGCGACGTTTCGCCTCGTACCAGCTCAGGAACGCGCCCGCTGCGGGCAACCCGGCAAGGGCGCGGACGGGCGGCGGCGCGTCGATGAGCGTCGTCGCGACGAGCCACCCGACGGTGGCGGCGGCGCCGACGAACGCGAACGCCTGCCGCTTTGCGACCTCCTGCCGCCCGATGTTGCAGTCGCCGGCGCGGTACTCCTCGAGGTCGGGGTGCACGGTCACGATCCCACTGTCCATCCCGACGACTCCTCCCGACCGGGCAGCAGGTCGAGGAATGCGCCACCACGAACGAGCTCGAGCGCCGCGGCGATGTCGGGTCCAGGGTCCCGATCGGTGTCAAGGTGCGCGACGCGCTCGCGGAGCCGTCCGTGTGCCTCGGCGATCCCCGCCCCGGGTCGCGCACCCTCCGCCATTCGAAAGTCGAGCCCCTGGCCCGCGCACAGGAGCTCGAGCGCCAGGACGTGCTCGACGTTCCGGAGCACCTGGCGTCCCTTTCGCGCCGCGATCGAACCCATCGAGACGTGGTCCTCCTGGTTCGCGCTCGTCGGGATCGTGTCCACCGATGCCGGATGCACGAGGACCTTGTTCTCCGAGACGAGCGAGGCAGCGGTGTACTGGAGCAACATCATGCCGCTGTTGAGCCCGGGGTCGGCCACGAGGAACGGTGGCAGCCCCGAGAGCCGCCCGTCGATCAGGAGTGCGGTCCGACGCTCACTGATGGAAGCGAGCTCCGCGATCGCGAGGGCCGCGAAATCGAGCGCGAGCGCGACCGGCTGCCCGTGGAAATTCCCACCCGAGATGACGGTACCGCCGCCGGTCGCAAGCGCCTCGGGATCAGCGTCGGCACCGTCCGGGAAGACGAGGGGGTTGTCCGTCGCGCTGTTGATCTCCGTCTCGATCACGCGCCGCGTGTACCCCAGCGCGTCTCGGGTCGCGCCATGCACCTGCGGGACACAGCGCACGGAGTACGGGTCCTGGACCTTGTGGGGCTGCCCGTGGTGCGACCGCTGGAGCTCCGAGGCGCGGAGAAGGTACCGCAGCTCAGCGGCCACCTGGCGCTGACCCGGATGCGGCCTCGCCTCCTGGTAGGAGGACGCGAACGCAACGTCAGTCCCAAGGAGTGCCTCGGTCGTCATCGCGGCGACCACGCTCGCGGTCGCGGCCACCCGCTGCGCGTCGAGGACCGTGAGCGCCCCGATCGCCGTCATCTGCTGCGTTCCGTTTAGGAGCGC
The DNA here is from genome assembly GCA_016781485.1 of Chloroflexota bacterium. Classification (GTDB taxonomy): domain Bacteria; phylum Chloroflexota; class Limnocylindria; order Limnocylindrales; family CSP1-4; genus YB3-1. The sequence goes on along the minus strand of JADDQH010000005.1, from coordinate 41,797 downwards.
GAGTCCCTCCTTGGCCGCGAGCCGGACGGGCTTCAGCCCCGCTCGCGCGAGCGCCTCCAGCGCCGGCAGTGACTCACCCCCGACCTCGACTCGCCCCCGCCCGAGTAGAGGCAGCGCGAGATGCGCGAGCGGTGCGAGGTCGCCCGAAGCGCCGACCGAGCCCTGCTCCGGGACCTCGGGATGGATCCCGAGCCGGAGCAGGTCCAGGAGGCGGTCGATGAGCTGGGATCGGCAGCCGCTGTGCCCAAGGGCGAGTGTGTTCGCGCGCAGCAGCAGCATCGCCCGAACGGTCTCGCGGTCGTGGAGCGGACCGACCCCGGCGGCGTGGCTGACGATGAGGTTCTCCTGCAGCCGCCGGGCGTCCGCCGGATCGATCCGAACGGTGGCGAGGTCCCCGAACCCCGTCGTCACCCCGTACACCGGCTCGCCGGCTTCGACCAGCCGATCGATCGCGGCTCGGCTCGCCACGACCCTCCGACGGGCCCGAACGTGGAGGTGCGCCTCGGCTCCGCGTCGCGCCACCGCCTCGACCCCCTCGAGCGTCAGGTCGCGGCCGGTCAACGTGACATGCTCGGGCACGCGCGGAGGATACTGCCGCGACTCGGCCTCCCGTCGCGGGAGGCGCTCGCGCGCTGCGACGGGTACGTGAACGACTGACGGTTGCCGGGGGGCGGACGGCCTCGCCGCCGTCCGCTAGCCCCAGGTGGCGCCTTGTATCCCCTTCAGGTGCGAGATGTCGTTGGCGACGAGAAGCTGAGCGCCGGCGTCGAATGAGCCACGGAAGCGCAGGACGGTCAGGTTCGCCCAGTCCTGGCGGAACCGGCGCCGGTAGTCGGCGAGGCGGACCTGCAGCGCGACGGCGAGGAGCACCCGGTTGAGCGTGCTGTGGGCGACCACCAGCACCGGAGCATCCTCGTCCTCCATCCCCTCCCGCGACTCGATCAGCTCCTGAAGGAACGAACGGACACGTGCGGCCACCGCCTCTCCGTTCTCGCCGCCCGGGATACGCGTCGCCGCCGGGTCGTCCTCCCAGCGGCGTCTCACATCGGCGTAGCGGGCCTCGATCTGCTCGATGAGGAGCCCCTCCCACTCACCGTAGTCCATCTCCATCAGCCGCCGGTCCTCCTCGACCGCGGCGTCAGGGGCGACGATCCGGGCGGTCTCGAGCGCCCTACCCAGCGGGCTCGAGACGACTCGATCGAATCGGACGCCCTCCAGCCGCCGCGCCAGCGAGCGCGCGGCCTCGATCCCGCCCTGCGATAGCGGCGCCTCGATCCGCTGTCCGAGGTACTGCTCGGGATCGGAGCGGGTCGTGCTGCCGTGGCGGGTGAGGACGAGCGTGACCACGCCGGAACGATAGCCCAGCGTGCGGGGCCGTTTCAGCGGGCGGCGTCCCTCTGCGCCGGCTGCGCATCCAGCTACGCTCGACTCGCTTCGGTCAGCTCGGACGCGGTACGTCGACGCGCAGCTCGTCTCCCTCGACGCGGACCGGGTAGACCTCGAGCGGGCGCTGTGCGGGGCCGCGGAGAACGTCGCCAGTGCTGATGTCGAAACGGCTTCCGTGGCAGATGCACGTCAGCGTCGTGTCATCGAGCTCGCCATCGGAGAGCGAGCAACGCCGATGCGTGCAGATGTCGTTGAACGCGTAGTAGGTCCCGCCGACCTTGGCGACGGCGATCTCCCTGTCTTCCGCCTTGAACGCGGCCATTCCCCCTTCGTTGACCGAGCTCGCCGTCCCGAGCGTAACGGCGTTCGCCGCGGTGCCCGTGGGTGCGCGGTCGGGAGACGGGGGTCGGAAGCTGGACTTCACAAGGTTCTTGGCTCGACGCAGCTGGCTCATTTCGATTCCTCCTCGCGGGTGGGTCGGGTCGTCAGGCAGGTTGAAGGACGATACGCTCGAGATCCTCGAGCGGCGTCTCGAGGTCCACGAGTCGCTCGAGGTCGACCGGTGTCCGGGCCGTCACAAGCGCTTCGACCGCGGCGTTCACGTCCCAGACGTTCGCGTTCATGCCCGCCGCGACGCGTCCATCCTTCAGCCAGAACGCGATGAACTCGCGCGCGTTCGGATCGCCGCGGAAGACGACACCGTCCCAGCTCGGCGCGTAGCCGGAGTACTCCATGCCGAGGTCGTACTGGTCAGAGTAGAAGTAGGGGATCCGCTCGTAGATTGCCTCACGGTCGAGCATGTTCTTCGCGGCCGCCTGGGCCTGTCGCTTCGCGTTGTCCCAGTGCTCGACTCGGATGCGCGCGCCGAGCCGCGGGTGCCAGACCGACGCGACGTCGCCGGCCGCGAAGACGCCGGGAACGTTCGTCCGTAGGTACTCGTCGGCCACGATCCCACCATCGACTGCGACGCCCGCACCGACCGCCAGCTCGGTCCGTGGAGTCGTCCCGATACCGACTACGACGAGGTCCGCGGGGACGAGCCGTCCGTCGGCGAGCTGTACCGCCTCGACGGCGTGGGTGCCGACAAGGGCTTCCACCTTCGCCCCCATGAGCAACTCGACTCCCCGTTCCGCGTGGAGGTCGTGGTAGATCCGGCCGACCTCGCGTCCGAGAACGCGCTCGATGGGGACCGAAGCGGGCGCGACGAGCGATACGTCGAGACCGAGCTGTCGGACCGACGCGGTGACCTCCGCCCCGATCCACCCGCCCCCGATGACGACCGCGTTGCGCGCGCGTCCGAGGCGGTCGCGGAGCGCGTCAGCGTCCGCGAGCGTACGTAGGTAGTGGACGCCGGAGAGGTCCGCGCCGGGGACCGCCAGCCGCCGTGCCGAGGCGCCTGTCGCGAGGAGTACCCGGTCGTACCGGAGCCGCTCGCCGGCGTCGGTGACGACCTCCTGCGTCCGTGGCTCGAGCGCCACGACCCGGGTCGCGACGCGCAGCTCGATGTGGCGCTCCCCGTAGAAGCCTTCACGATGGACGAACACCTTGTCGCGCTCATCCTCGCCCCTCAGGTATCCCTTCGAGAGCGGCGGGAGCTCGTACGGACGTTCCGGATCCTCGCCGAACAGCACGACGCGCCCGTCGAAGCCCTCCTTCCGGAGGGTGGCTGCCGCCGTCGCTCCAGCGAGACCGCCACCGATGATCACGAAGGTGCGTGCGTTGGCGCTCGTCATCGTTCGCCTCGTGGCTGCTGAGGTCAGTTGTGTATCCGAGCCCGCTTCTAAGACAAGCGGGTGCTAACTATACAGCTTGCGGAACCGGAGTCAAGGCCAGGGGGTCGGCTTGTCCGCCCGCTCTTCGGGGCGCGACCGCAACTCCTCCAGCCACTGGTCGAAGTTGCAGCTCGGCCGGAACCCGAGCCGTTGCTCGGCCGCGTCCATCGGGTAGAACTCCTGGATCGGCTGGAGCTCCTCTACCCCTCGGTCGCGGAGAAGCTGCGCTGCCCCGGGCCAGTACCTGTCCACGACCGCAAGCGGGTCGGAGCGCAACCCAGGCCCGTCCTCCACCGTGAACGGCACGACCGACTCCACGTTGAATGCGTCCCACTGGACGCCGCCGGACGCCAGCGCGTGCACCGCCGCGATCACGGACGCAACGACGTCGTCCGTGTCGACACCGCCATAGAGCAGCCGGATCCCGTACCGGAAGAACGGCTCCGGCACGAACATCCCGTAGCGGAGCGCGATGCTCGGGATCGCGTGTCGACGCCCGTAGTAGCGGCACAGCTCCTCGCCTGCGACCTTCGTCAGGGCGTAGATGTCGCCCGGCAGGAGCGGGACGTCCTCGTCGAGGGCGACGACGGCGTCGTCGCGGCGCGGACGGCGGCTGTCGCCGTAGACGCCCATCGTGCTGCTGAAGACGAGTCCTGTGACGCCTGCCTCCGCCGCTGCCTCCCAGGTATTGAAGCTGCCCGTCAGGTTCAGCTCGTAGAACTGTTGCGGCGTGTGGTCGCGGAGGTGGATCCCGTGGATCGCGGCGCCGTGGACGACGAACTCGACGCCCTCCATCGCCCTCCGGACGTCCTCGAGGCGTCGGATGTCCCCTTCGATCAACCGGTACGGCGTGTCGAACGGCCGAACATCGAACAGGACCGGCTCGTGTCCCTCTCGGGCGAGCGCCGGGGCTAGCGCCCTGCCCAGCGTCCCGCCCGCCCCCGTCACGAGTATCCGCATCCGCGCTTCCTCGTCCCGCCGCTCCTCAGGGTGTGACGGTGACCGTCTGGTTCATCGTGGGATGGAATCTGCAGGTGACCGGGAACACTCCGGTGGTCGCGAAGTCAACCTCGACGGTCGCCTCCTTCTCCTGTTCGAGGTCGAATGCCGCATTCGGCACCGGTTCGCCGTCGCGTCCGTGCGTCACGGTATGCGCGGCACGGTCCCGGTTCACGTAGCGGACCGTCGTTCCCGCCTTCACCGTCAGGGCCTCGGGAACGAACTTGAAGCCCGCGACCTCCACCATCCCCGGTCCGGCGGCTGGCTCACCGGGCGGCGAGGGCATCGGCGAGGGCGAGCCCGACCCCCCGGCGCAGGCCGTGGCGACGACCGCGACGAACAGCAGCAACGATGCGGCCGTCCTGCCGAGCAGCCGGGAAGAACGCGTTGGTGCCGGATAGACGAAGCGGCGCCCGGAGGGGCGCCGCCTATCGCCGTTCACCTTCCGTGCTCTTCGCACCTATGCCTTCGGGATGTCCCCGCAGGCCGTGTAGGTCTTCAGGTCTTGCGTCGACTTGTGGAGGTTGATCGCGAACGCCCCGGTCTGGACGTCGGCGAGCGTGGCGTCGACCTCCGTCGTCGACTTGCCGTTCTCCACGTCGCTGAGCGGATATTTCGGCTTCGGGTCGAGCTCCTCGCAGGTCCCCGGGTGGATATGAGCGGGCATGGCGTTGTTTCCCGCCGCCTCCACGTTGATATCCACCCTCAGCTTGCCGTTCCCGAGGTCCGTCAGCGTCGCGGTTCCCGACACCCCGCTGTTGTTCTCCGCGGCGAGGTCGATCTCGACGGGCTTTCCCGCGCCGCCCGCGTTCCCGCCACCCGTTGCTCCGGCGCCCGCGCCTCCGCCCCCCGCTGCGGGCGGCGAACCGGCATCGTAGGCACCACCTGCTGTTGCAGCGGCACCACCGCCGCCGCCCGGGGATGCCGCGGCACCACCGCCACCGCCACTCGTGCCGCCGCCCCCGGCACACCCGGCGAGCAGCAGACTTGCCACAGCGATGGAAGCGATAAGAGGTGTTCTCATCATTCGGTTCCTAGCCTCCTCGATCATCTGACGTGTTCCACCCATATACGTCCTCCCGGACTACGCCGGATCTATCGTCCTCGCGGGCCTGCCCGCCGGACCGGGACGCAGTGCGCTTCCGGCTCGATCCGCTGACGCGCACGCAGTCGCGTGCAGGGTCTGGGTCGAGCGTCTAACGCTAAGACGCGCTAACTATAGACACTTCTGCTCCAAAACGCTTGGTGCACGGACCGTCAGCCGACCGGCTCTGACGGGGGCGGAAGGCGAGGGGCGGACTACTTCTCGCGCAGCAGCTGCGCCTTGTCCTCGTTGATCGCGGCCCAGGGGATCGGGGGAGGAGGGATGCCGCGCCGCTGGAGGTACTCACGGGCGGCTCGTCTTGCCTTGCGAAGGATGGACAGCGTCCCTAACAGGCCCCGAGCTCCTTCGCCGGGGATGAGACGTTCGGGCACGAACGCCCAGCCGCCGGCCGACGACAGACGACCCCGGACGAGGAAGCTGCGCTGGTTCCACATCCGCTCGTCATGTCTGTGACACAGCAGCCCAGCGGGCCCGGGTGTCACCGGCGCTCCGGGCGGGACGTCGATCCGCAGCACCTTCTGCATCTGGTCGGGGTGCGGCGTGCAGCGCCAGCTGAAGGGGTAACCGTCGTCGCCGAGACCGGTGATGACGGCGCTCTCGTATCTCCGCAACTGCTTGAGCAGCTCATCCCACATCGGTCGGACCCACCACTTCCGGGGTGCGAGAGAAGTCACCGACGGGCCACCAGAAGACGCGCGCGGGGCGCAGCGTGATGACGAGGCGCCGGAAATACCAGCCCATCAGGTACCGCCCGATGGGGCTGAAGCTGTAGGTGCGGGACATCGGCTGGCGGAGCCACGCCTGCCGGTGGTAGACGCGCAGATCCTCGTTCCAGGTCCCGATGTCGTCCCCGACGTGCCCGTCGCCCTGCACGAGGACCGCCGGGGGATCGGCCAGCCCGCTCCCGGTGGGATCCGAGAACAGGAGCGAGAGCCGCGGATCGCGGCGCAGATGCGCGACCTTCTGGGAGAGCCCGATCGCGGTGGAGAGCAGGAAACGTCCTTGCTCGGGCTGATACACGGCCATCACTGGCCACGTGATCGGGCCGCCGTCCTTCGACAGCGTCGTCAGCTCACATGTCCGGAACTCGCGAAGGACCGCCTGGACGTCGGCGGGGAGCTCCAGAAGGAGGCTTCGCCGCTCCGCCTCAGCCCGGTCCGTCATCGAACAGGGGATGGTCTCGCGCGACGACGGCGAACGCCGCCAGCGAACATGAAGCGCTAGACGCGCCGATCCGCTTGTGCCGCCGGTCTTCCACTGAGGGAGTTCGGCGAGTCGACGTTCGCACCCTCGTCGACGCCGACGCCCATCCTCTCGACGAGCTCGCCGCCGAGCCACCCGGTCGCGGTGACGAGAGCCACGCCGACGATCCCCAGCACGAAGGGGAGTCCACCGGTCCGATCCGGCGTGCCGGTCCGGAGGAACCAGCTCGCGGCGAACAGGACGAGTACGAGCATATTGCCGGTCCCGTGCATGAGCCCGATCTTCTTCGCCCGCGTGCCCGCCGGGATGGCCGCGAAGTCGAGCCAGCCGAAGACCATCGCGCCGAGGCCGCCGATGACGCCGGCGGCGATCATCCAGAACGCGACCCTCGCCCACTCGCCGTTGCCCGTGACGAGCGAGATGACATCGAACACGACCGCCGTGGAGAGGAGGCCGATGGGGAACGGGATGAGCATGGGATGGATGGGGTGCCCCAGCGCCTTCACCCTGCTTTCCATGTCTACGAGCCTCCGTCCTTCACGACTCTCTACCGCTAGCTACGGCTCGCGATATTAACGGTCGATCCTCTGTGGCGTCAAGGTTTGCGCTAGTGCCCGCTTGTTTTAGTATCTCCGGATGGTGCGGACCACAGCAACAAGCGACATCGAGGCCGTCGGCGTCCTCGCGGAGCCCATCCGGCGCCGACTGTACGAGTACGTTGCCAGACAGCCGCAGCCGGTGGGCCGCGACGAGGCGGCCGAGGCGCTCGCGATCTCGCGAGCGCTCGCGGCGTTCCATCTGGACAGGATGGTCCGCGAAGGACTGTTGACGGCGGAGTATCGGCGGACGTCGGGGCGGACGGGGCCCGGAGCAGGACGGCCCGCCAAGCTCTACCGTCGCGCATCCCGCCAGCTCGACATCTCGTTCCCGCCTCGGCATTACGAGCTCGCCGCGCAGCTGTTCGCGCGAGCGCTCGATGGGCACGGCGGGAAGCCGCCCCGGGATGCACTGGCCGAGGCGGCGCAGGAGTTCGGTCGCGATCTCGGCAAGGAAGCGCGCAAGAGGGCGGGCGACCGACGCGGCGCTCGCGACCGTGCCCCTGCGGCTCCCCCCGACGCATCTACCGCCACTGAGAGCGAGGAGCCCGAGGTCGAGGCCCTGCTCGAGGAGGGCATCGAGGTCCTCGAGCGCTACGGCTTCGAGCCATACGCAGCGGAAGAGGAGACGATCCGGCTGCGTAACTGCCCGTTCGACGCCCTGGCGAGAGAGCACCACGACCTCGTGTGCGGGATGAACCTGTGGCTCATGCAGGGCTTCCTCGACGGGCTGGCCGCGGCCGGCATCAGCGCGCGGCTTGACGAACGGCCGGACACGTGCTGCGTCGCGCTCTGCCGTGAAGGGCAGGCTGTCACCTGACGCGTCCGGGAGTGCGTCAGGCACCCCTGCTATCCTTCGCCGCACATCACGAACACGCCTCGCCTTCGGGGTTGGGTGGAAGTCCCGACCGGTGGTCGGCGGAGACGGCGCCAGCCGTTCTACGCCAGCCCACGACCCGGCACCGCGTTCAAAGCGGTGACGGTGGATCCCCTGGCAGGGAGCCGACGGTCAGAGTCCGGATGGGAGAAGGCAGGTAACGCCGGCCGCGCGGTCGTCCGACGCCCATGCACGCGTCGTGGCGTCCCGCGGCGGCTGTCCAGCCCCATTCTCCCGGGCCGAGCAGGCCACCCGATGTCTGATCCGAGTGGCGAGGTCAGCACCGGGAGATGACCGCTGGCCATCATCGAGATCTCGAACGTCAGCCGCAGCTTCACCACGCGGGAAGCACCCGTGCTCGCTCTCGACCGCGTCTCGTTCGACGTCCCTGAGCGACACATCGCGGCGATCGTCGGCCCGAACGGGTGTGGGAAGAGCACGCTCCTACGCCTCGTGGCCGGGCTGTTGCCGCCCGACGACGGCGTGGTCGCGCTCGACGGCCGGTCGGTGCACGGTCCCGACCCGCGTGTCGCGCTCGTCTTCCAGGAACCTCGGCTCCTTCCCTGGCGAGATGCACTTGCGAACGTCGCCTTCCCGCTCGAGCTCGCGGGCTGGGAACGCGGCCGGCGCGAACGCCGGGCGAGGGAACTCCTCGACATCGTCGGCGTGGAGGACGTTGCGCGACTGCGACCGCATCAGCTGTCGGGTGGCATACGCCAGCGTGTCGCGATCGCACGAGCGCTCGCGCTGGAGCCCTCGGTGCTGTTGTTGGACGAGCCGTTCAGCGCGCTCGACGCGCTTACTCGGGAGAGGTTCAACGTGGAGTTGCTCTCTCTTTGGGAGCGAACCGGCACGACGATTCTCGTGGTCACTCACAGCATCCAGGAGGCGATCTACCTCGCCGACCGCGTGATCGTGCTGTCACCCCGGCCGGGACGGGTCGTCACGGACGTGCCCGTCGAGCTCCCAAGGCCGCGCCCACTCGCATCGCTGGACGCCGCGGCGGTCTCTCGAACGGCCGCCATCATCCGCGAGCATCTTCTGGTCGACGACGGTGATCGAGCCGACGCGACCCTCCGCGCCGAACGAGTCGCCTCCGCGGACGGTCCGTCGGCACCAGGTCCGCCAGACACCGGATCGGTCGCCCGCAGGTCGTGGTTCGAGCTCTTCAGGCGCGAGGAAACCAGATGAGGGCTTCGACTCACAGGGCCGCCTACGGCTCCCTCCAAGATGCCCTCCCCGTCCTCGTGGCGGCCGTACTGTTCATCGGCGCCTGGAAGCTACTCGTCGTCGTCGGCGGGTACCCCCCGTTCATCCTGCCTGCGCCAGAGGTCGTGGCGGCGCGGTTCCTCGAGGCGCTCATCGACGGCATCCTCATCCACCACGCCGCCGCGACGCTGCTCGAGATCGCGCTGGGGTTCTCGGTCGGCGCGACTCTTGCCGTAGTCGTCGGGTACCTCCTGGCCCGGTCCCGGCTTGTCGAGCGCCTCCTCTCGCCGTACCTGGTAGCCGCGCAGGCGACCCCGATCCTGGCGCTGGCGCCCCTCATCGCGCTGTGGTTCGGGAGCGGCCTTCTGAGCAAGGTGATCATCTGCTCGCTGATCGTCTTCTTCCCCGTCGCGGTCGCGACGATGGTCGGCATCAGGTCGGTCGACGCCGGACTGCTCGAGCTCGGGCGCGCGCTCCGCGCCACGCGACGCCAGATCCTCGTGAAGCTCGAGGTCCCCGCGGCACTGCCCGCGATCCTCGGCGGCATGCGCGTCGGTGTCACCCTCGCAGTGATCGGGGCCGTCATCGCCGAGTGGGCGGGCCCGGAGCGAGGGTTGGGCGCTCTGATCCTCCTCGCGCGTGGCTCCCTGTTCGACACACCCCTTCTGTTCGCCGCGCTCGCCATGCTCGCGCTGATCGGCGTCGCGCTCTACTCCCTGATCGTCCTCGTGGAGCGCCGGATCGTCGGCGCCCGAGCCTAGTTCCCCTTGGAGGTCCCCGTGCCCATTCGCCGACCGCTGTCCGCTCTGATCACCGCGACGCTCGCGTTGTCAGCCTGCGCCGCCACCCCCGCGACCGCGCCAGCACCCACGGCGGGAGGAGCGGCTTCGGGCGCCGGAACGCCCGATCGCCTCGTCGTCGGGCTGGGATACATCCCCAGCGTCCAGTTCGCGCAGTTCTACCTTGCCGAGCAGCGGGGGTATTACCGGGACGCCGGGCTGGACGTCGAGTTCCAGAACAAGATCGATCCCGAGCTCGTAACGCTCGTCGGCCAGGGCGCGGTCGACGTCGGGATCGCTGACGGGACGAGCGTCATCGCGGCCGTCAGCCAGGGGATCCCCGTCCGCTACGTGGCCTCCATCTACTCGCGGTTCCCGAGCGTCGTCTTCGCGAAGGCCACGAGCGGGATCGAAACGGCCGCGGACCTCAAGGGGCGCAAGGTCGGGATCCCCGGGAAGTTCGGGAGCAGCTGGGTGATGCTCCAGGCGCTGCTCAAGTCGGCCGGGCTGACGCCCGCCGACCTGGAGATCGTCCTCTACCCGGACTTCGGCCAGCTCGTCGGCGTCCGACAGGGGGCCGTCGACGCCGCGACGGGGTTCGTGAACAACGAGCCCGTGCAGCTGGAGCGGAGCGGGGAGGACGCGACGGTCCTGCGGGTCGACGAGATCACACCACTGCCCGGACCCGGGCTCATCACGGGCGAACAGACCCAGCGGACGAAGCGGGAGGCGCTGCGGGCGTTCGTCGATGGGACACTTCGAGCGATGCGAGAGATCGAAGCGGACCCGAAGGTAGGGCTCGACGCCGCCGTCAAGCGGGTTCCGGAACTTGGCCAGGACCGCGAAGGGCAGCTCGCCGTGCTGCGCGCGACGATCGAGACCTGGCGGAGCCCCCACACTGCGGCCAACGGCCTGGGGGCGATCGACCGGGACGCCTGGACGAAGTCAGTGGAGTTCATGCGGTCGCTGCCGGAGAGCCCCGTGCGTGAACCGGTCACGGTCGACCGGCTGGTGAGCGAGGATCTTCTCCCGTGAGCGATCGACGCCAGGACGAGGGGTCTACGACGCCCGAGCGGATGGGAATCGATCCGACGGCGCCGGGCCAGGGACGCCGCCGCGTCGATGCTGCCGACCTTCCGGATCCCTCCGAGAAGGAGCGGAACGCTCACGACGGCGATCTCGTGCGTACACAGGGCGGCGATATCCGGACGCAGCGGTCGACGGAGGAGCACGGTGGGGGGCCCCGGGAGGTCCCGGGCGTGAACGCGGGGCACCAGCGGCTCGGCGGGCCCGGGCCGGACTATGCCGAGTCCCACTCGGAGCCGACCGCCCACCCCGGCCGGCATCCCGGGGGCGACACGGAGAGCGCTCACGCCGCGAGCGAGGGGTACGGAGCGACTCGCGATCACGACGCGATCCACGCGGCGGAGGCGGGGCACGCACTCGGGCACACGGACTACTCCGGGCACGGCTCGGCGGTGCATGGAACGGGCCGGGGCGCAGCCGCAGAAGCGCACGCGCCGGGTCACGCTGTGGACGATCCGGCAGGACACGCAGAAGGTCACGGAGAGCCGCGACTGGGACCGATCGATCTCGCCGCGTGGGGCGCGAGCCTCGCGGGCGTCCTGGTCGGCGGCGGGATCGCGTTCCTGTTCTACCTCGCGACGACCTAGAACAGCCCGACTATCCTCCCGTCGGCATCGATGTCGACAGACTCGCCCGCTGGTCGCGACGGCAGTCCCGGCATCGTCCGCATGTCGCCGCAGTAGGCGGTCACGAAGCCGGCCCCGGCGAACAGCCGGGCTTCCCGGATCGGCACACGAAACCCCCGGGGGCGGCCCTTCAGCTCCGGATCATGGCTGAGGGATAGCGCGGTCTTCGCCATGCAGACGGGGAGCGTGCCGTAGCCCAGCCGCTCGAACTCCTCGAGCTCGCTGGCAGCCTCCGGCGAAACGTCGATCCCGTCGGCGCCGTAGATCCGCGTCGCGACCGCCTCGATCTTGTCCCTCAACCCGGTCTCGTCCGCGCAGCCGGAGCTCAGGCGCCCCCTCTTCGGCCGCGGCCCACACTGCATGCGCCAGCGACTCGGCACCCGCGCCGCCGTCCGCGAAGTGCGTCGATACGACCGCGTCGCGCGCGCCGGCATGGAGCGCGACCTCGCGGATCGCCGCCACTTCGGATGGGCAGTCGGCGGGGAAGGCGTTGATGGCGACCACGCAGGGCACGCCATACCCCAGCACATTCTCGATCTGCTTCGCGAGGTTCTCCGCTCCGCGTCGCACGGCGTCAGCATCCTCCTCCGCAAGCGCGGGATCGAGCGTCTTCCACGCGGCGATCCTGCCCACACCGCCGTGCATCTTGAGTGCACGGACCGTCGCGACCACCACGGCCGCCGAGGGTCGGAGCCCGCTCAGTCGACACTTGATGTCGATGAACTTCTGGAACCCCATGTCCGCCCCGAATCCGGCCTCCGTGCACACGGCGTCGGCCAGCTTCAGCCCGACGCGGTCGGCGAGTACCGAGCTGTTCCCGTGTGCGATGTTCGCGAACGGCCCGGCGTGGACGAAGGCGGGCCCTCCCTCGAGGGTCTGGAGCAGGTTCGGCTTGATGGCGTCGCGGAGCAGGACCGTCATCGCGCCGGCGACCTTCAGCTCCTCGAGCGAGACCGGGCTCCGGTCGAAGCGTTCGCCGACGACGATCCGCCCGAGGCGAGCGCGGAGGTCGTGCAGGCCGGAGGCGAGCGCCAGGATCGCCATGACCTCGGAGGCCGCGGTGATATGCCACTCCGCTTCGCGCGGGAGCGCCCCTCCTCCCTCACCGAGGCCGATCAGCGCCCGCCGAAGGACGCGGTCATTGCTGTCGACCACTCGGGGCCAACTGATCGTGCGGGGGTCGATGCCGAACTCGTTGCCCCGGTAGAGGTGGTTGTCAAGGAAGGCCGATGCGAGGTTGTGCGCCGCGGTGACGGCGTGGTTATCGCCGGTGAGGTGGAGGTTGACGTCCTCCATCGGAACGATCTGGCTCCGCCCGCCGCCCGCGGCGCCTCCCTTGAGGCCGAACACCGGGCCGAGAGATGCCTGGCGAATGTTCGCCGCGGTCGGCACGCCGATCCGGTTGAGCCCCTGCGCGAGCCCGATGGTCGTCGTCGTCTTCCCCTCCCCGAGGGGTGTCGGCGTGATCGCGGTGACCACGATCAGGCGTCCGTCGGGCCGATCGGCGAGGCGGTCGAGGACCTCGAGGCGGACCTTCGCCTTGTGTGGTCCGTAGAGCTCGAGCTCGTCCGGCAGGAGACCGAGCGCTGAGCCGATGTCGGCGATCGGGCGAAGTCGAGCGGCCTGGGCGATCGCGAGACTGCTCGTCATCCGTTCTGGTGCTGTGCCGTGCGTGGCCGCGTCATCCCGCGCCGCGCCCAGCGTGGCCTCTCATCCGTGCTGATCGCGCGCAGCTCGGATCAGATGCTCCATGAGGATGGCATTCGTGACGGGGCCGACCCCTCCGGGCACGGGCGTGATCGCGCCAGCGACGGTCTTCGCGGATTCGAAGTCGACGTCGCCTACGATCCCGTCCTCGACGACGTTGATCCCGACGTCGACGACCAGTGCGCCGGGCTTGAGCATGTCGCCGCGGACCAGGCCCGGCGAACCCGCCGCGACGACGACGAGGTCCGCGCGGCGCGTCTGGGCAGCGAGATCACGCGTCCTCCGGTGACATACGGTCACCGTGCAGTGTTCGCGGAGGAGCAGGAGTCCGGTCGGCTTGCCGACCACGTTGCTGCGCCCGATCACGACCGCGTCTAGCCCCTCCAGGTCGTACCCGGAGGCGCGGAGGATCTGGACGGCGGCGTGCGCAGTGGCAGGCAGGAAGCCGTCATAGCCGAGGCTCAGGAGTCCGGCATTGATCGGGTGGATCCCGTCGATGTCCTTGCCGGGATCGATCGTATCGATGATCACGCGCAGCGGGATGTGAGCCGGCAGCGGCATCTGGATGATGATCCCGCTCACGAGGGGATCGTCGTTCAAGCTGCGGATCTGACGCTGGATCTCGCGGGCGTCGGCGCCTTCCGGGACCTCGACCACGCGCCCCTCGACCCCGACCTTCACGCATCCCCGGATGATCTGCTGCAGATACACAGCCGAAGGCGCGTCCCTGCCCACCATCACGACGGCGAGCGTCGGTGCGAACCCGTGGCGCTGGCGGAACGCGACAACGTCCTCGGTGACCCGGGCGCGCATCGCGCCGGCGATGGGAGAGCCCTGGAGGATCCGCGCCGTCTGGGTCGAGTCCGTTGACGTCGGCTCTGCGACCGCCGCTCGCACTCCCGTCCTGGCGGTCGTCGTGCTCACGCGTCCTCCGGGTCTCGTAGATCGCGCTTTCCGACCATCTCCCGCGTCCGCTGGACCGCGTGATCGATCCAGTAGAGGTGGTCATCGAGCTGCGCGGTGAGCCTACCCGCGAGCTTCTCGTCTTCCACCCGCGGGAGGTTGATGAGCACGTTCTCCCCCGCACCGCGCGCAGCCGCGAGCAGGAGCAGTCCGGCCACATCGAGGTCGCTTGACGCGTTGAGGTTGCTCCGGCCTGCGAGCGACTCCACGAGCGCCGCCGCCTCCCGGCACGTCCGCACCACGTCCATCGGCACCTCCGTCGCCTCTCGTGCTGCCTCGCGCAGCGACAGAGCGCGCTCGGTGTGCTGCTCGGGCGTCTCTCGCGGCCGCTTCAGCGCATCAGCGAACCGCCCGTACGCCGCCGCGTCCTCGTCGGCCAGCTGAAGGAACCGCCGCCGCGCGTTCTCGCCCTCGGCCACCGCGCGCTCGTGTGTCACGGCATATGCGGCGTACTTGGGGCGATCCATGGAGAGCCGCGCCACCATGACGACGAGAGAAGCTCCGATGCCTGCGGCGACCGCGGAAGCGCTGCCCCCTCCAGGGATCGGGTCGGGCGACGCGAGACGGTCGCAGAACGCGGTGAGCGTCAGATCGGCGAAGGAGTCGGGCGTGGCGCGCATCCGCGACGATTCTCGCACGCGCGGGGGGCTCGACTCCACCGCCTTCGGCCAGTGTCCGACGGCGCGGGATGGACGAATACCGCCCGGAGTTCGGGCGTCGCGGGACACGAAGACGCCCCGCCCGAGTGGGGACGGGCGGGGCGGTGGGAGAGAAGCGATCGAGACGCTAGGCGGTCGCTGGCGGCCGTCCACCGTCCGCGTCGAGTCCGTCGACGGTCCACCGCCGCTGGCGGTGCTGGAACGTCAGCGACAAGCGCGACCGGGGCGTCTCGACCTCGAACAGCGTTCGCGGGCCGATCAGCGCCGGATAGGCCGCTGCCTCGTGACGCACCCGTGCCACCGAGACCACCGGTACATCCTCGTCCGCCATCCGGACGCTTCGCGGCGTCCCGTCGAACCAGTCGCAGCGGACCTGAACCTCCACGGGCGTGATCCGCACCATGGCCATCGGAACAAGCTCCTTTCCGGGGGCTTCCTGTGTTCCTCTCCGTCCCGGGCACGAACGGCGGCGAGAGAACATGTGTTCTATTACGCCGCCACGATAAATGGAACGGATGTACTACGTCAAGACCCGATCTTCGTTGGGGACGTCGGTCGAGCCGGCGTTCGCGGTCGACGCGACCTTCGGGTCGAGCTGGCCTCGCTCAGCTGTCGTCCTCGGCGTGGCCTCCTGGTCGCTGCTTCCCGACGCGCTTCGCTTCCGGCGCGTGGCTGAAGTCACGCTCGAACGGCGCGGCGACGTCGGTCTCGAGCAGGCGGGCCCGGGTGATCGCGCGCGGCCCGAAGCGACCCCTGATCGCATCGGCCGCCTCGATCGCCTTCCGCTTGCGCCCCTCCGCTTCCGCGAACAGGCCGAGCTGCTCGCGGTCCGACAGGTTTGATGCGGCGATCCCGATTAGCCGCACGAGGACCCCGCGCACCTCGCGTCGAGCGAGGTCGACGGCCGTCTGCCAGATCGTCTCGGGAAGGTCCGTCGGCTCCGGCAGCGTCCGCTGCCGAGTCAGGGTCACGAAATCCTGATCCCGGACCTTGACCCCGATCGTGCCGGCCTTCACGCCCCCCTTTCGCAGCCGTTCAGCAACACCTTCCGCGAGCCCGAGCAATGTCCGTTCCAGGATCTCCCAGTCACCCGTGTCCACGTCGAATGTGTGCTCGTGGCTGACCGACTTCGCCTCCGCATCGTCACCAACGGGTGACGCGTCGATCCCCCTCGCCCGCGACAGCAGTTCGCGCCCGTGCTTCCCCAACCGGCGCTGCAGCAGGTCTTCCGGGAGTGACGCCAAGTCCCCGATGGTCGCCACGCCGTACTCTCCGAGCACCTTGCGTGTCTGCGGCCCCACGCCCCACAGGCGGGAGATCGGCAGGGGCGCGAGGAACGAAGCCTCCTCGCCGACGGGGACGACGACCAGCCCGTCCGGCTTGTGCAGGTCGGACGCCACTTTCGCAACGAGCTTGCTGCCGCCGACGCCGACGGACGCCGTCAACTCGAGCTCGTCGCGGATGGCCGACTTGATCGCCGCGGCGATCGACTCGGCAGACCCGAACAGCGCCGCCGAGCCGGCGACGTCGAGGAAGGCCTCGTCGATGGAAACCTGCTCCACGCGTGGCGTGAAACGACGCAAGATCGCCATCACCTGCCGGCTGACTCTCGCGTACTTCGCCCCGTCCACCGGCACGAAGATCCCGTGCGGGCACAGACGACCGGCGGTTCGCAGCGGCATCGCGGAGCGGACGCCGAAGACGCGTGCCTCGTAGGAGGCAGTGCTGACGACACCGCGGTCGTTCGGCCCTCCGCCACCGACGATCACGGGCTTGCCCCGGAGCTCGGCTCGGTCGCGCTGCTCGACGGCCGCGAAGAACGCGTCGAGATCGACATGGAGGATCGTCGGGCCGGTCATGCGACGCATCTTCCGCCTTCCGTTATGGTTCCGAATGCATGAACGAGCCAAGCCTCGGCCTTCACTGGTGGCCCTGTATCTGTCCCTGGCGGGGAGAACCTTCCCGCCGGACGTGCCGCGCCGTCTGACGCCGCTGCGCGCCCTGAGGCGCGCGCCGCCAGCTCGTTCTCCTCGCTCCTCCCCGCACCCCCTTCGTTCCACCTACCTTCGTTGTCCCTGGAGTGCCTCATCTCATGACTGACGGAACCATCACCAAGAGCTGCACGAACATCGACCTGCACGCGTTCGAGCGTACGCGCGAGGCTGTGGCGGTCGACCCTGACATCGGAAAGGGCGGGTTCAAGACCATCACGACCTGGGAGGATGGAGCGCGCGCGCGGACGACCGCCCGCTCCTTCACGGTCGAGACCGACGAACCGGCGCCGCTCGGCGGCACCGATCAGGCAGTCGACCCGATGGAGCTCCTCCTCGCGTCGCTCGGTACCTGCCTCACGATCGGGTGGGTGACGCAGGCCGCAAAGCGCGGCGTCGACTTCCGCGACCTCCGGATCGAGGTCGATGGCGACTACGACCTTCGTGGATACCTGGGGCTCGACGAGACGGTGCGGCCCGGGTACACCGGGATCCGCTACAGCGTCAAGGTCGACACTGACGCCTCCCCGGAGGTCCTCCAGGAGATCCGGGCCGCGGCGGAGCGGACGTCGCCGCTCTTCGACAACATCCGGAACGGCGCCGCCATCGACTCGCGCGTCGAGCCGATCGCGTGATCCATCAACCCTCAGCGCCCCGGTCGATCTCGGCCGGGGCGCTCGCCCCCCTCGTTAGGACGCCATGAGTACGAAGCCGATCGCCATCCTCTACGAGCACCCGGAGTGGTTCAAGCCACTCTTTGCGGAGCTCGACCGCCGTGGGGTCCACTACCAGCCTGTCCATGCCGCGGAGCACTCGTTCGACCCGGGCGAGCGCGATGTGCCCTACTCGCTCGTCGTCAACCGCATGAGCCCCTCCGCCTGGACACGCGGGCACGGCCGCGCGATCTTCCAGAGCCTCCACTACCTCGCCTGGCTCGACGACATTGGGGCGAGCGTCGTGAACGGCCACCCCGCGTTCCGAACCGAGCTCTCAAAGGCACGGCAGGCGGCGCTCGCGGCGTCGCTCGGCCTCCGCTACCCGCGGACGCGCGTCATCAACCACCACTCGCAGGCCGTCGCCGCGGCAGAGGATCTCCGATACCCCGTCCTCGTCAAACCCAACCTCGCCGGTAGCGGTGCGGGCGTCCGGTCCTTCGCCACCCCGGGTGAGCTCGGCGAGGCGGCGGCGAACGGCATGCTGGAGTTCGGGATCGACCAGACGGCGCTCGTGCAGGAGCATCTGCCCGCGGAAGGCGACGCGATCATCCGGATCGAGATCCTCGACGGTCGCTTCCTGTATGCGATACGCCTGCTGCTCACGCCCGGCACGTTCAACCTCTGCCCTGCCGACTACTGCGAACTGCCGGGACTTCGCGACGGCGTCTCCGGGCGCGGCCTGCCGGTACAGGCCCACGATCCCCCTCCATCGCTGATCGAGGACGCGCGTCGCTGGGTGGCAGCAGCCGGCATGGACCTGGGCGGGGTCGAGTACCTCGTGAACGAGCGCGACGGGCGAGCGTACTTCTACGACCTGAACGCGCTCTCGAACTTCGTCGCCGACGCGCCGGATGTCGTCGGATTCGACCCGTTCGTAGACCTCGTCGACCTGATCGTCGAGCGTGGGGGGCTCCGCGCAGCCATGCCGACTTGAACGCTGCCGTCGCCCTCGGCGCAGCAGACGTCAGGCGCCTCGATCGTCGCCCCGTGCCAGGACCCTTCCAAGCGGAGCAAAACGGCCGCGGCCTCGATCTGCGCGTTTGACTGCTCGATCCCTGGTTTCTATCCTCCATCGCGACTAGCGATAGAAGCGGCCGGGAGACGATGGACATGGTCAGCGAGCGCAATGTCTCGCTCTGGGAGGGCACCACCCCGGAGACTTCGTACCCGTCACTGTCGGGGACGATATCGGTCGACGTCGCGGTCGTCGGCGGCGGTATCACCGGTTTGACGACGGCGTACCTGCTGAAGGAGGCGGGCGTCTCGGTCGCCGTTCTCGAGGCGAGGCGGATCGCGACAGGGACGACGGGTCGCACGACGGCGAAAGTCACATCGCTGCACGGACTGATCTATGCAGACCTGGTCTCCCGGTTCCGCGAGGAGGGGGCGCGTCTCTACGGGGAGGCGAACGAGCGCGCGATCGCCGAGGTGGCGAGGGTCGTCGCGGTCAACTCGATCGAGTGTGACTTCACGCGGATGCCGGCCTACACCTACACGGAGTCCCAGGAGGCGATCCCGCAGATCGAGGCCGAGGTCGAAGCAAGCCTCCGACTCGGGTTGCCGGCGACCTACGCGCGGGATGTGCCGCTCCCGTACGACGTCCGCGGCGCCATCCGATTCGACCACCAGGCACTGTTCCACCCCCGCAAGTACTGCCTCGCGTTGGGTGCGTTGGTCGACGGCGGCGGGAGCCGGCTGTTCGAGGGCTCCCGAGCGAAGCACGTCGAGCAGCGCGACGGGCGCTACGAGGTCGCGACCGACGGGGGCGCCGTCGTTGCCGGCCACGTCGTCATCGCGACGCTCCTCCCGTTCCACGACCCAGGCGGCTTCTTCGCGAAGACACACCCCAGTCGCTCCTACGCGCTCGCGAGGCGGATCGACGGCGGCCCGCTCGACGGCATGTTCCTCAGCGCGGACTCGCCGACCAGGTCCGTCCGTCCTCACCTCGGTGACGGCCAGGCGTTCCTCGTCGTCGAGGGTGAGGAGCACAAGACCGGGCAGGACCCCGAGGCGCAACGGCACTACGACGCGATCGAACAGTGGGCGCGAGAGCGCTTCGGGGTCGACACGATCGACTACCGCTGGTCGGCACAGGACTACATCCCCGCCGACGGTGTCCCGTACGTCGGGCGGATGCCGGGTGGGGCTGAGCGGGTGCTCGTCGCGACCGGCTTCAAGAAGTGGGGCATGTCGAACGGGACGGCCGCGGCGATGATGCTCAGGGACGTCGTCCTCGACCGTCCGAACCCCTGGCTCTCTCTGTTCGACGCAACGCGACTGCGGCCGCGGCAGTCCGCGCCATCGCTCGTCAAGGAGAACGTCAACGTCGCGCGGCGATCCATCGGCGACCGCGTCGCCCGAACGCCGTCGCTACCAGAGCTCGGGAACGGCGAAGGGGCCGTGATCGATCACGACGGAGAAAGGCTGGCGGTCTACCGCGCCTCGGATGGCAACGTCCACGCCCTCTCGGCGCGCTGCACGCACATGGGCTGCATCGTCTCCTTCAACCCCCGCCGAGAGCAGCTGGGACTGCCCTTGCCACGGGTCGCGCTTCGATCTCGACGGACGGGTGATCGAGGGGCCTGCGGTACGCGACCTCGAGCACAGGGAGGTCGAGGCCCACTAGCGGCTGGACGGCGAGGCCGCTCACGCCGCGTCATCCGGTCGCGCTGACACGTTTCGGCCATGTGCCCATGACCTGTCGGAGGATCGCGAACTCGCCGATGTGATAGGCGTTGTGGTCGCCGATTAGGCGCACCTCACGGAGGATGGAGTGGCCGGGAGTGTGACCGAGCGGCGCCAGGAGGTCGATGGCGGGGTCCCGTACCAGCTCCTCGATCGCATGCAGGTCCGATCGAAAGCCGCGCAGCGTCTCCTCGTACTCCTCGCGCGTGACCTGCCTGTCAGGATCGGGCCAGTAACCGTCCGGCCACTCGGGCGAGACGTGCTCGGGGTAACGGATGTACTCGAGGATGTCCCACTGCGTGATCCGCGTGTGCTCCAGGATCGCCCACGGCGTGTAGGGCACGTTCGGCGGTCGGAGGTTGATCGCGTCGGTCGGAAAGTCCCGAACGGCCTCCTCGAACCCCAGGTGCGCCTCGCCGCGCAGCAGACCCAGCAGCTGTCGCCGCAACTCACGGTCATCGTCCGGCTTCCGGTGCCGATCGCCCGCGTCGCCCGATCCGGACATCAGGCCCCGGATGCAGAGCGGGGACCGAGCTTATGGCGTCCGCCGCGGGACCGTGACCTCCGGCGTCAGCCCTTCGGCTCGACTGCGACCGTGACCTCCGGCGCGAGGCCGGGGAGGACGCGGACTGCGACCTTGTAGGTCCCGAGCGTCTTGAGCGGCTCCTCCAGGTCGACCTTGTGCCGGTCGACGACGATCCCGCGCCGCCCGAGCGCGTCTGCGATGTCCTTCGCCGTGATCGAGCCGTAGAGCTTGCCGCCCTCGCCGACCTTGACACCCATCGTGAGCGTCGTGCTCGAGATGCGCTGCGCGGCGATCTCCGCCTCCTCGCGCTCCCGCTTCCGCTTCTCCTCGCGGCTCGCGATGTCGTGCTGCCATGCGCGGTAGGCGCCGCCGGATGCGGGGACGGCCAGGTTCCGCGGGATGAGGAAGTTGCGGGCATACCCGTCGGCCACTTCCCGGAGCTCGCCGCTCTTGCCGAGCTTCTCGACGTCGTTCGTGAGGATGACTTTCACGCGCGCCCTTTCCTCCTGGGGGTCCTTCCTGCAGTGGTCATGGTTCCCATCGTGCTTCAGCTTGTCATCGGGCGTGCGGGGAGGGGCGGATCATCCGGCCCCCCGACCCGCCTCGCGCGCTCCGCCCGGACCGAGTCGCCCGCGCTCTCCAGGAACGCGCGGAGGCGGCGATCGACTCCGGCATCGCGCATGAGCGACGCGACGCCCTCGATCGCGTCGGGCAGGCGCAGGAAGGCGCGCCGCAGTGGTCGCGGGACGTACCGGCGCACCTGCCGCAGATCGCGCTCGAGCTCCGCGCGGTCGATCTCGAGCTCCGCGAGCTTCTCGTCCAACAGCTCCGGCGAGACGTTCTCGAGGAAGATGTCGAGCGCGAGCACGATCACCGCCACGTCGTCCAGCCTGCCGACTACCGGGACGACCTCGGGGATGAGGTCGAACGGCAGCACGAGATACCCGGCCGCGAGGCCGACGACGGCCTTCTGCGAGCTCGGGATCCGGTCGTCGCGGAGGAGTGCCCACAGCAATCGTGCGTACATCGGCGCACGCGCTGCGAGGGGCGCGAAGGCGAGGTAGTTGAGGGTGCGCACGAAGCCCAGACGGCCTCCGGAACGCGCGGAACGGAACATGGGCGCACGGAGTATATCCTGCCGTTGACAACCGAACATACGTTCGGTACTCTTCGCCGGGAAGGAGGTGTGGCCTGACCAAGCACGACGCGGCGCGGAAGCAGAGGATCATCGACTACATCGCGGCAACGCTGCGCGCACGCGGCTATCCGCCGTCCGTGCGCGAAATCGCACGCGCGGTCGGGCTCGCTTCCACCTCGGCCGTCCATCACCACCTCTCGGCGCTCGAGAAGGAGGGATACCTCGAACGGGGAGCGACCCAGTCGAGGGCCCTTCGTCTCACGCCGACGGCGGCACTCCATGCGGGTCTCACCAACGAGCTGGTGCCCCAGGTCGCCGGCCAGGAGGCGAGCCTGCTGCCGGTCATCGGCGAGATCGCGGCCGGCGGTCCGATCGAGGCATACCAGGACGTCCGCGAGATGTTGTCGGTGCCGGAGATGCTCGCGCCAACGGGCGATGCGTACGTGCTGCGTGTCCGAGGCGACTCGATGATCGAAGCGCACATCACGGACGGCGACTACGTCGTCATCCGCCCCCAGCAGACAGCGCACAACGGGGACATCGTCGTCGCCCAGGTGGAGGACAACTCGGTGACGCTCAAGCGCTTCTTCAAGGAGAAGGGGCGTGTCCGACTCCAGCCGGCGAATGACGCGTACCCGCCGCAGTACTACGAGGACGTGCGCATCCAGGGCAAGCTGATCGGGGTCATCCGCCGCCTCGATTAGAGCCGCCATGCCGTGGCTCCTTCCACAGCGTCCACACCCGGCACGACACTTCGTGGAAGAGATCCGTCGGTAACTACCTAGCCGCCGCGTGCTCTCCGCCCGCACGATTCCGGCGCGTTTCCGACCCACGCGAGGAGTGGAAGTTGTCGATCGACCGTTTGCCGCCCCAGGCCATCGAGGCCGAGCAGTCGGTGCTGGGTGCCCTGCTCATCGACCGGGACGCGGTGATCGAGGTGGCGGAGTTCCTGCGGCCGGAAGACTTCTACCGGGGTCACCACGGGACCATCTACCGGGCGGTCCTGGACCTGTACGAACGGCGTGAACCGGTCGACATCGTCACTGTCTCCGAGGTCCTCGCGAGGCGTGACGAGCTGGAGCAGGTCGGCGGCTCCTCCTACCTCACGAGCCTCATCAATCTGACGCCGACTGCAGTCAATGCCGTCCACTACGCGAGGATCGTCGAGCGCAAGGCGCTCCTGCGCAACCTGATCGGGGCAGCGGGAAAGATCGCGGCGATCGGGTACGACGAGGGCGCCGAGGTCTCCGAGGCGATCGATCGGGCGGAGCAGGAGCTGTTCGCGGTCAGCCAGAAGCGCGTCGAGACCGGTTTCAGCCCCCTTCGTCACCTACTCCACGCCGCCTACGACCGGCTGGACTACCTCCACCAGCACAAGGGCGAGATCAGCGGCATCCGGACCGGTTTCGCCGATCTCGACGCGCTGACCACCGGCCTCCAGAAGTCGGACCTGATCATCGTCGCCGCGCGGCCGAGCATCGGGAAGACGAGCCTCGCCTTGAACTTTGCGGAGCATGCGGCCGTCCGCGAGGGCAAGACGGTCGGCGTCTTCAGCCTCGAGATGAGCAAGGAGCAGCTCGTGCTGCGTCTGCTCAGTTCGGTGTCCAACATCGACTCGCAGCGGCTCCGGACCGGGTTCCTCGAGGAGATGGACTTCACCCGACTCGCGCCGGCGATGAACGCGCTCGCCGAGGCGCCCGTCTTCATCGACGACACCCCGAACATCAGCACGATGGAGCTCCGGACGAAGGCACGCCGACTCCAGGCAGAGGCCGGTCTCGACCTCGTGATCGTCGACTACCTGCAGCTGATGCAGTCGACGCTCGCGTCGCGGGACGCGAACCGCGTCCAGGAGGTGACCGAGATCTCCAGGGGGCTCAAGGCGCTGGCGCGAGAGCTCGAAGTGCCTGTCATCGCGCTCTCGCAGCTGTCGCGGCAGGCCGAGATGCGGGAGTCGAAGGAGCCACGACTGTCCGACCTCCGCGAATCGGGCTCCATCGAGCAGGACAGCGACCTCGTCATGTTCCTGTGGCGCGAGAAGGAGCGCGGTGCCGAGGACGCCGACGCCGACGGGGAGGTGATCAACCTCAGGCTGGCCAAGCACCGCAACGGCCCGACGGGCGAGACGAAGCTGTGGTTCAAGAAGCGCCAGACGCGCTTCGTCTCCTACGTCGACTCGGATCGCTACGCCGAGCCGGCCTACCTGAACTGACGCGGCCGGCGTCCGTCCGCGACTCCGGCTCGGCCTCGAGTCCCGCGCCGGGCGTCAGCTCTCTTCGTCAGGGAGGAGCGGTCGCAGGGCGACGGTGTACCGGTTCCCGTCGGGGCCGCGTACCACGATCCCGGTGTGCCCCCCTGCTCCTTCCGGATACGACTCTGCCGCCTGTCGACGCGTGAGGACCGCTGTCCTCACGCCGCCACCCGTGTCGCGGAAGTCGTCGAGCGTCATCCCTTCCCACGGCCACTCCGCGACATCGCGGTCACCCGGTGCGGACTCCATGAGCACGGCCCGGTACCTGTCGGGCTCATAGCTCCCGGCATCCGTGGCGTTGCCCTGCTGGACCTGCTTCTCGAAATCCCCGAGGATCCTCGCGAGGTCGGCGAACCCGGCTAGCTCGGCGCGTTCCGGGCTCCGCTCGTCGTTTATCCCGAGCCCATAGATGCTGACACTCTTGGTGACGCCACCGGCGTCGATGGAGAAGACAGTGGTCGGGGCGTCGGCGACCGTCATGTTCTCGTAGCGTGGCCTGGCATCGTGCAGTCGCCCGGGACCGAGCGCGAACCGGACGAGCGCCTCGATCTGCTCCTCGTTCATCGTCGCGACGCGGAGCGGTGCCAGCGGCGCGTTCGGGCCCGCGGCGACCGGATCGTCGCGTCCTCCGCGGTAGATGACCGTCCCATCACGGTAGAGCGTGAACTGCGGAAGCTGGGTCGCGGCGGATCCCATCGGGACGAGTCCGCCTCCCTGCTCCATCCGCAGGACGATCTGCTTCGACGCCTCCCGCCCGTCGCCGCCTCCCGACGTCGAGCCAGGGCTCGCGCTGGAGCTCGCGCGCGGACTCGTGGTCGAACTGCCGCCGGGCGTCGGGCTCGCGGCGGTCGGCCCCGCCTCGACCGATCCCGTCGCTCCCGGAGGAGTCGTGCCCTTACCGGACGTCCCGCTGGGGGCGGGTGAACAGGCGGCGAGGAGGATCGTCAGGCCGAGCACCGACCAGACGAGTCGAAGCATGGACGCGGGCGGCTGTCGTTCGTACTGCATGGCGTTCACGACGTAGCCCGCGTGCCCGCGGTTCCCGGTCTTCTCGGGCAGGTCACGCCTCCGGCTGTAGCTCTTCCGGCGTGAAACTCGTGTGACGCAGGGAGCGTTGCGTGTTCATGGATCGAGATCGGTCAGTCGACCCGCCAGACCCTCCACAGGGCAGATGGGTCGGTCAGTGGGTCGCCGTGGACGAGGAAGAGATCGGCCGGTCCGCCCTCGCGGATCACGCCCGCGTCGGGCTCTCCGAGAAGTTCGCCGCCGCGCCATGTCGCCGCCGCGAGCGCCTGCCATGGCTCGACGCCCGCCCTGGCGAGTGACTCCACCTCCCAGGCGAGCTGGTTCGCGCGCGCCGACCCGCCGCCGAAATCCGTTCCCGCACAGATCCTGACACCCGCGTCGCGTGCCGCGCGGACGCTCGCCTCGGCGACCTCGAGTCGAGCCCTGATCCGGCTGATCGACTCGGCGGTCGTGAACCGCTCGTTGCGCGTCGTGCGCCCGAACGTGAGCCAGGAGTGCATCACGGTCAACGTCGTGACGAGCGCGACGCCGCGCTCCGCCATCGTCCGCGCGACGTCCGAGTCGATCACGAACCCGTGCTCGAGGGAGTCGACCCCCGCCTCCGCCCCCACGCGCGCGCCATCGAGGTTCCCGGAGTGGGCGGTGACCTTCGCCCCTCGTGCGTGCACGGCTTCCACGACCCGGCCGACCTCGTTGCTCGACCACGGCGAGACGCCGGGGTCCGGACCGTCCAGGTAGAGCTTCACGAAGTCGGCCCCGTCGTCCAACTGGCCGATCGCGGCTGAGAGAAGCTCGTCCGCGTTCGCCGCCTCGACGCCGATCTTGTCGCCGAACGTCCCTGCCCGCGTCACCCAGGTGCCCGCCGCACGGACATACGGGTACCCCGGCCTTCCGCGCCATCGGTCCCGCACACCCAGGCTCAACGCGCGGCGCCTCCCGTCGTTCGGGTCGACCCCTATCGGCGCCCCCACGTCGCGAGCCCACCGGATGCCCGCGTTCGTCATGAGGAGCGCGTTGTGCTCGGTCACGGCCAAGAGCGCTTCGGGCGGGTCAAGGCCGCGCTTGATCCAGTTCGCCCCACCCTGCATCGTCAGGTGGCTATGGCAGTCGACCATCCCCGGGACGATCGTCGCCCCGCTCGCGTCGACCACCTCCAAGCCGTCCGACGGCCCGGGATCCTCCTCTGCGTCCGACGGCCTGATCCATCGGATCCGCCCATCTTCGACCAGCACGCTCATCCCCACACGCAGCTCCGGCGACCTCCCGTCGGCGAGCGCGGCATCCCTGTACAGCGTCCGGGAGCGGCGCAACCGACCCCGGGCGGCGTTGGAGCGCGAAGCACCGGCGGGAGTACCGGTCGGCTCTTCCGCCGACGCCGCCGGTACGGGCGCCCCACTCGCCTGCGCGCGCCCACGCGTTTCGGCGGGTCCCGTCGGTGTCGGACCGCCGCAGGCCGCCGCCAACGCCGCGGTGGAGAGCGCCGCCGATCGCTGTAGGAACTCACGGCGGGTCGACGGGAGGAAGGTCTCGGGCTGACTCATGGCGACAGGTTTCGCGCGATGGTCCTCGAATGGAAGTGGCGGGCTGTCATGCACGGATCAAGGCGGAGAGGTCGAGCATCGAGACGCATCACTCCTCGAGAGGAACGTTCGGACGGGATCGAGAGCGGCCGGGGGTCGGGAGTCGGGGGAGTGACCGTACCAGAGAGCCGAGGCGGAGCGGCGGATGCCGTCATCAAACGGGACCTCCTCCGACGCAGATGCCGATCCTGGTCGGTGCCGGCCCTTGAGCGATCACCGGCGACATCGCGCGTTGCGGGTTGTCCGAATCGTTCAGCAGATCATCAAGCCCTTAGGCGGACCCCAGTCGCGCCGGCACCCCGGAGGACCGCCGGTAGACTCGGGCGTCCTCACCAGCCCCAGTCGGAGGAACCGCAAATGGGTGTGATCATCATTCGAGAGATGGTCGGGACGAGTCCCCGGTCGTGGAGCGACGCCGCACGTCAGGCCGTTGCCACCGCGTCGAACACCGTCCGCAACATCCGGTCCATCGAGGTCGTGAAGTCGACGGCGCAGGTGCGCGACGGCGAGATCAGCGAGTACCACGTCGAGCTCAAGATCGCGTTCGAATACGAGGACGGTTGACGAGGCCGTCGACGGTGCGCCTGTGCACCTGCACCTTGGTGCCGACGTGCACCGAAACGGAGCAGATGTAGTTGTGCTGTTGCGATCCGCGCCTCACGATCTTCGTCCCCGGCGACCCCCAAAGTGTCGTGCAGGCCGGGGAACTGGGTGTCCCTGATGGGACACGAGTGAGGAGATCATCGAAAGATGGCAGGCAACAGACGCGTTCGTTCCTTCCTTCGCGCACCGCTGATGGTGCTCGTCGTGCTCGCCCTGATGCTCGGGAGCATCGGCACGGCAAGCGCAGGGCATCTTCTGCGGGGAAGCTTCGGCGGCGAGGCGTGGGGGACGTTCGCCAGTGCGACGGCCCCGCAGCTCCACGCCCGACTCGGACGCTCCGCGTACCTCCCGTGCCCCTGCGAAGGCACTCGAGGCAAGACGCTCTCGAACACGGTGACGACCGTCGACGCCGGACGGCCGTTTCGCGCCGAAGCGATCTACACCACGATGTACGCGACAAAGACGACGACGAGCGCGGTCATCAAGGACACCGCAAAGGTCTCGAAGGTCCGCGCGCTCGCCGATCCTGACACGAACGTGCCGCTGATCAGCGCGGATGCGATCATCGCGTCGGCCACGACGAAGGCCAGCACGACCACGATCTCGACCTCCTCCGCCGGCTCGAGCTTCCTGAACCTAAAGGTCAACGGGCGCTCCATCACGACGGTGTCCGCGAACACCGAGATCACCCTGCCGGGCTTCGGATACGTGCGGCTTCGAGAGGTCCGCGTGAGCGGTAACAACTACTCGAAGCAGATCACGGTGAACATGGTCCGCATCGTGATCACTCAGAAGAACGAGCTGAATATCCCCGTCGGTACCCATATCGTCGTATCACACGCGCGGGCGGGCTTCACCCGGACGCAGCCAGTGATCGCGCTCAGCGGTGGTGCGTGGGCAGCGACGGCGCGCTCCAGCGTGGCGACGGTCGAGAACAGGATCGGCAGGATCGCCGCCATCTACGTCCCGTGCCTCGGGACCGGCGGTCGCGTCCTGCAGAACGAAGTCAAGCTCATCCGCTCCCCGGACCTCCTCCTCTCGGGTACCGCTGTCACGACGGCGGAGGGCGGGGCGACGAGCACCGGTAGGTACGCCAAGACGACGGCGACCGTCGAGGACGTGAACCTCCTGAACGGGACGATCACGGCCACGCTGGTCAGGGGCGTCGCCAAGAGCACGTACAACTCGAGCACCGGAAGGTTCTCAGGGACTACGCTCGGCTCGTCCTTCGTCGACCTCAAGGTGCTCGGTAGGGCCATCTCCGACAACCCGAGCCCGAACACGAGGGTGGATGTGCCCGGCGTCGGGTACGTGATCCTCTACGAGCGGGTCCCGAAGAATGGGACGACCTACAACTCGATCGGCGTCAACATGATCCGCCTGGTCGTCACCACGTCGAACTCGTTCGGGCTCCCGGCCGGGACCCAGATCGTGGTGGCACACGCGCACGCGGTCACGCGGGCGTTCCCTCAGTTGGGCCACTGACATCCAGTCCAGCCGCTGAGGTCTGGCGGTAGGTGGGCGACGGTTCGCCGGCGTCCACCTACGGTCCAGGGAGCGGCGTCCCCAGCGATCAGTGAGCCGCGGGACGCGCGTCGAGACGAAGTGGCTTCTGGTCAAGCATCTACAGGAATGGAGCGGTCCGCCCGCTCCATTCCTTTTTTTATGCCTTGACGCCGATCATCCCGTGATGCTCTCGCGCCGGTCGACCTGGCTCAACGGCCTCGCGAGACCGGGACCGCCTGGATCGACAGGTGGACGAGTTCGGCGCCGGCGGGAGGGGTCCTCCGACTCTCGCGCTCGTACGGCGCGAACAGCTCCTGCAGTCGCTCCCGGATCTCGTCCACCTCGCCGGGCGTTACCTGGATCCGCCTTCCCTGGTAGATCGCCGCACGCCGCCACTCCGACGGGTACTCGTCCAGCCGGTCGAGGAACTCGAAGTAGAGCTGCGCTGACTCCTCGACAAGCTGCGCGATGAGCGCTGCTGCCGCCGGCCTTCGCTGGACGGAGTCGAGCGACGAACGGTCGATGCGCTCGCCCGCCGCCCGCGCCCGCCAGGGACGCTCTTTCCGATTGCGCCCGAGGTCGAGCGCCTCCTCCACGTAGCCGTGCCTCGCCAGTTGCCGGAGGTGGTAGCTGAGCGACGCCACGCTTTCTCCGAACGTCTCCGCCAGTCGCGTCGCCGTGGAGGGTCCCTCCGACTGGAGGAACGCGAGGATACGGAGGCGCAGGGGGTGCGCGAGTGCACGCATCTGGCGGGCGTCGCGGAGCTCGAGAAGCTCGGTCACGGTCCTGTCGGTCCTGTCGGTCCTGTCGGTCGGACTCTTCCTAAAGAAACCTTGCGCAACATTTCTTTCCTGAGTATACTCCGCCGCCATGGCCACCACGACGCTTCCCCGAGACGTCCCTGCCGTGGACGCGCGCGCACTGACCAAGGTGTTCGAGCGCGGTCGCCGGACGTGGATCCAGCGGCTCCGGCGCGAGCCGGACCACCGCGAGCGGTTCGTCGCGGTGGACGGGATCGAGCTGCGCGTCGAGCAGGGCGAGATCTTCGGGATGCTCGGTCCGAACGGTGCCGGCAAGACGACGACGATGCGGATCCTCGCCACGCTCCTCCTCCCCACCTCGGGTGCGGCCCGCGTGCTCGGCATCGACGTTCGCGAGCAGCCGCGAGAGGTACGCCGACGCTTCGGGGCGGTGCTCAGCGGCGAGCGAAGCCTCTACTGGAAGCTGACGGCCCGCGAGAACCTGGAGTACTTCGCCGCCCTCTATCACCTGCCGCCACGGCGCACCAGAGAGCGGATCGAGTCGGTGCTCGACGCCGTCAAACTCACGGATCGCGCGGACGATTACGTCGAGCGCTACTCGATGGGGATGCGCCAGCGGCTCGTGCTCGCTCGCGCGCTCCTGCCCGATCCGCCGCTCCTCCTCCTCGACGAGCCGACGGTCGGCCTCGACCCACAGGCGGCAAGAGACATGCGGGAGCGGGTGCTGGAGCTTCGCTCGGAGGGCAAGACAGTGCTCCTCACGACACACTACATGGAGGAGGCGGACCAGCTGTGCGACCGCGTCGCGATCATCGACCATGGCCGGATCGTCGCCCTCGATACCCCCACCGCCCTGAAGCGGACGATCCAGGCCGAGGAGGTCGTTCGGCTCGAGATCGCGGCGGAGGCCGACGGCGTCGTAAGCCGGCTATCCGAGAACGCGCAGGTCGCCCGCCAGGAGCGGGCCGACGGCCTGCTGCACCTGACGATGCACACTGTGTCCGCTCGCGACTTCGTGCCGCGGGCGTTCGACGCCGCGAGGGCGGCTGGGGCGACCATCAAGCATGTCGAAGTCGTGCCGGTGACGCTCGAGGACGTGTTCCTGGCCCTGACCGGCCGCGCACTCCGCGAGTAGGCGGAAAGCATGCTTCTCCTCGAGCTGCGCGCGTTCGGCGCCGCGGCTGTCCGCGAGTGGCGCCAGCTGCGGCGCTACCCGACGTTCGGGCTCGGGCTGCTGTTCTGGCCGATCGTGCTTCCAGCGATGTACGTGCTCCAGGCACGCGGCTACTCCGGCGGTGACCAGCGGGCGATCGACGCGTTCGCCGAGCGGAGCGGCACGAACGAGATCGCCGGCTTCCTGTTCATCGGCTGGTCGATGTACATGTGGTTGAGCATCGTGCTCTGGGGACCAGGGACCCTGCTGCGGACCGAGCAGGTCCGTGGCTCCCTCGAGGCGCTGTTCCTCACGCCTGCATCACGAATCGGGATCCTGTTCGGCCCCGCAGTCGCGCATCTCGTCCCGGCACTGTGGATGTACGTGGTCGTGGGGATCGCTCTTCGGTTCGGGTTCGGGCTCGTCGTGGAGCCGGCCGCGGTCCTGCGGGCGGCCGTGGTGATCCTTCTCGCGGTACCCGCGCTGTACGGGATGGGGGCGCTGTTCGCGACCCTCGTGCTTCGCGTCGGCGAGGTCGTCGGTCCGATCCAGGTCGTGCGCGGGGTCTTCACGGTCCTGTGCGGGATCACGTTCCCCATCGTGATCCTCCCCGATCTGGCGCGATCGGCCGCGCTTGCCCTTCCCCCGACCTACATCATCGCGGACCTCCGCGCGGTGCTCCTCACGGGCGCCGACCTGGTCGACCTGGTGCCCGATCTCGCGATCCTGCTGGGCGCCGGCGTCGTCCTGTGCGCGCTGGCTGCGGTCGCGTTCCGCCGTGCCGAAGCGTACGCGCGTCGCGGCGGCCGGCTCGCGCAGTACTGACGACGGACAAGATGGCGGGACGAACTGGTGCATGGGCGCTGGAGGCGCGGGCGATCGTCGCGATCACCCGCAAGGATCTGCGGATCCTGACGCGCTACCCGCTCGAGGTGTTCAACCAGATCGGCCAGCCGATCTACCAATTCGTGATCCCGAGCCTGCTGCTTGGCGCGACATTCGCGGTGGGCGGACGTGCGGTGGGCCTGGAGGAGACCGCCGGCACGGGCGACGTGGCAGGGTTCCTGATCCTCGGGATGCTCGTGGCGTACCTCGTCGGCGCCGCGTTCTGGGGGATCGGCTACTCGTTCAAGCGCGAGATGGACCAGGCCACACTCGAGCCCGCGTGGCTCACGCCGGTCGCGCGCGAGACGCTCGTGCTCGGGCGGGGACTCAGCGCCCTGGTGCTGTCCGCGATCGGGATCGTGCTCATGCTCGCGATCGCCGTGGCCCTCTTCGGAGTGCGACTCTCTCCCGCGATCGTCCTCGCGGTGCCGGCGTTCCTGCTCGCGGCGCTGGCGGTCCTGGGCGTCGCCTTCCTGATCTCGTCGGCCGTGCTGCTGATCAAGGAACCCGTCTTCTGGGTCGATGCGTCGGATGCACTGTTCGCCGCGGCGTCGGGCGTCATGTTCCCGATCACCGTCCTGCCAGGCTTCCTCAAGCTCGTTTCGTTCGCGCTCCCGACGACCTACGCGATCGACCTGCTCCGCGTCACCGGACTCGGCGCGCGCCCGCTGCTGGATCCCGTGCTCCAGTACGCCGCTCTGGCCATGCTCGCGGCGATCCTGCTGCCTCTCGGAAGAGCGGTCTTCGCGTGGGCCGACCGACGGCTACGCGAGCAGGGGACCGTGGGCCAGCACTGATCGGGGGAAACCGCCTGAAGTGGAGCAGACGATTCGAGCGCAACGTTCGTCTGCTCGTCATCCGGGTCGATCAGTTCCGCTCAGCCAGCGTCGGGAGATGTTCCTAGACCTCGACGCGGGTCGGATCCCGGCACGTGATCTTCGTGGTCACCCATCTTCCCGGCGCGTCAGTCGGCCGGTGGCCACTCCTGCCACACATAGCGGAGCGCGCCGTCTTCGGCACACTTCAGGGATCGCCGGTAGATGCCCGCGGCCTCAGGCACGCTGATCTCGTGCGGTGGTCGCGCAAGCCGCTCGCGGCGATCCGCGAGCGGCCCGGCGACGTACTCGACGAGCGGCTCGTCGTCATCCTTGCGCGCGCCTTCGTCCAAGAACCGGATGGTCAAGTGAGCGTCACCTAGCGTGACCGCGGCAGGCGCAGCCGCAGCGGCAGCCGCCGCACCCGCAGCACTGACCGCACGAGCAGTCACACATCGCGTTCCTCCTTTCCCAGCGTGATGACGGCCTGGGGCGTCTCCCCAGACCCGAGTTGGCCGGCGAGATGCGCGAGCCGCCGGTCGAGAAACTGCAACTCATCGATCCGACGCCTCAACTCCTCCCGTTTCTGCGAGATGGCTTCCCGGAGTTCCTCCGACACCTGCTCACAGTGGCCAGCAGTGCACATACCCGCGAGGGCCGCCGCCTGTTCGAGCGGGAGGTCGAGCTGCCGAAGCCCGACAAGCAGCCGTAGCCTCTCGGCGTCCTGCTCGGTGTACGAGCGGTACCGGTTGTCAGCGCGCTGGGGCACAGGGAGAAGACCTCGGCGTTCGTAGAAGCGGATCGCGTGAGGGGTGGTGCGGAGTCGTTCGGCGAGTGTCCCGATGCGCATGGCCGCAACGCTAAACCCTAGAGCGGCTCCAATGTCAAGCGTCCCGCGCCCCCTGGGCCGTGCCCCACCCCGCGCTCTGCATCGACGTTGCGCCGCGAGGCGGCGTTGGAAGGTGCAGGGCGCCGACGCGGCTCTTCTCGGCCAGAGTTCGCGGTCGGCTGCGCGCGGTCCTAGATAAGTCGCAGCTGAGAGGTAACGGGGAAAATGGGGTCGTGAAGCGTCCCGAGTCGAGCGACAGGCGTACCACCGTATCGTCCAGACCACCCGCCCCGTCGACGGCGGCTCAGGGACGAGAGCGGCAGGTGGCGGACGACATGCGAGTGGCGGTGCCCGTGGGACCGGGGACGACCTCGCCTGGGTCAGCCCCGCTCCTCCACGGACGCTCCCTCGACCCGCATCCGGTATCCCGCGCCAAGGTCACACCCACTCCTGTCCGGGACTCGACGCTGTCGCGCGAGCGGCTCCTCGATTGGCTCCGCGAGAACGTCCGGCGTCGACTCACACTCGTCACCGCCGAGGCAGGGTATGGGAAGACGACGCTCCTGGCCGACTTCTCGCGGCGGAGATATGTTCGCTGCCTCTGGTACAAGCTCGACTCGAACGACCGGGACTGGACGACGTTCGTCCACTACCTGCTCGCTGCGGTCCGGGAGGTCGAGCCGGACTTCGGCGAGTCCACCTCCGCACTGCTCGGCCACATGGCACTCGCGAATCCTTCGCGTCAACGGGTCCTCGACTCGCTCGTCGCCGAACTCGACGCGCTCCGTCGCGAGCCCACGCTTCTGATCCTCGACGACTTCCACCTCGTCGACGACACGGCGGAGGTACGGGAGATAGTCGGGCGTCTTGTGCGCGAGGCGCCCGAGTCCTTGACGCTCCTCATCATGGCCCGTCGTCGTCCCGCCCTACCACTCGGGCGTCTCGCCGCACAGGGCGAACTCGCCGAGCTCACAGCCAGCGACCTCCGGTTCTCGGTGCAGGAGATCGAACGGTTGTTCGGAGACATCTACGGGCAGTCACTCGACGGGGACCTGCTCGCGCAGGTCGACGCGCGAACAGAGGGGTGGGCAGCGAGCCTGCAGCTCCTTCATTCCTCCATCCGTGGGCGCTCCGCGCACGAGATCCGGGCGTTCGTTCGGTCTCTTTCCGGTGCCCAAGGCGTCCTATACGACTTCCTCGCCGAGGAGGTCGTCGCCGAGCTTCGTCCCGAGATGCAGCGTGCCTTGATCCACGCCTCGCTTCTCGAGCACGTCGTCCCCGAGCACCTGATCGCGATCTTCGCGCCCGGACGCGAACCGCGGACGCGCGGCGAGATCGTCCGGCTGATGGAGGAGGCGGAAAGACTCGGCCTCCTTGCAAGAGGAGGCGAGGGCAGCACCGCGCTCCGGTTCCATCCGCTGTTGCGCGACTTCCTTCAGCGCCAGCTTCACCAAACCGTCTCCGAGGAGGAGCTCCGAGCGATCCACGGTCGCGTCGCCCGCGCTGCGGAGTCAGACGACTGGCTGGCCGCCTGCCACCACTACATCGAGGCCGACGAACCACGCGAAGCCATGCGAGTGCTCGCGGACTCTGTCGTCCAAGCGATCGGTTCCGGTCGCTGGAAGGCCGCTGCCGAGGTTCTCGAGCGGCTCCGAGGAATAGACCTCGAGCCAGCAGCTGCAGTAATACTGTCGTGGCGAGAGGTAGATCAAGGACATCCGCGACGCGCCCTAGCTCTCTTGGACGGTCTCGACTCCGCCTACCCGTCGCCGACGGAGAAGGGGCTGATACGTGCAGCTCGGATGCACGCCTTCTTCTGGAGCGGTCACCGAGAGGGATTATTAGCCGCCGCGCGAGAGATAGTCTCCGACGCCGAGACGGCACCTGTGCTTCGCGAGCTAGCGGAGGCGCATCTCCTGCTGACTGATGACGACACGTCGTGGTCTCGCACGCGATCACAACGCTTGCAGCAACTGGCGGTGCGTCAGGCGACGACAGGACTGAACCTCGCTGCGGGCATCAGCCTTCACAACGCGATGATTGTGGAATGGGCGCAGGCAAACTACAACG
Organism: Chloroflexota bacterium; assembly: GCA_016781485.1. Lineage (GTDB taxonomy): Bacteria > Chloroflexota > Limnocylindria > Limnocylindrales > CSP1-4 > YB3-1. The sequence goes on along the minus strand of JADDQH010000005.1, from coordinate 6,295 downwards.
TTGCCATACACCTGGGCAACCAGGCACTAGCACGCTTCGACCTTGTCAATCACGTGCCCCGAGAAAGCTACGCCACTCATAGCACACTTGCCTTATGTTGGACGGAGCTGGGAAGAGCTGAGGAGGCTACAGCGAATGCGAACGCTGCGGCTGCGGCGGGAGTCCGGGATGCAGATGCAGTGCTTGAATGTGCCTACTTGGCATTGGTTACCGGTGAGATCGACCGTGCCGTGGAGCTCTATGAATTTGCGCAGAGGCTCGAACAATCTGACATTGGCTCGACGGCTGTTGCTCAGTTAGCTCGTAGTCTCATCGCTCTTTCGACCGGAGATACAGCCTCAGTCGATGCAACCCTCTGCAGCGTTCAATCCTGGTCTAATTCGGATCTCGGCTCCAGGAGCGCTGTTTTCACTTGGCGGGCGCTTGCTGCATTGGCAGTGGGAGACCGGCAAAGGGCACTCTCTCTCGCGAACGACGGCCTAGAGCTTGCTCGCATCCACAACGCACGGCGTTGGGAAGCGCTGCTCCGTTTGGTGGTAGCGGGTTCGACGGGCTGCCAGGAGGAGTTGCGCCGGGGCGTGGAGGTCGCGGCCGGGCTCGGTCACCTCGGCCTGCTAGAGGCCGCGCCCGCCCTCGTGCCAATGCTCGAACTACTCGACCCGTTGCCTGCACCTCTTGAGGATTCCATCGAAAGGTGGCCGTTGCGCTGGCTGCCTCTTCTGCGGAAGCAGCTTCAGGCGGGCGAATCCGATGCTGGCACTGTAGCGGCGCGACTACTCGAGCGCTACGGCACACAGAACGATATTCCTCTTCTTCGGGCCTACGAGCGGCGTTTCCTCAAGCGACGCCAGACAGGAAGCTTGGCACGTTCCCTTGCCCGCCGCATAAGTCCGCGGCTGCACATCAATGATCTTGGGCGTTCGTGCTTGTCGGTAGGCGCTCGCTCGGTACCAATTAGTCGCGTGCGTCGCAAGGCTGCTTCCCTGCTGATGTATCTGATTACCCGTCCCAGTACCAACGCAGCTCGCGAGCAGGTTCTGGACCAATTATGGCCGGACTTGGAGCCTAGTGCTGCCGCCAACAGCCTGAATCAGACCCTCTACTTCCTGCGGCGCGAGATAGACCCGTGGTACGACGACGACGTTTCGGTGGACTATGTCAGGTTCGAGTCAGAGATGCTTTGGCTCGAGCCGGAACTCGTTGATATAGCAAGCGTCTCCTTTTTGTCGGCCGCTACTAGAGCAGCGTCCGCGCCGCCGTCGGAGGTCGATGGTGCTTTAGAAGTAATCCGGTCCTATTCCGGCCGTTTCGCCCCCGAATTCGAGTACGAGGAGTGGGCTCTAGGGTGGCGTGACACGTTGCATGCACAGTACTTGCACCTGGTTCATACCACGCAACTCCATCTCATCGATGCGATGAGGCTGGCGGAAGCGACACAAGTGGCTCAGACGACACTTCAAATTGATCCCGACGCAACTGACGTCGAGCGAGACTTGATATGGCTGTATTCGACGGCAGGAGCTAGGTCGGCCGCGGCCGAGCAATATGAGCACTACGCAATGGTGCATCGGGAGCAGTTGGGCGTCGAGCCTCCAACGTTTGAGGATCTCACCCGCCGTCCAATTGAGCGCCGGTTCGAGTAGGTCGCCCTGTGGTCGAAGCTCAGGACGGGAGACTAAGCAACACGGCGTATTGGCGCTCCCGACCGCTACCCCTATAGTCCTGCCAGTGGTAGTACTCCGGTACTACTCGTGAACACGCTGGTAGCGCAGATGCCCCACCTGAAAATGGGCACTTAGGGTGGAGGCAAGCCGCTAGTGCAACCGACCGGCGACCCAGACGGACCCCGCGCACAGCGGGAGTTAGGAGGATCGGTCATGGAGCCGAACATGAACGCCAAGGTTTGGTAGTCACCGTGATTGAGCGGGTCGGTCGAGTCGGTCTCCTACTTGGAACCCTGGTCGGCTTGGCTCTCGCCGGCGGCGCAACCGTTCACGTCGTCTAGTCGCCCGGCTGGTACTTTTAGCCGGGGGGGCAGGCTAGTCCGAGGGGGCTAGACTGAATGCGACATGGCGGCGCGTAGTCGGCCGTGAAACCGGCACTCAAGACTCTGATTGGCCTCGCCGTCACAGCCAGTGCGATTTCGCTGGCTGTGGCGGCGTTGCTGTTTCCTCCGCCAGCGGATTTCCGGATCCGCGACCTTGTGTTTTGGACGGTCGTCGCGCTGCTTGCCTCCCACGCTCCGGTCCGGTTGCCGACCGGCGTTCTCTTGGCGGTCGCGACCGGTCCAATCCTCGCGTGTTCATTCCTGGCCGGCCCGCTAGCCGCCGGGCTCGTCGCTGCACTTGGGACAACAGAGATCCGAGAAGTACGCGGACGCGTTCCGTGGTACGGCACCGCGTATAACCACGCGCTTGCAATCCTGCCCGCTGTCTCCGCCGGCGCGCTATATCAACAGCTCGCCGGCGCAGGAGCGTTCGAGGCGACGCCGCGCTCGCTAATCGCCGCCACGGCGGCGGGCACGCTCTTCTTCCTCGCTAACAGCACAATGGCCGCAGCCGCGCTTGCTCTTCGCCAGGAAAGATCCTTCCGGTCGGTCTACATCGCAAGCTGGTCGACTTCAGGAGTGGCCGCAGGGACGCTCGCTCTTGCTCCCCTTGCGTGGCTCGTTGCGCACGTGTACGCGACCGTGGATTGGTGGGCCGCGCTGCTGTTTGGGCTGCCGCTTCTGACGACGCGCGCCGCTTACCAGCGCGTCGTCGAGCTGCGGGACATGTTCACGCAGACCGTGCGGAGCCTCGCGTCAGCCGTTGACGCGAAGGACAAGTTCACGAGCGGGCACAGCGAGCGGGTCCAGCGGATCGCCGTCGACATCGGGCGGCAGATGCGCTGTTCCGAGTCGGAGCTGGAGGCGCTCGAGTGGGGCGGCCTGCTGCACGACATCGGAAAGATCGGCGTGCCGGACGCCGTCCTCCTGAAGCAGGACAGGCTGACCAAGGAAGAGCGGATCCTGATGAACCAGCACCCGGTCAAGGGCGAGGAGATCATCAAGCCGGTCCAGAAGCTCGCGCCCGAGCTCCCGATCATCCGGCATCACCATGAGTGGTACAACGGATCGGGGTACCCGGATCACCTCGTTGGAGAGGAGATCCCAAAGCTCGCACGGATCCTCCACGTGGCCGACGCCTTCGAGGCGATGACCGCTGCCCGCCCCTATCGGATGAGTCCGCTCACGCCGGCGCAGGCGATGGCAGAGATCCGCCGATACACAGGGATCCAGTTCGACCCGGTCGCCGTCGATGCGTTCAGCAAGACGCGATGGGCGGCAGGGATCCAGGACCCAGGCCGACCGACCGAAGAGCGCGTCGTGCCGATGCTCGGCCAGGTCGCGGCCAGCCGCGCCGGCCAGGCGGGACGCGAGCCGGGCCTTGGCACAAAGAGCCACTAGCACCGGTCGCCGGCGGCGGCGACAGGCGCCGCCGACTTAAGCTCGCACGATCTACGTGGCCCGCGGGGCTGCGAAGGCGACTCGGTCGGGCTGGGGGGATGCTGAACTTGGGTGAGCACTCGTGCTACTGATCGGGCTCGTCATCGGGCTCGTCGGCGGGCTGCTGCTCGGCGGCCGGCTCGACCATCTCGCGAACGCACGCCTCCGCTGGGTCTGGGCGATCTTCGCCGCGCTCCTGCTTCGTTTCGGTACCGAGTACGGGATCCGTTCCGGCGTCCCTCTCGTGGACGCGCTCCGGGTACCCCTGTTTGCGCTTGCATTCGGACTCCTCGCGTTCGCGCTGTGGCTGAATCGCGACCGGCCCGGTCTCCTCGTCGCAGCCCTCGGCGTGGCTGCGAACGGCTTCGCGTTCACCGTCAACGGTGGCCGGATGCCGGTCTGGGAGCCCGCGCTCGGTTTCGCGCACCTCAACGACGCGGAACTGGACCCCGCGATCCACGCCGTGCTACCGCAGCAGCTGGGTCTCGAGTTCCTCCTGCGTGCGGGGCCCTTCGGCGACATCCTCCCTGTCCCGCTGCCCTTCGTCCCGAACGTCGCGAGCGTCGGCGACGTCTTCCTCTCCACCGGCATCGGGCTATTCGTATTCGGCACGCTTCTGTACGGCGAAGCCCCATCCGCGCGGACGCTGTCGGCGCGGTTCGGTCGCTCGAGCAGAAAAGGAATGATCCGAGTACCCCCCGATGCGGCCGGCGTCGACATCGAGGAACCGGAGCCGACGGTGGGGCTCGACGGCCCCGTCCTGCTGGGCGGGACGAGGGCATCGACCGCCCTGACCGTCTCGGCCGGGGACGCTCCCATCGCCCTTCCCGCGGGCACGTCAGACCCGAGCGCCGTCGTCCCGACCGTCGGTCGCAGCGCGTCTCCGTCTCCCGTCGGCACCGTCCCGTCACCGACGTCGACGGCCTCCGATCGTGCGCGCACCCTCGTCGCTCCGTCATCGGCCACAGCGAAACAGCACCCCTTCGTCCGATTGGCGCTCGACGCGCGGTTCTCGAGCTTCTGGCTCGGTCAGACGATCAGCCTGTTCGGGGACCGACTGCATCAGGTCGCCCTCGGCGTGCTCGTCTACGGCCTCACAGGCTCGCCACTGCTGACGGGACTCGTGTTCCTGGCCGCGACCCTCCCGAACCTCCTCCTGGGCCCGATCGCCGGAACGTTCGTGGATCGCTGGGATCAGAAGCACGTGATGGTCGCGGCCGACCTTCTGCGTGCGGTGCTGGTGCTCGCGCTACCCGCCGCGGCGGCGACGAACATCGTCCTCGTCTATCTCATCGTGTTCGCGGTCACTACCGTCAGCATCTTCTTTCGGCCAGCCAAGGCGGCTGTCGTGCCGCGTATCGTGGCGCCCGAAGACCTGATCGCCGCGAACAGCGCCACCTGGACGAGCGAGACGCTGGCGGACATCGCCGGCTATCCCCTGGCTGGCCTATTCGTGGCCTTCCTCGGCGCCGCGCTCCCGATCGCGTTCTGGGTCGACGCAGCGAGCTACCTGGTCAGCGCGCTCCTCATCGCGGGGCTGGCGATCCCCCCGGTTGCGCGAGAGACGGCGCCGAGGGTCGCTGGCGCAGTCCGCGCCTTCCTCGGTGAGCTCGCCGACGGCTGGCGGTTCCTTCGGAGCCAGCCACCGCTGTTCCAGAACACGCTCGTAAGCACGTTCGGGCAGATGTCGCTCGGCTCCACGCTCGCGCTCACGGTCGTGTACGCCCGCGAGTGGCTCGACCCGGCCGTGATCCCGTATCCGCAGAACTACGCCGCGATCGAGACGGCGATCGGGCTCGGGAACCTGGTCGGGGGCGTGGCGGTCGGAGCCGTGGGGGCGAAGCTCCGGAAGGGCCGGCTGGTCGTGGCGGGGTTCGTGGTGATGGGGTTCGCGACGATCTTCCTCGGCCTGACCGACAACGTCCTCGTCGCGCTCGCCGCCGCGGCGATCGTCGGTGTCGCGAACCTCGTCTACGTCATCCCGAGCCAGACCCTGTTCGCGGAATTGACCCCGATCCCCCTCATCGGCCGCGTCGTCTCGTTCCGCTCGAGCCTCGTCTTCGGCGCGATGACGGGCGCCATGGCGATCTCGGGGGTGCTAGCGGAGGCCGTCCCCGTGGGGCTCGTCATCGCGGGCTTCGGCGTGCTCACGGCTGCGAGCGGGCTGGTGGCAGCTCTGCTGCCCTCCGTGCGAAACGCCTAGGGCCGGCGTGTCCCGAGTCTGCGCGCGCCACTGCCGCTCGGCCATAATGCGGCGGCCGTGGAAGAGCAGCTAGTCGTCTTCGCCGCGCTCGTGATGGTCGGCCTCGCAGTGCTCTTCTCGGCCGTCATGATCGGGATCGCCCGTCGAGTCGAACGCGGACGGTCGGAGGTGCGGCACGCGAGCTACCAGCTCGCACTAGCGGCTCCGGGACTTGCCGAGCGGGTAGAGCGAATGGCGCGATCCCTCGAAGACGGCCAGACGACGGTCCGCGCCATGGTCGCTGGGCTGGTGACCGTGGATCGTTTGTTCGACCGGGCGGAGCGTGGCTTGCGCGACGCGCGGGCGTCGATCTGGGGCTTTCGGCTGGCGGCGCTGGACGCGATCCGCTGGTTGCGGACACTCCAGCTGCTGCGCGACGTGATCGGGACGGTGAGGTTCTTCGGGTAGATGTCGATGCGCCGACAGGGTCCCGAGGAGCGCACGCCGGGCGAGCTCGACGTGACGTTCGACCGTGTCGGCGACAAGCCAGAGCGCGATGGGACGGCGTACGGCGCCGACGCCGCGGCAGCGAACGGCGACGCCACCACGCCTGCGGCCGAGGCCCC
>JADDQH010000121.1 GCA_016781485.1 Chloroflexota bacterium | reverse complement strand
TCGATCTCGATCCCCCGTCCGAGGTCCTCGATACACCGCATGCAGGGCCCGCTCAGGCGCACCGCGGAGCGGATCCGCAGCGAGTAGCCCGCGGTCGTCCGGGACACGTCGAGGCGCACCTCGGCGGCCTCCGCGGCGTACCGCTGGCCCGCGAGGTCGAAGGGGTCGACGCCGACCGTCAGGTCGAGCCGCCGACCCTCGCCGGCGGAGAGCCCGAGCCGGTCCAGATCGAAGCTGTCGGACCCCCGCCCCACGCTTCCGAGGTTAGCGATCGGCAGCCACGCCCAGGCGGAAGCAGGAGCGGTCCTGACGAGGTTCGTTGCGGCGCAAAAGCGCGCCGCGCGTCAAAGCTCTGCACCCGACAGTTGGCCCGTGACCTGACGACGCCCTGACGGGCTGAAGAGCGCCTGATTGATGCCGTCGATCACCTCATCCGGTCGCGCGTAGCCGGTCGGGCGCAGGCGTGCTCGAAGTCGTGATGGTGATGCAGCAGCAGCGGTGTGACGGCGTGCGGCAGGAAGCGCGCGCGGATGTACTTGCCCGGCCGGTGCTCGTCCTTGTAGATCGTCGGGAAATTCAAGGCGAGCGGGAGCACGGCGTACGGAATGCCGAGCTCATGACGCGCGAGCGAGAACGCCCACTGCTCGGCGAAGAAGAGCTGCCGCAGCTCGTCGGTCATGGCGCCCTCGTACTGCGGGACCGTGTGTCACGGAACAGTGCGATGAACGCCGGCAACGCGGCGCGGGCGTCGATCAGCGCGCGGATGAAGTGCAGCCAGCGGTCGTGGAGCGCCTGGAGGACCGCGCCGGGCACCATCAGCACACCGGTGTTGAAGTAGGCGTGCGTCCACTCGCCCCCTAGCGTCGTTGCTTGACGCTCGGAGGGGCAGCGCGAGTCCGAAACGGCCGAACAGCTCCGCCCACATCTCCATCGTGTAGCCGTCGCCGTCGGGCTGCTTCGCGTGCACGATGTCGCGTTCGAGGTAAGCGCTGAAGTCTCCGGTCACGACGATGTCCGTGTCGAGCGCGACCAGGAGATCGGTCTGCTCGCGGGCCTCGGCTGCGAACATCGAGAGCTTGTTGGCGAGCCGGTACCGCGGCTCGACCTCCGGGACGACTCGAACTTCGACGCCGAGTTCGCGCAGGGGCCTTTCGGCCTGGGGCGAAACGCCGTTGACGAAGTAGGCGCGCCGGCGAGCGTGGCGCGTTTCGTCGCCGAAGAGCTCGAGCGATGCGAAGAGGTAGGCGACCTCGTCGGCGTAGGGCGGGCGGTCGTCGACGACCGTTGCAATGGTGATCCTCCTCACGTGATCGCGGCATCACCATCGCGCCCGGGAGATCATCACTGAGCATGCCCAGACCCTAGTCGCCGCAAGCGCATGCCGCCGTCGACCATCTCCGACCCGCAGATCCAGCAAGATCCCGCGCGATGAGTGAAAACCGTCGTGTCTCGGTCCTCACGCCCGTCCACCGGCCCGTGGCCCGATGGCTGTTGGAGCTACATGCATCGCTCGACGCCCAGCACGGCGTGGAGTGGGAGTGGATCGTGCAGGTGGATGGCGACGCGTCGCTGCGCGACGGGATCCCCGAGGCCATTCCGTGAGGACCACCGCGTCGCGGTCGAGGCAAACGGACGCTGGCTTGGGCAGTCCATCACCCGCAACCGCGCAGTACTGCGTGGCGATGGGGCTGAGCGACCGGACGGCCACCATGGCGGGTCTCCGGCGCTTTGAGGACCCGACCCTGATGGACCTCGTCCGGCGGATCGACGTGCTCGACGAGGAGCGCTTGCCCGTTCTGGCGTCCAGGCTCGAACTGGAGACCGTCGACGGGCGGCAGCTCGAGGCAGAGTTCGTGCCGGACGACAGCACCTACGGCTGGGATTGGGACGGCGTGCTTCGGAACGCGCACCAGCTTGCGGCGGAGATGCAAGGCGGCGAGCGCGCTCTGACCCGGCTCTCGGAGTGCCTGCGAGGCTTCGACGGCCTGCCGTCCGTCGCTCCGCTGATGGAGACGCTGAGCGCTCCGCAGTAGGCCCTCTGGTCAGCCTGCGCCGGCCGGCACCAGGATGCCGCGCCCCTGCAGCCGTCCCTGATCGAGATCGTTCATCGCGTCGTTGATGGCGTCGAGCGGATAGGTGGTCGTGTGGAGCGTCACCCTGCCCTGCGCCGTCAGGGTCATCAGGTCCTGGAGGTCGACGTACGTCCCGACCAGGTTGCCGATGAACGATATCTCCCGGGAGATGACGTCGATCGTCGGGATGTCGATGTTCTGGCCGTAACCGATGACGTAGTAGAAGCCGCCGTCCTGGATCATCGAGATGCCGTCCTCGACGGCGCCGTTTTCGCCGACGAAGTCGATGATCGCCTCGGCGCCGAGGCCGTCGGTGAGCTCCTGGACCGCGTCGATGTGCCGCTTGCCCTCCACCTTGATCGTGTGGTCGGCGCCGAGTTCGCGGGCGAGCTCGAGTGCCGGCTCGGAGGGATCGACGACGATGATCTCGGTCGCCGTGAGCGTCTTCAGGCATTGGATGCCGATGTGGCCGAGTCCGCCGGCGCCGATGACTACCGCTCGCGTCCCGGGGACCAGCACGGGAATCGCCTTCTTGACGGCGTGGATCGCCGTCAGCCCCGCATCGGCGAGTGCCGCGATGTCCTTGGGGTCGAGCGACGGGTCGAGCTTGACCACCGAACGAGCGCTCGTCTGCAGAAGCTCCGCGAAGCCGCCGTCGCGGTTGATGCCCGGGAAGCTGCCGGTGACGCAGTGCATGTCGTCGCCGCGCCGGCACGGCAGGCACAGTCCGCACGAGATGAACGGATGGACGATCACGGTGTCGCCGACCTCGACGTTGGTGACGGCCGACCCGACCTCGTGGACCCACCCGGCGTTCTCGTGACCGGGCGTGTAGGGCAGCGACACCTGGGACTTCTCGGCCCACTGGCCCTCCTGGATGTGCAGGTCGGTGCGGCACAGGCCGGCCGCGCCGATCTTGACAACGACGTCGAAGGGCCCAACCGCCTTCGGCTCGTCGACGTCGTCGAGCTTGAGCCGCTGGTGGTATTCGTGTAGGCGCGCAGCCCTCATGCGGCAACCCCCTCCAGGTCGTAACGAGTCTTCAGCAGCCCGCGGCACAGGCCGGCGTTGCCCTCCAGCGACAGCGAGACCAGATGCGTCATGCGCACGAAGCGCGGCATGTCGGCCGCACCGACCGGCACTCCGTCTGCCGCCACGAAGGCCGGCGCCTCCGGCCGGGCGTCGAGTCCGAGCGCTGCGCGCAGCTCCCGGCAGCGGTCGGCGTCGGGGCCTTCCACGTCAGAGAGCCGCAGCGCTGCCAGGTCCTTGACGCCGGTCGCCTTCAGTGAATCGATCACGCGGCCCTGACGAGCCAGGAGCGCCTTGCGCCGGAAGAGCGTCCGCAGCTCGTCCAGCTCCTCCGCGGCGTGGTCCGGGAACGCCTCGACGAAGCCCTCGCCGCAGTCGACGGCCCGGTTGATCTCCTCGGCGGTGAAGTGGTCCTCCAGAGCGATCCGCGCTCGGTGCACCCCGGGCAGGTCCTCCACCGCCGCGCGGGCGTCCGCCACCATCAGGAACGCAAAGTTCGGTGCGCAGAAGTAGGTCGGCAGCCGCAGCCGCACGACGACCGCGTCGCGCTCCACCTGGACGCCGGCGACGAATCCGAGCTCGACAAGCGACTGGTCGAGCTCCGGATCGCGGACCCCCTCGAGCGCGCACAGGACGTCCGGGACGGCGGTCACGCGGGGCTCACCGGCTGGGAGGCGACGGCGACCTCCTCGGTGCTCGCGGCCAGCCGCATGTTCTCCGGCACGTCGATGCCGTAGAGCGCGGCGGCGTTGAGGCCGAGGACCTTCGCCTTTTGGTCCTCCGAGATCGTCCCCAGCTCGCCCTGCATGTCCTCGGGGATCTGGAAGTCGACGAACATCTCGACGAGCCACTTCGGCTGCCAGAGCGCGTAGTCCGAGGCGAACAGGATCCGGTCCTCGCCGATCCAGTACAGCAGCTCGCCGATCATCTGAGCGAAATATCTGGGGCGCGAGTGGATGAACGGCATGGCGACCGCCAGGCCGCCGTAGACGTTCGGCTCCTGCGTGGCGATCCAGCAGAAGTCCTCCAGTCGCGGGAGCCCGATGTGCTCGACGATGAAGGTCAGGTCCGGGAACGCCGTTGCGGCGTGGTCGACGTCGGCGACGTCGAACGCGTCGCGGTTAAGCGGCCAGATCGTCGGGCCCTTGTGGACATGGATGTTGGTGATCCCCAGCTCCTGACAGAGCTCGAAGTAGGGTTCGACCTCCTTGTCGGACAGCTTCCAGCCCCGGGAGTCGCCCTTCCACTCCGCGGTGTAGAGCTTGACGCCCCGGATGCCGTAGGTCTCCTTGAGCCGCCGCAACTCATCGAGACCGCGTTCGGCGTCGCGCGGGTCGAAGGACCCGTTGACGATGAACTTCCCTGGATGGTTGGCCGCCATCTCGGCGTCTTGCTCCGTCGTGTTGAAGCCACCGGGGAAGAAGTCCTTGAGGTACGTCGGCTGCATGATCGCCTTGTCGACGTAGCCGATCTCGAACAGGTCGTGAATCATGTCCTCTTCGGAGTACCTGTCGTACTTCTCCTTATCCCACACGTACTCCTCAGGACTTAAGTTCCGGTGGTAGTCGTAGAAGCAGGCGATGAACCCCTCGCCGTAGCGGTTGCGGTTCTCGGGCCGTGCGTCCCAGAAATGGGTGTGGCCGTCGACGACGAAGTACTGCCGTCCGTCCTTCTCGTACATGACGCCTCCTAGGTCCTTAGCTTGTGCAGATAGCGGATGGCCACCGGCTTGCCACCGATCAACATGGCGCCCGTGCCAGGCCGCGGATCCGCCCGATGGCATGGATGACGCTCGCCTTTGCCGCCCCACTCGGGGCCGATAAGCGCATGGATCTCGCCCGTGTGCACGCGCAGGCCGACCCTTTTCAGCGTCTGAACGGCACCGAAGGTCTTTGCCAGGCCTGAGACGTCAACCTCCCCTAGTCCTGACCATCGACGGCTGGGGCAGCGAGGCCAATCTGCTCACGTCGCCGTCGCGGCGGGCTTGCAAGCGGCGCCCATGAAGACGCAGCAATCCTTCCGGCGAGGCTCCGAACCCTGCAACCAGAGTCGCTTTGGCATACCACGAAGACCGTCAGCCCTCTTCAGCCCTCGTTCCATAGCGGACAACGTACCAATGGCCCCTGGTATTCGCAGTGTGGCGCGGTGCCGGTGAGCTCAGCGAGAGTGTCGGCCACCCAGCCGGCTTGGAGCAGCTCGTAGGCACGCTGCTTCTGCAGGCCGAAGCGATCGGCGACGAAGAGGGCGAAGGTGCCGTGCGAATCCCGGTAGGCCCGCGAACGGCGAGCCGCAGCCAGCGCGGCGGCGACCTCCCGGTAGGCGCGGCGTCCGTTCGAGGCGGTCACGAGTCGCCCCCGAAGATCCGTCGGCGGTGAAGCGCCTCA
>JADDQH010000004.1 GCA_016781485.1 Chloroflexota bacterium | reverse complement strand
CGCGGAGGTCGAGCAGCGACGCGATGGCCGGCAGCGGGAAGTGACGCGGGCGCCGAGCGCCGCGTCGGTCACCCCGTCCCCTTCCTCGCACGCTCGGGGAGGATCGGACCGAGCCCTCGGGCGACAGGAGTCGCGTTCGCATCACGTGTCGTCTCCGGCCGTCGGCTACTACACGCCTCGTGACGGGATCGGATCGGGCCATCCCGTTCGCTCCGGCGACCTGATAGGGCACGTCGACGTCCTGGGCGTCCGGCACGACGTCGTGGCGGGTACGGACGGCGTGATCACCCGCGTGCTCGTCCAACCCGGTGAGGCCGTCGAGTACGGGCAGGAGCTCCTCCGGATCGAGCTGACCGGCAGGTCGTCGGACCGGGGCACGCGTTCGGCAGGGGGCGGGACCCGCGGCCAGGGCTCGGCGACGGGAACAGGGACGGGAGATCGCTAGCGTGTTCAGCAAGATCCTGATCGCGAACCGCGGGGAGATCGCGCTGCGCGTGCTACGGGCCTGCCGCCGGCTCGGGATCACTGCCGTCGTGGCGTACAGCGAGGCGGATCGCGACTCTCGCGCCGTCCAGCTCGCGGACGAGGCGATCTGCGTCGGCCCGCCCGACGCAAAGCGAAGCTACCTCTCGGCGCCCGCGATCCTGTCGGCGGCCATCGTCACCGCATGCGAGGCCATCCACCCCGGCTACGGGTTCCTCTCGGAGGATGAGACGTTCGCCGACATGGTCCGGGCGCATGGGTTGACGTTCATCGGCCCGCCCCCGGAGGTCCTCGAGCGGTTCGCCTCGAAGGCCGGCACCCGTCAGCTGCTCGCGCGCCACGGACTACCCACCATACCGGGCTCGATCGGGATGTTGCGTGACGACGCGCACGCGGTGGAGGAGGCGGAGCGGATCGGCTACCCGGTGCTGATCAAACCGTCGGCAGGGGGAGGCGGCAAGGGGATGCGGATGGTCCGGAGCCGCCGGGAGCTCGCGGGCGCATTGCCGATCTGTCGCTCGGAAGCGAGGTCGGCGTTCGGCGACGACTCGCTGTACCTCGAGAAGTGGCTGGAAGAGAACCGGCACGTCGAGGTCCAGGTCGTCGTCGACCGCTACGGCAACGGCGTCCACGTGGGCGAGCGCGACTGCAGCGTCCAGCGGCGGCATCAGAAGATCCTGGAAGAGGCGCCGACTCCGGCGCTCGACCGCGAGAGTCGCCGGCTTCTGGCGGAGAGCGCCCTGGCCGCCGTCGTGGCCGCGGGCTACGAGAACGTCGGAACGCTCGAGTTCCTTGTCGACCGGACGGGCGCGTTCTACTTCATCGAGATCAACTGCCGGATCCAGGTCGAGCATCCCGTCACAGAGCTGCTGTCCGGGATCGACCTCGTGGCAGAGCAGATCCGCATCGCGGCCGGCGAGCCGCTCGGCTACGGTCAGGCGGACGTCGTGCTTCGTGGTCACGCCATCGAGCTGCGGATCAACGCCGAGGACGCGGCCCACGATTTCCAGCCGCAGGCCGGGATGGTCGAGACGTTCCTCGCGCCGGGCGGCCCCGGCGTTCGGATGGACAGCCACCTGTACTCGGGGTACGAGGTCCCGCCGTTCTACGATTCGCTCCTGGGGAAGCTCGTCGTGTGGGGGCCTGATCGCGAGAGCGCCGTCGCGCGGGCGCGCACGGCGCTGGATGAGCTCGTCGTCGACGGGCTCACGACGAACATCGCGTTCCATCGCGCAGTGCTCGCCAACCAGACCTTCCTCGGCGGCGAGTTCACCACCAACCTGCTCGATCGGGTCGGGAGCGCCGCGTTCATGGCCGGGGCGGCGCGCGCGTGACGGAGGACCGAAGGCGGTGATGAAACGGTGAAGACGGGGACGACGGCGGCGGCGGGGCCGGAAGCAGTGGAGCTCGGGCGCGTGCCTGCGGAACCGCGCACGGCAGGCGGTGGGCTTCTGACGACGCGCGAGATCGAGGCGCTCATCCCCCATCGCTGGCCGTTCCTGCTCGTCGATCGCATCGTGGCCTACGAGCCTGAGCACGCACGGATCGTCGGGCAGAAGGCGGTGACGGCGTCGGAGTGGTTCTTCCAGGGTCACTTCCCCGGCCTCCCGGTGATGCCCGGCGTCCTCCAGGTGGAGGCACTGGCCCAGACGATGGCCGTCTATGTCGCTCGACAGGAGGGGTTCGGTGACCGCATCGGATTGTTCGCGGGCATCGAGGAGTGCCGCTTCAAGCGGATCGTGACGCCGGGCGACACGCTCAGGCTCGAGGTGGTGATGGAAAAGCTCGGGCGGCGGTTCGGCCGGGGAAAGGCCGTGGCGAGCGTCGACGGTGACGTGGCGTGCGAGGCCGTGCTGTCGTTCGTCATCCCAGCTGCAGGGGCGTTGCGCTGATGGCGACGCGGGTCGCACTCCTGGGGGACATCCACGGCAACGAGCTCGCGCTCGACGCGGCGCTCCGGGAGATCGCGCGCGAGAAGCCGGACCTGATCGCGATCACCGGCGACCTCGTCCTCAACGGGCCCCGGCCCGCTGAGGTCGTCGCGCGCGTCCGTGCCCTCGAGACGGAAGGCGCGATCGTCGTCCAAGGCAACACCGACATCGCCGTCGCGGACTTCGACTACGCTGCCGCGTTCCCGTGGCTCGACGAGATCTCGCCGCCGCAACGAGCAGCGACCGAGTGGGCACACGACCAGCTGTCGGACGAGGACCTCGACTATCTGCGGAGGCTGCCCGCGGAGCGCCGCGTGCGCGTCGATGGGACGATGCTTCTCGTGTGCCACGCTTCCCCGGGCAGCCAGACGAGCGGGCTCTCGGCTGACCTCGACCCGTCCGTCACCGTCGAGCGGGTCACCCGCACGGACGCGCGCGTCATCGGGTGCGGGCACACGCATGTGGCCGAGGTGCGTGAGCTCGGGCGTAAGCTGATCTGCAACGCCGGGTCCTGCGGCTTCGCCTACGACGGCGACGCCGGGGCGAGCTGGGCGGTGGTGACGCTCGACGCCGACGAGCCGGAGGCGGAGCTTTTCAGGACCACATACGAGGCGCAGGCGGTTTCGGACGAGCTGAGTGCGCGCGGCCTGCCCGGGGACGTCTACCGGGCGGCGATCGTCCGTACAGGGAGGTTCGTGCGATGAGCAACGGGGCGACGAACGGCAAGCGCAGGGTCGTCGTGACCGGACTCGGCGCGGTGACCCCTCTCGGCAACGACGTCCGGAGCACCTGGCAGGGGTTCGCGAGTGGTCGGTCGGGCGTCCGGCGGATCGCCGCGTTCGACCCCTCCCGGTTGAACAGCCAGATGGCAGGCGAGGTCCGCGGCTTCGAGCCGAGCCGGGTCCTTGACCGAAAGGAGGCGCGCCGGACGGACCGCTACGCGCAGCTGGCCCTCGTGGCCACGCGCGAAGCGATGGACGATGCCGGGCTGCCGGAACGGCTCGAGGGACGGCTGGCCGAGGAGACCGGCGTGATCATCGGGTCCGGGCTGGGCGGATCCGCCACTCTCTTCGACCAGATCGCGGTCAACGCCACGCGCGGTCCGGACCGGCTGAGCCCGTTCTTCGTGCCGATGGCCATCGCGAACATCGCGGCGGGCCAGGCAGCGATCAGCTTCGGCGCGCTCGGTCCCAACTGGGCCTCGGTCAGCGCGTGCGCCACGTCCGGGCACGCGCTCGGGGAGGCGGCAGAGACGATCATCCGCGGCGATGCCGAGGTGATGCTCGCAGGCGGCGCCGAGGCCCCGATCGTCGAGGGCCTCGTTGGCGGTTTCGCGGCGATGCGCGCGCTCTCGACCCACAACGACGACCCGGAGGGGGCGTGCCGACCGTTCGACACCGCGCGAGACGGCTTCGTCATCGCCGAGGGTGCGGCCGCTCTCGTCCTCGAGGAGCTCGGCCACGCCGAGCGCCGTGGCGCGAGGATCCTTGCGGAGCTGATCGGGTACGGTGCGTCCGCCGACGGATACCACATCACGTCTCCCGCGCCCGGTGGTGCCGGGGCGGTCCGGGCGGCGCGGCGCGCGATCGAAAAAGCGGGGATCAGCCCGGACGAGGTCGATCACGTGAACGCGCACGCGACGGGCACCGACGAAGGCGACGTGTCGGAGCTGAACGGCTACCGGACGCTCTTCGGCGACCATGCGCCGAACGTCAGCATCACGGCGGCCAAGAGCGCGATCGGACATACGCTGGGTGCCGCAGGTGCGATCGGCTCGGTCGAGGCGATCCTTGCGCTTCGCGAGGGCTGCGTCCCGCCGACGCTCAACCTGACCGACCCGGACCCCGCGGTCTCGGAGCTCGACTGCACCCCGCTCCGCCCGCGGTCGAGGCCCATGGATGTCGCGCTCGTCAACGCCTTCGGCTTCGGCGGCCACAACACGACGCTGGTGTATCGCCGATGGGAGGACTGAGCGTGGTGGAGGAGCGCCCTCCGACCCCTCTCGGTCACGACCGCGGCGAGGCGGACGAGCTGATGGCGCTCATCGATCGTCTCGAGGCGCTGTTCGAGCGGTCGGAGCTCGCCGAGCTGGAAGTCGAGTCTAGCGGCACCGGGGTCATCCTCCGCTCCCCGGCGGCATTGGCGCCAGGGCTCGATCGGCAGGCCGCTTCGGCTCTCGCTGCTTCGCTCGGTACCACCGATCCGGCAGCGGCATCGCCGGCGGGAGTCGAGACGGGCGAGTCGCCCGCACCGGACGAGTCGCTCGGCCTCCACGCGGTACTCGCGCCGCTCACCGGCATCTTCTACACCGCTCCTGCGCCCGACGCCTCTCCCTACTTGGAGCCTGGATCCGACGTGAGAGAGGGCCAGGTGATCGGGCTCATCGAGGCGATGAAGCTGTTCAACGAGATCAAGAGCGACATCACCGGGACAGTGGTCCGCATCGCCGCCGAGAACGGCACCCTCGTGAAGGCGAAACAACCACTGATCGAGGTGGAGCCGGCATGACGCTGGACGGTGGCGTGGACAGCAGGGAGCGCGCGCAGCGGCCGCTTGCCGATGCGCCTGCCGGCCCCCTCGTGGGAAGCCGCGAGGGCGTCGACCCCAGAGGACGCAGGATCGGGCCGGCGAGCGTGCGGATCACGGGCTGGGGGATGTACGCGCCGGACCGGATACTCACGAACGCGGACCTCGAGAAGCTCGTCGACACGTCCGACGACTGGATCCGCTCACGGACGGGGATCCGCGAGCGGAGAGTCGCCGCGCCGCATGAGACGACAGCGACGCTGGCGGCGGTGGCCGGCAAGCGGGCCCTCGCCGTGGCGGGCCTCGAGCCCGACGACATCGACCTCATCCTCGTGGCGACCCTGACGCCGGACTACTGGATGCCGTCGACCGCGGCACTCGTGAAGGAGGCGATCGGCAACAGGACGGCAGCCGCGTTCGACGTGATGGCCGCCTGCTCCGGGTTCGTCTATGCGTACGCGACGGCCGACGCGTACATCCGGAGCGGGATGTACCGGAACGTGCTCGTGGCGGGCTCGGAGGTCCTGTCGCGGTTCCTCGACTTCAGCGACCGGAACACCTGCATCCTGTTCGGTGACGGCGCTGGCGCCGTGGTCGTGTCGGCGTCGGACGAGCCCGGGGGCGGGCTGGAAGGCCTCGAGATGACGACCGACCCCGACGGCGCCTACCTCATCTGGCTTCCGTCGGGCGGCTCCAAGAGCCCGCCGTCCGAGGAGACCGTGGATCGAGGGGAGCACTTCGTGCGGATGGAGGGGAGGGAGACCTATCGCTACGCCACGAAGACGATGGCGACGAGCGCGTTGACGGCGATCCGACGAGCGGGATGGGACCCCGGCAACGTCGATCTGTTCATCCCCCATCAGGCCAACATCCGCATCATCGAGGCGGTCGCGAAAGGCCTCGGGCTCTCGATGGACAAGATGTTCGTGGACCTCGACCGCTACGGGAACACGTCTGCCGCTTCCGTCGGGATCGCGCTCGCCGAGGCCGTCGACTCGGGCCGGGTGAAGGTGGGAGATCGCATCGTCCTCGTCGCCTTCGGGGCCGGCCTCACGAGCGCTGCGGTCGCGGTGGAATGGACGGCGGACCCGCTCCTGGGGCGGCGCGCGGACGGCGTCGTCCCGGTCGCCTCCGTGCGCGCACCCCTCGACTGGGATTCGGTCGACCCGATGCCCGCCCGCCTGATGGACGTCCTCGACGGCCGAGAGGGACCGCCGGTCCCGCTCGACGACGTGGCGCCCGGTGAGCCCGAACCAGCTCACCCATCTGCCGGCGCCGTCGTCGCGGACGGCGACCCGGCAGGCGACGGGCGCCGCCACCTCGGATTCGCGGAGGTCGAGGCCGAGTTCGGTCGGGAGGGGACGAAGGCGAGCCGTCGTTGATCGAGCTCGACGGCAAAACCGCGGTCGTAACGGGCGGGTCCCGGGGGATCGGGCGCGCCATCGCACTGCGGCTCGCCGAGCAGGGCTCGGACGTCTGCTTCAGCTACCGCGGCAACGCGGCGGCGGCCGAGGCGACGAAGCGCGACATCGAGGAGCAGGGGCGGCGCGCGCTCCCCGTACAGGCCGACGTCACGGACCCCGCCGCCGCGGAATCGCTCGTCGCGGCAGCGCTCGGCGCATTCGGGAAGGTCGACATCCTCGTGAACAACGCCGGGATCACGCGTGACGATCTGATCATGCGCATGAGTGTGGATGCGTGGCGCGCCGTACTCGAGACGAACCTCTTCGGAGCCTTCTACACGATCAAGGCCGTCACCCGGCCGATGCTGAAGGCGAGGCGCGGGAGGATCGTCAACATCACGAGCGTCTCCGGACAGGCCGGGCAGCAGGGACAGGCGAATTACTCGTCGGCGAAGGCCGGACTCATCGGGCTCACCAAGGCGACCGCCCGCGAGCTTGCGAGTCGCGGCATCACCTGCAACGCTGTCGCTCCGGGGTTCGTACTGACCGAGCTCACCGAAACGCTGCCCGAGAACCTGATGGACCAGCTCAAGGCGGCGACTCCGCTCGCGAGATTCGGGACACCCGAGGAGATCGCGGCCGCGGTCGCGTTCCTCGCCTCGGACGAGGCGAGCTTCATCACGGGGCAGGTCCTCGCCGTCGATGGCGGCCTCGTGATGATGTAGCGAAGACGGGCCGGACTCGTCCTTCACCCCTCCGCCGCGGTCTCGTCCTCATACGTCTCCGGTGCGAGCGCCTCCTGGGCACGCTCCGCGTACCCGCCCGCCAGCTGCAGGAGCACGCCCCCTGCCAGGAGGATCCCCAGGAACGCATAGAACTGGTCGGTGCCCGTGAGGACGAGCCCGAGGAGCGCGAGGACCGCGCAGATGGCGTAGACGAGGAGGACCGCCGCCCGGTGCGTCAGGCCGAGGTCGAGCAGGCGGTGGTGGAGGTGCGTCCGGTCAGACGAGAAGGGTGACCGTCGCTGGCGCAGCCGCCGGACGATGATCCAGAAGGTGTCGATGACCGGCACGCCGAGGACGAGCAGCGCGACCACGATCTTGGCGGTGCCAAGGATCGCGAGGACGCCGAGCGCGTACCCGACGACCCATACTCCCGTCGTCCCGATATAGATCCGAGCCGGGTGGAAGTTCCAGGGCAGGAAGCCGAGGAGGGAACCCGCCAGGACCGCGCACAGCAGCGCGACGAACGGCTGGTTGATCGTCGTCGTCAGCGAGATGAGCCCGAGCGTCATCGAAGCGATGAGGGCGATCCCGGCGCTCAACCCGTCCAGCCCGTCGACGAAGTTGATGCTGTTGATGAGGCCCATGATCCAGAGCACCGCGAACGCCGCCGCGAAGGGCTGCTCGAACACGACCTGTCCCGCACCGAACGGGTTGTTCGCCGCGCCGATGGAGAGTCCGCCCAGGACGGCGACCAGGCCGAGACCGACCTGGCCGACGAACTGCCGGGTCGCGGGCAGCTCGAATCGATCGTCCAGGAAGCCGAGCAGCGCGGCGACGGCGACGCCGCCGAACAGCGCGAGCAGCATCGAGGGCGCCACGGAGAGGCGAGGCACGACCCCTGTCACCTCATTGACCGCGACCGCCGCGCTGCCCGCGAGCACGAACGCCGTGCCGATCGCGAGACCGCCGGAGCGAGGGATGGGGCGGTGGCTCCAGCGATGAGCCGCCGGGCGGTCGACCGCGCCGACGCGTTGGGCGAACCGGGCGGCAAGCGGTGTCGCGGCGAAGGCGATGAACGCGGCAGCGGCAAGGCTGGCCAGGATGAACAGGAGGGCGCCCGGTGCGGCGGGCATCACCGGGTCGTCCCGGTCCGTCGGGCCATCGCTCGGTATAGTGGGGTCGCCCCGGGTATGCGTCAATCGACGAGGAGCATCGCCGCCGTGCCTTCGATGATCGTCGGGGACCGCGTCGGCAGACGCGGGAGGGTGTCATTGGCAACGTCGGCGGTGATCTTCGACGGGGCGGGGCGGGTGTTGCTGACACAGCGCCGGGATAGCGGGCTGTGGTGCCTCCCGGGGGGCATCATGGAGCCGGGGGAGAGCGTGTCAGAGGCGATCGTCCGAGAGGTGCGTGAGGAGACCGAGCTGAACGTGACCCCCGAGCATCTGGTCGGCGTCTATTCCGACCCGAACCTGCTGGTCACCTATCCTGACGGGACGGCACATCATCCGGTCGTCCTGTGCTTTCGATGCAGGGCTGACGAGGGGACTCCCAGACTGACGGAGGAGACAAGGGACGTGGCGTTCTTCTCGCCCGACGAGCTACCGCCGCTCGTGACACCGCACCATCAGCGCCTTGCCGACGCGCGGACGGGCCACCTCGCCGCGTTCATCCGATAGAGCGACAGCAAAGGGACGTGCACTTGATCGACTATCGCGAGGCTCTCGTCAGCGGGCAGAAGAAGGTCGCCGTGTGGGGGATCGGGCACATCGGGTACTCGACGATGTGCCACTTCGCCGAGCGGGGCGTGTCCGTCATCGGGACCGACGTCGATCGCGAGAAGGTGGATGTCATCAACCGCGGCGAGAACCCGATCTTCGCGATGGATTACTGGCTCGGGTTCACTCCCGCCTACCTCTTCCAGGGCGGCGTCGCGCGCGCGACGACGGATTGGTCGCAGCTGATCGACGAGGACGTGCTCGTCCACTTCATCTGTATCCCCACCGAGCGCGACGGCCTCCCCTACCTCGACATCCTGGCCGACGTCTGCCGGAAGATCACGAAGCTCGCCGACCTCCGGATGCAGCCGCCGCCGCTCGTGATCATCGAGTCGACGCTGACGCCCAACACCGCCGACGAGTTCGTCATCCCGATCTTCGAATCAGCCGGCCTGACCGTCGGGCGGGACGTCCTGTTCGGGTGCGCCCCGAGGCGGGATTGGTTCTCGACCCCCGAGAGCTCTCTCCGCACCCTCGCGCGCGTCATCGGGGGGACCGACGAAGCGACGACCAAGGCGATGCTCGACACCCTCGGCATCGTCTGCGAGAACCTCGTCGTGGCGCCGGACCACAACCACGCCGAGGTGGTGAAGAGCATCGAGAACGCGTATCGCCACATGGACATCGCGCTCGCGAATCAGCTCGCCCTCGCGTATCCGCACCTCGATATGCGGGCGGTCCTGGAGCTCGTCGGCACGAAGTGGAACATGGAAACGTACTTCCCGAGCTTCGGCGTCGGCGGCTACTGCATCCCGCTCGCGAGCCACTACGTCCTTCAGGGTGCCGAGCGTCCCGAGTTCCTGACCCTTCTGCAGGCGACGGTGGCGACCTCCGAGGCACAACCAGGGCGAGTGGTCGACTACCTTGTCCGCCGCGGCGATGTCGGCCACGTCGGGATCCTCGGCCTGTCGTACACGAAGAACATGAAGGTGTGGGCGCAGAGCCCCACGGTGAAGATCGCGCCTGCCCTCAGGAGACACGGGATCGAAGTGAAGGTGAACGATCTTCACTATACGGACGACGAGATCCGGCGGATCTCCGGCGCCGAGCCCTTCCGGTTCCCGGATGACCTCGGCGAGTTCGACACGGTCCTCGTGGTGGCCGGTCATCGGGAATACGGCGCGTACCCGCACACAACCATCCTGCGGGCGCTGCGGGACTGCCGCCTGGTGCTCGATAACGCCGGGCTCTGGAGGGAGATCGATTTCCGGGCGCACGGGATCGAGTACCACGTCCCCGGCGACCGGCAGTGGCTCGTGCTTCCGGCGCCCGCCTCCTCCACCGTGCCCACGGCGTCACCCGAGTCGTCGGAGCCGCTCGCCTCGGTGCCCGCGGACGATGGGTCATCCGTCGATCACCCTCCGGTCGAGGAGGACGGCATCGGTCCGGCGGCCGAGGTCGACCCGCAGAGCCTGGTGGTCGAGGACTCGCAGGACCCGGCGTACGTGCAGGGGCGGTGACCCGGAAGGGTCCGAACTGCTCGGCGTCTCGGCGCAGCCCGCCGTACGCGCTCCGTCCCTCCGGCTACTCCGTTCGCCACGCGGCGCGATGCCAGGCTGTGAGCCTGTGGCCGCGAAGGATGTTGAGCCAGCCCACGAGGAACGCCGCGTTCACCACGACGACGGCCAACGGCAACGCGGCCCAGCTCGCCCGACGCCCGGCGAGCCGCAGCACGTACCCGAGGCCGGCGAGTGCGAGTAGCGCGACCGCGAGCACGATCGGGATGAGATAGACCGTTTCGCCACGCGCGACGAGAAGCACCGCGCCGATCACAGCCGCCAGCGCGAGCCATGGCGTCGCCCAGCGCAGCAGCTTGTGGGACCAGATGGCGAGGAACGCTGACGGTCGACGCCAGGGGGTGAGGCGCGACACCATGGCGAGATTGGCGCGGATCCCGCGCGTGGCGGTGCGCGCTCGATTCCGGAACTGCTGTCCCAGCGACGTGATCCCGCGATCGGTGGCACGCGCCTCGGGGACCGCGACCACGGCGTAGCCAAGGTCGCGTGCGTAGAGTGGGAGCAGCTGGTCGTGTGAGGCCGAGTCCGGCAGCGGGCGGTAGCAGTCGGGACGTAAGGCAAGCAGCGCCCCCGTGACCGCCGTCAGCCAGCCCGCCCTGCTTTCGACGCCACGCACAGCGAGCTCATACCGCCAGTAGAGTCCCTCCTGCTGGCTCGTTGGAGTCGACCCGTCGTTCCGCCAGGACAGGTGACCGGTGGTACAGCCGATGCGCGGGTCGCGGAACGGCGCGACGAGCGCATCCAGGCACCCCGGGAGATAGCGCGTCTCCGCGTCCGTCAGCACGACCACGTCGCCGCGCGCGGACCGGAAGATCGCGTTATGCGCCGCGCTCGTGCCTCCCCGCGGTAGCGACAGCAACCTGATGCGTCGGTCGTCTTCGGCGAGACGGGCGGCGATGGCGTCCGTCGCATCGGTGGACCCGTCCGAGGCGACGACGACCTCGAGCTCGAACTCCGTCTGCTGGCCCAGGACGTTCACGACGCGCTCCTCGAGGTCCCCAGCCTCGTTGTGGACGGCGATACCGACGGTCACCAGGCGCGGGGCCGCGAGCGAGTGTCGGATCCGGAACGGCCGGATCGCGGCTGCGACGGCCGCCACGGCCGGGTACAGGAGATAGACCCAGGTGACGACGACGACGGGGATCCAGAACAGGAGCTGCGGGAGCATCCGGGCATCGTAGTCGCTGCCGAGGGCCGTCGCTGGAGAGCGTGACCAGCACGAAGATCGTCGCCGCCAGGGACCGGGCGTGCCGTGTCAGTAGCGCCCGGTTCGCACCGCGCGCAGCTGCGACGCTCCGACCGGACGCTTTGTCTTCCTCGCATGCTCGACCACGGCGACGGCGGCTCTCTTGCGAGTACAAACCGAACTTCCGTTCTTCCGTCCATGTGGTAGGGTCGGTCCTCGTGGGCTCCTCCTCGTCAGCCGTCCGGACTCCGGACCACCGTTCCTCGCCATCCCTCCGCTCGCGTGCACGGGTCGCGTACGTGTCCCTGATGCGTCTCATACCGGTCTCCGCGCCCGCCGCGTCGACGCTCGTGCGAGTGGGCACGTCGCTGGTGTTGGTACTCGCGCTCGCCGCATGCGAGTTGTTCGCGCCGGCCCCCCCGGGCGCGCCTCTCCGCGGCGGCAGGGGAGGGAACGGGCCCCGGGGCGATGCAGGGACGCAGGATCCCGGACGGCCCGCGACGCCGGCGCCGGACGCGACGACGACCCCGGTCATCCCGTCGCTCCTCGGCCGCGACGAGCGTCTGACGATCCTCCTTCTCGGCTCCGATGCGCGAGCGAACAACCCCGGCGTCCGGACGGACACGATGATGGTGGTGTCACTCGAGCCCGAGAGCGGCGACGCTGCTGCCGTCAGCATCCCGCGAGACATCGCTCGCTTCCCGATCCCCGGGGGTCGCATGTTCACGAAGAAGATCAACATGCTCTACGAGTGGTACCTGGAGCAGGAAGGGGAACCGCATGCGGCTGGGAATGCCACGAAGGCGGCGATCGGTGATCTGCTCGGCATCGAGGTCGACTACTGGGCGTACACCGGGTTCGCGGGCGTTCGCCGCATGGTCGACGCGCTCGGTGGCATCGAGGTCGACCTGGAAGAAGAAGTCAACGATCCGAAATACCAGATCAGCAGTACCGAACGCGGGCTCTACTTCCCGAAGGGCAGGAACGAGCTCGACGGCGACGAGACGCTGCGATTGGCAAGGAGCCGTGGCGGCGACAACGACTTCGCGCGGGCGGACCGACAGCAGCTCCTCGTGATGGCCGCGATCGATGCACTCGACGATGTCGGCGTCACCGAGCTCCCACCTCTCGTGGACGTCGTAGGTCGTCACTTCCGGACCGATCTCCCGCTGAGTGCCGCCCCGGAACTGCTCAGGCTCGCATCGCGGGCAGATCTCAAGAACGCCCAGCGCGTCGTCCTGTCACCACCGCGGTTCAGTCGCGAAGTCGTCGGTTCGAACCTCTACCAGCTCCGACTCGACGTGGACGAGGCGCAGGAGCTCCTCGACGACTGGTTCGACGACCGGTAGCGACCGGGACCGTCAACCCGCGGGGGCCGATCGCGACCCGCTGTCGGCCGTCGCCGCCGACGGACGTCGAGCAGGGACCCTGAGCCACGGCGGCCATCCCGGCAGAGTCGCCGCGACCCGCCACGCGAGGATGACCGCGACGCTCATCAGGAAGCCATTGAGAGTCGTCGCGTAGGTCCTGGCTACGGCGACGGTCACCACGGCCAGGAAGACCCGGTCCGCGGCGCCCGGTCCCAGCCGCGACGCGGCTCGCCCGAGGGTCTGCACCCCGACGCCCGCAAGGAACATCCCGCCGAGCGCGAGCGGCCCGAAGTTGGCCCAGAGTTCGCCGAGCACGCCCGGCGTCGCGAAGCCGCGTTCCTCGATCCCGGGCACGATCCCGCGCCGTGCGAGCCAGTGTCCGAGCGACTCTCGTGGCTGCCCGTTCGAGAATGCGGCAAGCTGCCGGACGTACGTGGCGCCGCCGAAGTAGGGTTCCCGGGCCGGGATCTCGCGGACCAGCAGCTCGAGCGTCCGTGGCTGGATGAGGAGGAGTCTGCTCGTCGTCCGCTCGACCGCGAAGCGGACCGGATCCCGCAGCCCGTCTGCGAGGCCGACCCGGGCGAGCTGGATCGCGGCGAACGCGAGGACGCCCACGAGCGCGAGGACGGCGAGGACGCGACGGGACGCACGTCGCCCCGCCCACCACGCGAGCAGCAACGCCTCGATGGCGAGCTCGAGCGGCAGCGTGCGCGACGCCAGGGAGATCATCACGAGAAGGACCGATCCGACGGCGAAGACGGCGAGCGCCCAGTCGCGCCGGTCCCGGCGGACGAGCGCGATCGCGACGACGACGAGCGCGGCCGGCGGGACCAGTCGGCGGAAGAGGTCGAAGGCGTGGCCCTGATACGCGAGTCGGCTTTCCACGGGGTCGCTGCTGAGGAACGGGACGCCGCTCGTGACGGCCACGCTGGCGAGCGCCACGAGCCCGACCACGGCGAGGAGGGCGATCGCCAGTGGCTGCAGTGGACCGACCGCGGCCTCTGGTTCGACCCGCCGAGGGACGCCCCACCGCTGAGCAGCGACGGCGGTCCCGAGACCGAACGCGAGCAGGCCCGATGCCGCGAGCGCTGCGCCTGCCGCACCCTGTCCCGACGCCGTGATGAGGACCGAGCCCACTCCGACGAGGGCGAGGTAGAACACGACGAAGAGGCGACCCGGGCTCGTCGGGTCGCGGACGTCATCGACGGGTCCGGTCATGCGCCAGGAAAGGGCGGCCCCGAGGATCAACGCGAGCGCGATCAGCGCGGCCGCGACCCAGTTCGCCATCACCGGGACGGAGCGCGCCTGGACAGGGCCGCCTGCTCGTGCATCGCCCGAGTATGGCGACGCAGCGGCGGTGGCGCCGCGGAGCGCACGACGGCTCTCGCGCCGCCATCTCCGAGGGCACGTCTCCGCCCAGTGCGGGACCTCGTCGTATGCTCTCGTCTCGTGCCGATCCCCACTGCCTGCGCCTGCGTCACCGGTCGCGCGTCCGCGGATCCACGCCCTTGAGCTCGGCCTCGGCGGCGCTCGAGCGCGTCCGTTCCGCGCGTCTCGCGCCCGCGATCCGGTCCTTCCGAAAGCTCCGCTTGACCATCGCGGTCGCGGCCGGGCTCGCGACCCTTCTGGGAGCAGCGCTCGTACCCGCGCTGTACCTGTCCCCCGACGACAGCCTCTACCTCTCGATCGTCGAGTCTCTGCTTCAGGGCCGCGGTCTGGTGATGCCGGATGGTGAACCCGTGTCGTTCCGGCCGCCGCTCTACGTACTGACCCTCTTGCCCGGATACGCCGCGGCGGGGATCCCGGGCGGACTGCTGACGAACCTTGTCCTCGCCGCGGTGACGGCGGCGATCCTGTCGTGGGTCGGGTGGCGACTCGGTGGTGTGCTGGCGGGCGCGCTCGTGGCCGTCCTGGCCTTCGGCGAGGTCGACGTCCTACAGCTCGTTCATTCCCTCCGGATCGACACGAGCGTCACCTGCGCCGTCGTGGTGGCCGCCCTGTTGACGGTCCGTGTGGTCGAGCGTCCACGCCCGGCGACCGCCGTGGCGCTCGGCGCCGTGCTGGGCGCCGCGGTGCTCCTCAAGCTGACGGCCGCCGCGTTCCTGCCCGTCCCGCTGCTGGCTGCGTACTGGGCACGCGGGGCGCCGCAGCGACTTGCACGGATCCGCTGCGTCCTGATCGCATACCTCGTATCCATCGCCGCCGTGGCGCCGTGGTGGATCTGGTCGTTCCTGAACACCGGCCGTATCTATCTCCTCGGTCGGGGCGGGGCGAGCGTCGTGATCGCGGCATCGGCCCTGGTGGCCGTTGCCGTGCTCGCGATCGTCGTGTGGTCGCCGCACCGGGCGCGGGGTCAGAAGCTGGCGCCTCTCATCGCGCGGCTCGAAGGCCCTGCTGCTCTTGTGGTCACCGTCATCGGTGCCGCCACCTGGGGCCTCGCCGTCCTTGCCGGGCAGTTCGCGACCGAGGGCATCCAGGATCCTGCGGTTCCCCTCCGCGCCGTCTTCCGCTCCACGCTCTACCGGTTCGAGCCGTTCCTCTGGCCGCTCCCCCTCGCGGTCGTGGGCTGGTTCTACGCGCTGTGGCGACTACCGCGCCGGCGCCCGGTCGAGCTCGTGATGGGACTCGCGCTACTCAGCTTCGTGCCTGTCGCGATGTACGTGGGTGCGAGTTTCTACGACCCGAGGAGCGCGCTGCCCTTCTTCGTCCTCTCGGCGCTGTGGGAGGCCGCGATCGCCGCCAGGGCGATGGCCTGGATCTGGAGACGGTCGCTCGGCGGAGGAGACGCCCGAACGCCCCACCGCTACCGTTCCGCGCCCGTGGCGCTTGCCGTCGCAGCCGTCGCCAGCGCGGGCCTCGTCGGCATGCTCACCCTCGGCGCCATCCGGCTCGTCAACGGAAGCGCCGCGGTCGCTGCCGCCGACGTCCCCGATCAGCGCCCCGAGTTCGACTG
Organism: Chloroflexota bacterium; assembly: GCA_016781485.1. Classification (GTDB taxonomy): domain Bacteria; phylum Chloroflexota; class Limnocylindria; order Limnocylindrales; family CSP1-4; genus YB3-1. The sequence continues at coordinate 53,197 of JADDQH010000004.1, read as the reverse complement.
GCGGACGTCGCTGGTGCCTGACGTCAGCCGGTGGATGGAGGCGAACGTGCCACCGGGTTCGACCGTCATGACCAGCTGGCTCTACGGGGCGGAGATCCATCGGCAGACGGATACCCGGTACTCGATGCCCCAGATCCCGACGGTGGACGTCGTCGTCGCCCGCCGCGGGGACCTGTTCCAACCGGTGGGTACCGGCCTCCGCTTCGCTGATGCCCGGTTCGATCCGGCTTCCGTCGGGAACGACTGGTTGTTCGTGCGCAAGCATCCGCACGGCCCGTACGTCGGGTTGACGCAGACAAGCCTTCTCAGCGAACTGAGGGCGACGAATGCCGGATATCTCGTGCTGACGGGTGAGCATCCGGTGCGCAGCACGACGACCATCTCCCCCTACCTCGAGTCGCACCCCGCCTTCCGCCTCCTCTACGCCTCGGCACTGCCGAACGGGCGTGCCCAGGCTCGTGTCTACGCCGTCGATCCGACCGCACTCGCACCGCTCTCGAACCCCCCTGTCGTATACGACCCGATGGCGCTCGATCACCTCGCCGTCGATGTCCCCAGGGTGCGGCTCGGCTGGACCCAGACGGAGTTCGTCGAGGCCCTCGGTGGTGATCGCATCGTCGTCGCCCAGGGGATCGGGAGTGCGGCCCCGGCTGCGGGAGTGCCGCCGATCCAGCCGAGCGTGAATGCCCGAGCAACGCTGGAGGGTGCGATCGCCGGAACGGCGAGCCTCCTCGTCGTTGCGGCATGGTTCCTGCTGCCGGGGCTGCCCTGGGCTCTCGTCTGGCGCGGCGTCCGTCGGCTCGATCCGCTCGATACGCTGGTCCTGGCGTTCGTGCTGTCCGTCGCCATCGCGATCGCTGCCGCGGGCGCACTCGTGGCACTCGGATCGCTGGAGCCAAGAGGCCTGCTCGTCGCTGCCGGACTGCCGGCCCTGGTCGGCTGGGTGCTCGTCGTCGCCTTGCAGTTCCGGTCCCTCCTTCGATCGAGCGCTCCGGTATCGGCCGCGAAGCCGGCGACGACGGGCAGTCGCGCCAGCCGAACGAGGATCGGGGACGAGCTCCGGGATCGACGGACGCCGTTGCTGCTCGGACTGGCCTTCGCCGCGGTGCTGGCCCCACAGCTCGTCGCCGCCCTCCCGACCGGACTGCCGCGGTCAACGACGAGCTGGTACTACTGGAACCTGAGCCAGACCACAGCGGCCTCGGGGGCGCTCCCCGACAGCGTCCTGGAGTGGGGCGAGGCGCGCGATTTCAAGGGGGACTACCTTCCGTTCACGATTCACCTTGCCGGTGCCGAGACGCTCGACCAGACCGGGCTCGCGACGATCGAGACCTACCGACTTCTCGTGCTCGTCGCGGCCGCGCTCACCCTCGTCGCGTTCGCGCGACGCTGGTCGCTGCCCGGCGGCGTATTCCTGGCGGGCTTGTTCGTGAGCACGAACCTCTGGGCGACGAAGTTCGGCGCCTTGCGGCCGGAGTCGTTCGCACTCCTGCTCCTCATCGGCTCGCTGTGGGCACTCGACCGGGCGTGGACCGACTCGGGCAGTGATCGTCCCGCGTGGGTGGTCCTCGCCGGCGTGCTGGGGGGTCTCGTCGCCGCGAGTCACATCGAGGTGTTCGTCGTCGGGGGCGCGGTCGGGCTGGCGCTGGTCGTGCTGCAGACGGGACAGTCGTGGCGGACGCGATGGGTGACCGCGATCCTCTCACTCGCGGTGGCGGTCCTCGTTGCCGGCGGGATCTTCGCTGCGACGGGTTCCGGCATCCCGGGCGCCGGCGAGCTCGGACCACAGCTCGCGGCCTCCGGCGACCCGACGTGGGAGCTGTACAGGTCGCTGATCGGCGGCGAGGTGGTCTCGCAGCCCCCGCCGGACGACTGGACCGACGAGCGGGTCCTCGCGGCGACGGCGCGTTACCCCTGGTTCCAGATCGACATCCTCGATCCCGCGCGGCTGGCAGTACTCGTCGGGCTGCTGCTGGTCGCGATGATCGCCGTCGTGGGCACCCGTGCCGCCCACGTACCGCGGCGGCTCCTCGTGTTCGGCGCCTTCGTCGTCGTCCTTCTCGTCGTCGGTTCCCTGGTCACGTTCGAGGCGTTCCCCACGTATGTGCCGCGACGAATCGGGCCGAGGCGCTTCCTGCCGTATCAGGCCCTCGGGTTGAGTGCGATCCTCACCGCGGGCGCGCTCGCAGGGGTGGAGGGACTCCGCGCATGGCGCCGACATCGGCGGTCGGCCCCGGACGAGGCGACCGGCGGTACGGCGACGGGATCGGCGCGCCGGGTCGCGGCGTCCGTCGCCGGTCTCGCATGCCTCGTGTCGTCGATCGGCCTCCTGATGGCGCCCGGATCGTTCGACCGCCTGCTCGACCCGCCGAACAGCCCGTTGTCCCTGACGGGTCGCGACGCCTACCTGTGGATCTCCGAGAACGCGCCGACCGACGCCAGGATCCTCGTGAATGGGTACACGGATGGCGCCGTCGCCGCGCTGACGGGCCGCGCGGGGATCCTTGATGGCCGTGCCCCATATGGAGAGGATCCCGAGTGGGTCGCGCAGGCGAGCCGTGACGCGGATCTCGCTCGCCGGTTCTTCGCGGCGCCCACCGATGCCGGGTTGCTTGCGCTTCGCGCCGATTACGTGATCGTCGCGCCGCCGGGGCGGTTGGCGACTGCCGCGAGCTACCCGGTCGCGCCGGGCGCGCTGACCCAGCTCGCGCAGCTTCAGCCCGCGGCTACCTTCGCTGACGTTACCGTATACCAGGTGACGGAGACAGCACGGTGATCGTGAGCCCGCTTCGACTCGGCGGCCTGGTGCTCGCGGTCGTCCTGATCACCGTGGCGCTCTTCCTCGGTCGCCGTGGGCGCAGTCGGACGCTCGTCATCCTTCTGGGACTGACCGCGATCGCGCTGTTCGCCGTCGCGGTGCTACCGGATCTGGTCGTCCCCATCCAGGACTTCTTCGGCCTCGGCGACGCGCCGGTCGGCAGGATCCTGACGGTGCTCGTCGTCGCGGTCGCCGTGGGCTACCTGCTGACGTTCTACGCCCTCGCGAAAGTCGAGCGGACGACCCAGCGGGTCCGGAGGCTGATCAGGGCGCTCTCCGCCGCGCAGATCGAGCACGAGCGCGCGGGAGACGGCCTCGGCGGCATCCTTGTCTGCATCCCCGCGTACAACGAGGCCGAGGCGCTGCCGCGGGTGCTGCGCGAGATCCCGCCTGCGGTCGCGGGGCTCGCGACGCATGTCCTGGTCATCGACGATGGGTCCTCGGACGGCACTCGGGAGGTGGCGCGAGCACACGGCGCGCGAGTGGTCGCACACCCGGTGAACAGCGGTCAGGGAGCGGCGCTCCAGACGGGCTACCTCGTCGCCGAGCGGCTCGGCGTCGATGTCGTCGTGACGCTGGACGCGGATGGGCAGCACGACCCCGCGGAGATGGCGCGGCTCGTCGAGCCGATCGTGGCCGGCCGCGCCGACTTCGTGGTGGGGTCACGGCGCCGAGGAAGCTACGAGCGAGAGGAGGGGACGGCGGGCTTCGCGAGGCACGCAGGGATCGGTGTCTTCACGTTCCTCATGAACCTGCTCGGTGCGACGACGATCAGCGACGTCGCGAACGGCTACAGGGCGATCCGGGCGTCGCGGCTCGCTGAGATCGTATTCACCGAGGATCAGTTCCATAACCCCGAGTTGCTGCTGGGAGCCGCTCGTGCCGGTCTCCGGATCCGCGAGGAGCCCGTCAACATCCGTCGTCGGGCCGCCGGGCAGACGAAGAAGGGCTCGACCCTCCGCTACGGGCTGGGCTTCCTGCGCGTGGTCATGCGCAGCTGGCTTCGCTAGCGACTCGAGCTCGCGGGCCTCGCGTTCTGCGCACCTTCCTCCCCTGACCGGGACTCATCCGGCCACGGAAGCTCGGGGAAGGCCGCCGTCATCCACGCCACGAGTCGTCGCGCCTGCGCCTCCGCGGTACGCCCGGCCGCCCAGGCCAGCGCGGCGCGCCGGAGCGCTCGCCGTTCGCCCTCGTCCGCGAGTAGCCGGGCCATCGCCTGCGCGAGGGGACGCGCCCCGGGCTCTTGCACCAGGACCCCGCGCTCGCCGCGGCCGAGCACGTCCGCGGTCCGTCCCACGGAACGCGCGACGACTGGCACACCGGCTGCCATCGCCTCCACGACGACCTTCGGGACTCCCTCCGCCGCCGACGGGAGCACGAACAGGTCGCCCTCGCGCAGCGCCTGGAAGTAGCGGGTCCGGTCCCCGAGATACCCCAGGAACCGGACCCGCCCGTCCAGTCCGCGCCGCGCCACCTCCTCGTCCACGAGAGCGCGGGCCGGACCGTCACCGATCAGCAGCAGCTCGACGGGCCGCTCGCGGGCGAGCAGCTCGACCGCCTCGACCAGTTCGGGCAGTCCCTTCTCGCCGGCCATCCTGCCCGCCCACACGACGCGCCAGGGTCGACCCTGGCGCGCAGGCGGTTCGGCAGGGGTGGCGTCGAGGTCCCGTCGCTCGACGACGCTCGTGAACAGCTCGGCATCGAGGTGAACGGCGGGACCGGTCCGGGTCAGGACGGTGGTGACGGCGTCGTACAGTCCCGCCGCCCCTGTCGCCGCCATTCGCTCGAGCCCCCTTCGGTTCTGCGACGAGACGACCTCTCTGCTGCTCCCCGCGACGTAGGCGAACCGGCGGGCGCCGGCGACCCGCGCGGCGATCGCCGCGAGGAGCGCGTTCGACGCCGGTGTCTTGATCCAGATCAGGTCCGACCGGGCGATCGCGCGCCGGAGGACGGGCCAGTTCGCTCTCGTGAGCGAGGGGGCGCGGCGAAGGTAATCGGCCGCGCCGGCGTAGGGCGTGGTCGCCTCGATGCGCAGCACCGTCTGGTCGACGGGCCCGAGTCCGGGCGCGGGCTCACCGGAGCGGAGCTGGCGGACCGGGATCAGGTACCGCGCCTGTCCGAACGGGCCGGCCCGGACCACCGCCTCGGCGAACCGGTGGAATGTGGCAGCCGCCGGGTGGACGGTGCCCTCGGGTGTGCGCAGGAAGGGGTTGTCGTCGAGGACCGCGAGTCGGACCCGGCCACCGGTGCTCACGCCCTACTCACAGGGATGTCGCGGACGTCGGGCGCGTGCGCAGGAGCCTCGCGCGAACGGCGACCACAGCTGCGGCGCCGGCGGCCAGGTCGGCGCGTGTGAGGAGGAGCGTCTCTCGCAGCCCCTGCCCGGAGATGCGCCGGAAGATCGCGACGGTCAGGAGCGCGGTGAGCCCGTAGCTGAGCGACGAGGCGACGGCGGCACCGATGATGCCGAGGGCGGGGATGAGGACGAGGTTCGCCGCGAGGTTGGTCGCGAGCCCCAGGAGAAGCACGACGGTATAGGCGCCCGGTGATCCCCGTCCGACGACGTACTGCGAAAGGATCGCGACGACACTGTAGGCGACGACCCCCGGCAGCAGCGCCTGGAGCGCGAACGCGGCGGCGATGAACTCGCTTCCGTAGACGGTCTCGACGAGGAACGGGGCGAGCAGGGCGACTGGCACCGACAGGACGACCGCCAGGGCAAGGGTGGAGCGGGTGAGTGCGCTCGCGACGCCTGCGGCGTCCGAGCCTCGAGACACCGCGCGGCTGAACATCACGACCCCCAACGCATTCGGGACGTACCAGAGCGTCTCGGCGAGGCCGGCCGCGACCGAGTAGACACCGGTGGCGGTGAGCCCGAGCAGGAGGTTCACGAGGAACGCATCAGCACGGAACTGCAGCCGCTCCGCAAGCGTGCCGAACACGGAGCGGAGGCCGAAGCGGACCTGCTCCCCGAGGAGCACCGCGTTCGGCTCGACCGCCAGGACCTGTTCGCGAGAAGCGACCACCAGGACCGCGAGCGCGGCCACGCCGAGCGAGAGCAGGTTGATGAGCAGCGCCGCGTCGAGGCTCAGGCGTGCGACGGCGGCCACGGCGACGAAGAGGAGCAGAAGCACGGCCCGGCGCAGGAGGCGGATCGTGTTGTAGGCGCCGACTCGACGCCGACCGAGGAGCCCCAGCAGTCCGATCGCGAAGAACATCTCGGCCGGAAGCGCGAGTGCGCCGAACAGGAACTGGTTTCCCGACACGTTCGGCAGGAGGGCGGCGAGGGGACCCGCCGGGTCCGCGGCGGCAGGACCGTTCGCCCCGTGATAGAGCGCGAGCACCGCGACGACGCCGAAGCCACCCGCGAGCAGCGTCCACAGGAGGGCATTCGCGAAGCCGCGGCGAGCGTCCTCCCGCGACCGCCCGGCGATGACCCCTAGGGCCTTGTCCATGCCGAGGCCGAGCACGAGCGCGCCGAGCTGTGAGAACAGGAGGATCAGGGCGAAGCTTCCCTTCGGAGCCGGCCCGAGCACCCGTGCCAGGACGACGTCTGTGGCGAGGATGAGCCCGGCGAGCGCGAGTCGAGTGAGGACCGTGTACGCGGCGTCGCGACTGACGCCGTCGGGAGAGCGGCCGGAGAGTCCGCGACCCGCGTCCAAGGATGTCCTAGTCGGAGCCGGAAGCGCTCGGGGTCGCCGCGAGGGGGGCGAGGTCGGGGTCGGCAAGAGCTGACTCGAACCAGCGGACCGTCCGAGCGAGGCCGTCACGGAGCTCGACGGCGGGGCGGTAGCCAAGGACACTCTGCGCCTTGCCGATGTCACTGAAATTCCTGGCGACATCGCCGTGCCGCGGTGGGAGGTGCTCGATCCGTCCCGGCCGGTCCCCGACCTCGAGCAACGTCCGCGCGAGCTCCCCGACCGAGGTCTCGCGCCCCGTGCCCGCTTGGAAGATCTCACCCGCCACTGCCTCCGCGGGAGCATCCAACGCGAGCAGCACGAGCGCGACGAGGTCGTCGACGTGAACGAAGTCCCGTGTCTGGCTGCCGTCCCCGTACAGCGTGAGCGGACGCCCGGCGAGGTAAGCCTTGAGGAACGCGGCGACCACGCTGATCTTGTGCAGCGCGTAGGGACCGTACGCGTTCGAGAAGCGCAGCCCGGTCGTGACCAGCCCGTAGCTCTGGTGGTAGGCATGGAGGTACGCCTCGACGGCGAGCTTCGCGGCACCGTAGGGAGCGACGGGGCGCGGGTGTGCGTCTTCGCGCGCCGGCGGATCCATGAGGCCGACGGCCGCGTTGGAGGACGCGAACAGGAAGCGCTCGACACCCGCGTCACGCGCTGCGTCGAGGAGGTGGACGCTGGCCACGACGTTGTGCTGAAGGTCAGCGAGCGGCGCCGCGATCGATGCCGGGACGCTCGTCCGAGCGGCAAGGTGGATCACGCCGTCCATGTCCTGGACCGCCGCCGGCGCTACTTCCGGGTCGCTCAGGTCGGCCTCGACACGCTCGGCTGCCGTCCCTTGCAGATACACGTCGCGCGCGGTCTGTCCCCAGTCGAGCACACGTACCTGATCGCCTCGCGTCTCGAGCGCCCGGACCAGGGACGCCCCGACGAAACCCGCGCCGCCGGTCACCAGGTACCGGCGCGGCCGCGCGCGCTCACGTGCAGGCATACCGATCCTCCTGGAGCCCTCGGGCGTGGCTGGGATCCGGCGGCGGCAGCGGTCGCGAACCCGCTCCCGCGCCGACCGGGCGACCTCTCCCGTGCGGGGGCGGCGGGAGTGTAACACCGCCGGAAGCGGGCCCAACGGCGGCAGTAGCGGCAAGGGCGATCGGAGGCGCCGATGCTAGACTCGGGCGCGAGGTGGACCCCCGCTTGCAGCTACGTGGCGATCCCCGGCGCTCGCCGTCGATCGCCGCGTTCCTTTCGTTCCTGTGGCCGGGCCTTGGCCAGCTGTATCTCGGCCGGCGTGTCGCTGCGCTCGTGTTCGCGCTGCCGATCGTTGCGATCGTGCTCTACCTCGTGGTCGAGCTCCTCTCGAGCCCGACCGTATTCATCGCCCGTCTGTTCGTTCCCTCCGTCGCCGTGACGGTCCTGGTCGTTGCCATCCTCGCCGCGATCTGGCGGCTGCTATCGATGGTCGACGCCCTACTGCCGCGGCGAGGGATCCCGGTTCCGTCCCGGCGGCGGCTGCCGCCGGTGTTCCTCGTCCTGGCGCTCGTCGTCGTCGCGACGCACGGCACCGTGGCGTACGGCGCCTGGTCGTTCTATGACGCGGGGGCACGGATCTTCGTGCCTCCCTCCCGTCCTCCCGTCGGCTCCCGACCCAGGGCGAAGCCCGCAGGGGAGCCGCGCGCGTCGGGCGTGGTGCAGCCGACGGACCAGCCCGAGGCGACGCCGGAGCCGCCGATCGACATCGCGAAGGACCGCATCAACTTCGTGCTGACGGGGCTCGACGCGTCGAAACACCGGGGCAACCATCACCTGACAGACACGCTCATGGTCGTGAGCTTCGATCCGAGGACGAACAAGGCAGCGATGATCAGCTTCCCGCGCGACATCGCCCGCTTCAGGCTCAGCAACGGGGATATCTACAGGGACAAGATCAACACGTTCTACAGCTACGTGGCGAGGAACGAAGAGGAGTACCCGGAGGGTCCCATGGCTGCCCTCCAGCGCGAGCTCGGCCATCTGCTGGGGATCCGGATCCACCATTACGCCGCGATCAACCTGGACGGATTCGAGCGGATGATCGACCTCGTCGGCGGGGTCGACGTCGTCAACGACCGGGAGATCGACGATCCCGAATACGGCTTCGACGATGGGAGGATCGGCTTCCGGCTCCCCGCCGGCCGCCACCATCTGGACGGAGAGACGGCCCTTGCCTACGTCCGGTCGAGGAAGGGTCGGGGTGACAGCGACTTCACGCGGGCCTCGCGACAGCAGGAAGTGCTCCTGGCCCTGCGCGAGAAGCTGACGGACCCGGCGATGCTGCCGCGACTGCCGCAGGTCCTGGATGCGGCGGCACGCACTGTGAAGACCGATTTCCCCGCCGAACAGCTCCCCGCGATGCTCCAGCTCGCGCAGCAGGTGAGCGACGAGAGGACCGCGAGGTACGTCCTGGCCCCGCCGTACTCGGTCCATCCGCCTCTCGAGAAGACGGGCGGGCTATGGACACTGGAGCTGGATATGAAGCGGATCAGGAAGCTGTCGGTCGAGGTCTTCGGAGAGGACAGTCGCTACTCCCGAAGCGGAGCGCAACGGCCCTAGTCGTCACGGGCTCTCGTTCTGGGAGGCTGACGACGGGAGCGCTCGAGTGCCAGCGAGGAAGGCCCAGGAAACGCTCCCGGCGACGCCGAGCGGCAGTGTCGTGACCGCGCGCAGCAGCAGGATCGCTGCCCCCGCCTCGGGTGCCGCGAGGCCCGCGCGCTCGAGGAGGACCGCGACCACGACATCTGTCGCGCCGAGGCCAAACGGCAGCGCGCTGAAGACGCCGGCGAGGATCCCGAGACCCAGCGCCGCCCACGCGGCCTGCAGCGGGATCGAGTCGCCCAGCGCCGATACCACGAGCACGAGCTGGAGTGCGTAGCAGACGAAGATCGCGGCCGTCGTGGCGAGGAAGCCCGCGGTCTGGCGCGGGTCGCGGAGCAGCCCAGCCAGCGTCGAGTCCAGTTCGACGAGCCCACCGACCGTTCGTCCGATCAGCGCCCGCCCGTCTTCCGGTGGCGCCGCCTCGAAGCGCCTGAGGAGACGACCCGGGCGAAGCCCCAGACGGTACGCGGCCGGCGGGACGTGCATGGCAGCAAGTGCGGCGCCCCAGGCGAGGATGGCGCCGGGCGGCGCGGGATCCAGGAACACGACGGCCGCCGCCGCGAGCGCGGTCACCGCCATCACCCCGAGCGCCCAGAACCGCTCGAGGACGATCACGGCGGCCGAGCGCGAGTACGGGACGGCGTGGCGATCCTTGAGCACGATCGCGCGCAGGACCTCGCCTGAACTGGCGGGCGTCACGTTGTTGATGGTGTTCGCGAACGACACGACGGGCACGAGCTGGAGGAACGACACCGGATGACCGACCCCTGCCATCAGCAGCAGCGACCGCACGGCCCAGAGCACCACGACGAGCAGGTTGAGGAGCAGCGCGAAGACGAGCGGCGTGACCTGGAGGCGATCACCGAGCGCCGCCATCTCCCACGGCCGCGTCCTGGCGATGACGAAGCCGAGCAGGAGTACGGAGATCGGGACCCAGACGTACCAGCGTCGCATCGGGACGACAGTATGGGTGGGGCGGTGAGGGCCGGTGGAAGCAGCGGGTCAGCGGCCCTGCTGTGCCAGCATCACCGGGATCGTGCGGAGCATGATCTGGAGGTCGAGCCACAGCGACCACCGGTCGATGTAGTCGAGGTCGATCTCGACCCACCGATCGAACTCCTGTTCGCGACGCGCCTTGACCTGCCACAGGCCCGTGATCCCGGGCTTCATCGACAGCCTGCGTCGGTGCCAGATGTCGTAGGCGGCGACCTCGTGCGGCAGCGGAGGCCGTGGGCCGACGAGGCTCATCTCGCCCAGGAGGACGTTCCACAGCTGGGGGAGTTCGTCGAGGCTCGAGGCGCGCAGGACCCGTCCGGTCCGCGTCACCCTCGGATCGTGGGTGAGCTTGAAGGCGCGGCCATTCACCTCATTCAACGCCTGCAGCTCCGTCAGCCGCTGCTCGGCGTCAGGAACCATCGTCCGGAACTTGAGAAGCGTGAAGGGGCGACCATGCAGGCCGACACGGACCTGCTTGAAGAGGATCGGCCGGCCGTCCCGGACCAGGATCCAGGCCGAGATGGCCGCAAGCAGCGGGCTCAGCACGACGAGCGCTGCGACCGAGACGGTCAGGTCGAGGACGCGCTTGAGCGCCAGGCCGACCGCACGGTCCGGGCCGTACGCGAGCGAGAGGATCGAGAGTCCGTCGAACTCCTCGACATAGCCCCCGGCCAGCGTGGGGACCGGGATCCGGACGATCTTCCCCTCGTCTTCACACAGCCTGGCGATGTTCTCGATGATGTCCCAGGACTGAACGGGCAGACAGATCGCGACCTCGTCCACGACGCGGCTGTGGAGGATCTCCTCGATCTCTTCGATCGTGCCAAGCACGGGACGCTTGACTCCCGTCCCGGGCGCTCCCGACGCTGCGAGGTGGCCGATGACCCGAAGTCCGAGGTCGACGTGTCCCTCCATCCGGTCCGCAAGATCCTGCGCCGCAGGGTCGGTGCCGACGACGAGCACGAACCGCGCGTTGTGCCCTCGGCTGCGGACGTAGGCGAACAGGCGTCGCAAGAAGGCCCGCGAAAGCAGGGTGAGGGCAGCCTGCGCGGGGAACAGGATGAGCAGGAACAGGCGGCTCACGTCGGTGAGCCGCGCGATGAACAGCGCGGCGAGCGTCACGACGGCCAACACGGCAACCCCGGACGCGATGTCGAACGCCTCGCGGCGCAGGGACCAGCGCGCCTGCACGCGGTAGAGGCCGCGAAGCCACAGCACGAGCACCCATGCGAGTCCGTACCCGACCGCGACGACCCAGGGGGGCTCGAGATCGACGCGGAGCCAGATCCGCCTCCAGTCTTCGCCACCGGCGCGGAGGACGGACAGCACCATGAACAGTGCGATCGCACTGAGGAGGTCCGCGCCCATGAGCGCGAGCCGGAGAGTCGTAGCGTGGCGTCGGATCATCGGGGAGGCTACTCAGAGGATACGAGGTCGCGGCGGCAGGGAATGATACCGAGCTCTGCGCCTTCACCCCGTCTGCGGCGCTGTGTCCACTCCTATCGCGCCTCTATCAGCTCTCTGGACCACCGCCACCGGCTGAGATCCGCCCGGCGCATCGCTCGGAAAGGATCCGATCGGGACTGAAAAGGGAGGGTTCGCCCCCGCGATCACCGCTCCACGCCGCCCTAGACCGTCGCCGGCTCCTTCTTGACGTCCAGGCCCGCGGAGTCGCGCTCGGCACGAGTCGGCTCGGTCGTCGGCGCGAGCGGGTCCCTGGGGTCATTGGGGGCCCACTTGACGCCCATCCGGAGCAGGTTCCGGTTGATCCGCGACTTGTAGCGCTCGATCTTCCGGATCATCGAGTCGATCAACTCCTCACCCAGGAACTTCGGGCTCAGGCCGAGGTCGAGGAGCTTCTGGTGCTTCGCGTTGTAGTAGTGCTCCTCCATCTCCACGCGCGGGTTGGGCGCGTGCTCGATGCGCGCCGAGATGCCGAGGTGCCCCGCGGCCGTCCTCACCTTCTCGGCGAGCTCGTTCACCGAGAACTGCTCCGTGAACTGGTTGTAGACCCGCATCTCGCCGGGCTCGGCGGGGTTCTTCACCGCCAGCTCCACGCACGCCATCGTGTCGCGGATGTTGAGGTAGCCGCGGGTCTGGCCGCCCCTGCCGTAGACCGTGAGGGGCTCGCCGGCGACGGCCTGCACGCAGAACCGGTTGAGGGCCGTCCCGAACACCTCGTCGTAGTGGAAGCTCGTGGCGAGCCGCTCGTCGAGCGCCGACTCGTCGGTCTCCACCCCGTACACGACGCCCTGGTTGAGGTCCGTCGCACGGATCTTCCAGATCCGGCAGGCGAAGTGGATGTTGTTCGAGTCGTGGACCTTGGACAGGTGGTAGAGCGAGCCCGGTGTCTTGGGGTAGAGGAAGGTGTGCTCCCGTCCGTTGTGTCGGACGGTCAGGTAGCCCTCCTCGATGTCGATGTTGGGAGTCCCGTACTCGCCCATCGTGCCGAGCTTCACGAGGTGCGCGTTCGGCGCGACGTCACGGATCGCGAACAGGACGTTGAGGTTCCCGATGACGTTGTTCTGCTGCGTGTAGGTCGCGCGGCGGACGTCGATCATGGAGTAGGGGGCCGACGGCTGCTCGCCGTAATGGACGACCGAGTCGGGGCGGAACGACCGGAACACCGACTCCACGAACCGGTAGTCGGTGAGGTCCCCCACGTGCAGCTCGATCTCGTTCTCACTGACCTCGTGCCACGCGCGGACGCGCTCGTGGAGCGTCGGGATCGGGAACAGAGGTTCGACGCCGATCTCGAGTTCCCAGTGGCGCTTCGCGAAGTTGTCGACGACCGCTACCTGGTACCCGCGCTGGGAGAGGTACATCGCGGTGGGCCAGCCAAGGTAGCCGTCGCCGCCCAGCACGAGTACGCGTTGTGACACCGATCTCCTCCTGGACGTTGGGAAAGCCGGGAACATATCTGGGAAGGCGGGACCGCGGAAAACAGCGACGCAGCCTCGAAACCGAGATCCGGATCGTCGAGTCTAGCAGAGGGTGACGCCCCCACGGTTCTCGTCACGCTCCGGGCGATGAGCGAGCGCGAAGACGTCGGGGGTCTGCGCCGGTGCCGGGCGGGGGCCGGGCGAGGGCCGTTCCGACGACCACGAAGAGCGGCACGGTCACCTCCACGTAGAGGAAGGGGTTGTTGAAAGAGGCCATGATCGAGAAGGCCAGGAGGGCACCGAAGGCACCGAGCGGGAGCCAGCCGGGCAACACCCAGAGTGCCACCAGCGTCGACCCGAGGAACCCGACGGCAGCTAGCCCGACCAGGGTTCCTTCCTCCGCGAAGAAGCGAAGCCACTCGTTGTGGGGGGAGCGGATGAACTTCGCCCCGTATCGCTTGTGGAGGACTCGGAAGCTCTGGTAGCCGTGCCCCGTGAGCGGCTGGTCCCACCACATCCGCGTGGCTGCGTACCAGCCGTTGACCCTTCCCCGGTCGCCACGGGTCAGCAGGTCCGCACCCTCCCGTGGTCGATCGGCTCGCGCAGCCAGGTAGCGTGGCAGGAAGACGATCACGAGGACGATCGCCGCGATGAGACCGGCGATAGCCAGTCGCCGACTGAAGCGCCACAGGTACGAGACAGCCATGGCTGCGGTCGCGACGAGTGCTGAGCGGCTGAAGGTCAGGACGACGGCGGCGAACAGGGCGGCGGAGGCGAGCCCTGCGGTGATCCGCGACCGGACGCCACGGTGGCAGAGGGCGGCAGCGAGGAGGACGATCGCGGGGACGAGCACGATCATCGCGACCGCGTTGGGTGCCGAAAGGACACCTTCGAGGCGGTCCTTCGTCACCGCGCGGCGGAGCAGCGGTCCGAGCGGACTGGCCCGGAGGGGGAGGGCGTCGGCGAAGTCGATCAGGCCGAGCACTGCAGCCCCTGACGCGCCGGCGATCGCGGCCGCGAGTGGCCGAACGTCTCCCTGCCGACTGACGTGGTACGCCACGAGCAGCACGGCGAATGCGGCGCCGGCCCCCTCGAGCCACAACCGGAAGGCGAGGCCTCCGAACTCGCCGCCGTAGCGGAGGAGCGAGTTCAGGACGCCCGCGGCTGTACCGACCAGGAGCACGATAGCCAACGCGACCGAGACGCGCCGCAGGTCCATGCCCCGCACCCTGGCGACGAGGCCGTCCATCCCTCCGCGCGCGCCGGCGCGGTCGAGGCCTCGCTGCTCGCTTCCGAGGTGGTCGCGCGCCACTCGGGATATGTGTCCGATGGCGACGCGGAGCAGTAGAGCGGCGGCGAGCACGGCTTTGCTTCCGAGCTGTCGGTGGACCGGGACGAGCTCGTTGAACGGAGCGACCGCTGCCAGCACGACGAGGCCCGAGGCCGGCCGCGCGACGCTCACGAGGATCGCCGTGATCAGCCACACTTCGCGCAGCTGTCGGGGGTTCGGCAGGGCGGCGAGGCCGATGTATGCAGCGATGAGCGCAAGCTCGATCGCAAGCGTCGCCAGCGATGGCCAGGGGATCCGGGCGGGACGCCGCATTCCCGGCACGGCGGGGACGGCCGCCGTCTCGTTCGCCTTGGTGACGCCGCGCATCACCCGATCGGTCCTCCCGACGGTGACACCGTGTCACGGCTGCCGACGGCACCCCAGACATCGGCGAGCATCTCCTGGAACGTCCGCTCCGGACGCCAGCAGGTCAACGCTCGCAATGCACTTGCGTCCCCCCGGATGTCGATCGGGTCATCGGGCCGGACCAGTCCAGGGTCGATGACGAACGTCGGATCGACGCCCGCGAGCGCGCACAGGCCCTCGAGCGCCTGACGGATGGGGACCGACGTCCCGGACGCAACGTTGTAGATCTGCCCACCCGGCTCGACGCGGCCATCCGCCATCGCTTCGATGAGGAGCCGGTACGCCCGGACGACATCGCGAACGTGGGTGAAGTCTCGTCGGACGTCCAGGTTCCCGACTCGGATCCATCGCGCGCGGCCCTGTGCGACGTCGAGGACGCGGCGCGCGAGCGCAGGGATGACGAAGCTGTCGCGCTGACCAGCGCCGCTGTGGTTGAAGGAGCGTGCAGCTACGAGGCGGAGCCGCAGCCGCGCCGCGTACCCGAGAGCGACACCTTCCTGCGCCGCCTTGGATACTCCGTACGGCGTTCGTGGGCGGAGCGCCGCTTCTTCCCGCAGTGGGAGGTCCTCCGGACGCGGAGCGCCGTAGACCTCGGACGAGCCCGCCACGAAGACGACCGGAGTGGACGCGAGCGAGCGGACGGCCTCCATGAGGTTGATCGTCCCTGTGACGTTGACGTCGAATGCGTGCAGCGGGTCGCGCGCAGCGTCGGGCGCGTAGGCGACTGCGGCGAGGTGGACGACGGCGTCAGGCCGTGCAGCCGCGACGGCATGGGCGAGCGCATCGGCGTCAGTGACATCCACCCGGTCGGGAGTGCCCGCGATCGTGTGGCCCGCGTCGCCGAGTTCCTCGGTAAGCGCCCGACCGACGAAACCGGAGGCGCCGGTCAGGAAGACCCTCACCGAGCGATGAGAGGGTGGACCTCCCGCGCCCCCGTCACCCCGGGCCGCTGTGCGTGCCGATGTCGCTCGAGGTCGCCGTCGACCATCATCGCGACCAGTTCCGGGAACGCCACCTCGGGGCGCCAGCCCAGCTGCTCGCGCGCCCGCGTCGCGTCGCCAAGGAGCTGGTCGACCTCGGCCGGTCGGAAGAGATCCTCGTCGATCACGACGTGGTCGCGGTAGTCGAGCTCGACGTGCGAAAAGGCGACCTCGCATAGCTCGCGGACGGTGTGTGCCTCGCCCGTCGCGACCACGAAGTCGCGCGGTTCGTCCTGCTGGAGCATCTGCCACATCGCGCGCACGTAGTCGCCCGCGTACCCCCAGTCGCGCTTTGCGTCCAGGTTCCCGAGGCGGAGCGTCTTCGCCAGCCCCAGCTTGATCCGCGCGGCGCCATCGGTCACCTTGCGCGTCACGAACTCGAGCCCCCGCCGCGGCGACTCGTGGTTGAACATGATCCCCGAGACGGCGAACAAGCCGAAGCTCTCGCGGTAGTTGACGGTGATGAAGTGGCCGTACGCCTTGGCGACGCCGTACGGGCTGCGAGGGTGGAACGCCGTTTCCTCGTTCTGCGGCACCTGGCGGACCTTTCCGAACATCTCGCTCGAGGACGCCTGGTAGAACCGGATCGAGGGGTCGACGTGACGGATCGCCTCGAGCATCCGCGTCACGCCGAGAGCGGTGAACTCCCCGGTGAGCACGGGCTGGTTCCACGAGGTCGGCACGAAGCTCTGGGCGGCGAGGTTGTAGACCTCGTCGGGGGCGTTGTCGCGGAGTGCGGACACGAGCGACGCCTGGTCCAGGAGGTCCCCCTGGATGACCTTCATCCGGTCGACCAGATGCGAGATGCGCTCGTCGTTCGCCGTGCTCGAGCGCCGTGTCATCCCGACGACCCGGTAGCCCTTGTCGAGCAGCAGCTCGGCGAGGTACGAGCCGTCCTGCCCGGTGATCCCCGTGATCAGCGCCGTCTTCTGGGTCACGCCGAGGAGTATAGATGGGGGTCGACGCCCAGACGGGCGAACAGCTCCCGGAAGCGGTGCCGGAAGACGGTGCTGTCGAATGTCTCGGCGTGCGCGCGGATGGCTGCCGGATCGAACGAAAGCTCGTCGAGTCGGAGGATGGCGTCGGACAGCGCGTCCGCCGTCTGGGGCTCGAAGAACACGCCCGTCCGGTCCTCGATGACGGTATCG
Organism: Chloroflexota bacterium; assembly: GCA_016781485.1. Lineage (GTDB taxonomy): Bacteria > Chloroflexota > Limnocylindria > Limnocylindrales > CSP1-4 > YB3-1. The sequence continues at coordinate 36,366 of JADDQH010000004.1, read as the reverse complement.
AGCGCCCCTCCACCGCGGAAGGCGACGACGGGCTTACCGGCGGCCATGGCCTCGACGGGCGCGATCCCGAAGTCCTCCACGCCGGGGAGTAGGTACGCGTGGCAGCGTGAGAACAGCTCGACCAGTCGGGCGCGGTCCACGTGCCCCAGGAACCGGACGGTGCTTCCGGCCATCGCCTCGAGCCGCTGACGTTCCGGGCCCTCGCCCACGACCACCAGCTCCCGCCCGAGTCGGCTCGCGGCCTCCACGGCGAGGTCGATCCTCCGGTATGCGAGCAGGCGCGCGGCGACGAGCAGGAATCCCTCGTCCGTCCCCGGGAACGGGATCTCACGAGTGTCGACCGCCGGTGGGATGACGACTGCGTCGCGTCCCCAGAAGTGTCGTATCCGCTCCCGGATGGCGTGCGAGTTGCACGCGATCACGTCGGGCCCGGCCGCTGTCCGTCGATCCCAGGCCTGGAGGAACGGGCGTATCAGCCGCCCGGCGAGTCGGGCCGGAAGGGCGTAGCTCGACCCGGCCAGGTACGCGTCGAGCTGCCAGATGTACCGCGCGGGGGTGTGCACGTAGGCGACGTGCACGCCACTCCGCGAGGTTCGGACCGCCTTTGCGAAGTGGCTCGAACTGCTGACGACGAGTGTGGAGCCGCGGAGGTCGAGCACGGAGAACCAGACCGGATACAGCGGCAGGAGCGCGCGGAAGCGCGGCGTGGCTCCCAGGACGCGTTGCAGCGGCCAGGTACGCACGCGTGCCGGGTCGAGCCGATCCGCGAACCGAACCTCGTCGAAGAAGGTCGTGTGGACACTGGCTGTCGGCAGCAGGCGCGCGAGCTCGATGGCGATCCGCTCTGCGCCGCCGTCCTGGATGAAGAAGTCGTGGACGACGGCGGCGACACCCACTGGTCGGGGTCGCGGCGCACGCGGGCGACCTCTGCGCTCCGTTGCTGTACCGTTCGTCCCGCCGGATCCAGCCTCGTTGTCGGCCCTGGGTGACCGCTCTGCGCCGCGTCCGCTGGCCGGCTCGCTCACCTGCTCCATCGCCGGAGCATCCCCTCCGCAGATGAGGCGCTGCTGATCTTCGCCGTGGACGTTTCGCGACTCATATGACGTTGTCCCTGGTCAAGCAGGCCCCTCAGATCGTGGTGACGGCTGCGGCCGTGCTGCTGCTCCTCTGGCTGTACCGCCGGAACCGTGCTCACGCGCTCGTTCTCGTATGGCTCAGTTGGTTCCTCGTGCCGTTCATACGACGCCTGTTCGACGTCACGTTCGGTTTCACGCGGTTCGACGTCCTCTCGCTGGCGCCCTATGCACTCACGGCCCTGGTCGCGCTCATGGAGTTGCGCCACCTGCGGCTCGCGCCCGTCGCCCTCGTCGTCCTGGGTTCTGCTGCCGCTGCGTTCCTGGTCGGCGTCCCCCCGGGGCTCGCGCAGCCGCGAGCGATGCTGTTCGCACTGTTCACGTACGGCGGCGCTCTCCTGGCGGCCGTCCTCGGATACGCGGACGTAGTCAGGCGGCCGCAAGGGGCGCTGGGGACCCTTGGCAGGGTCCTCCTGGTTGCCGCCCCGATCCTCGCCGCGTATGCGATCGTGCAGTACTACTTCTACGAATACCTGCCTTGGGACGACACCTGGGTGGAGGCGACGGGCACCAAAGGCCTCCGCGCTCCCGAACGCGGCCGGGTCCGCGCGTTCTCGACCCTCAACTCGCCTGTCCCGTTCGCTGCCGTGATGGGTGTGTCGCTCGCGGTGATGCTCGTCGTCCCCCGTCTGCGCAGTCTCGGCACGCTTGGGGCCGGGCTCGCATCGATCGCCCTTGCCCTCTCGTACGTCCGGAGCGTCTGGGTCGGCCTTGCCGTGGCGATCGTCGCGTACGTCGGGGCGACGCGAAGTCGGGTGGCTCTGCGCCGTGTCATCGCCGCGACGCTCGTCGCGGCCGTTGTCGCGACCGCCGGCTACGGCCACCCGACGGTCCGCGCCGTAGTGACCCGGGCGGTCTCGCTGCGCACCCCCGAGGAAGACCCTTCCGCTCAAGTCCGCTTCCGCCTGATCCAGCGAGTCGTGCCCCAGGCTTCGCGCCGTGGTGCGCCGTTGGGGCACGGACTGGGCCAGGCGGGGATCGCGAGCAACCTTACGACCGAAGGGCGATTCCGGCTGTCGGACAACGGCTACCTCGCGATCCTCTACCAGAGCGGTCCACTCGGACTCGGGTTGATCCTCGTCGCGCTTGGAGCGCTGTGGGCGATGGCCCTTCGCGCCGTGCTGCGACGCCGGCCAGAGGGACCGGTCCACCTCGCGAGCATAAGCCTGTTCCTCGTGGTCGCGTTCTTTGCCGACATCTTCTACGGCATCGTGGGCGTCATGCTCTGGTACATCGGCGGCCGGATCCTCGCGGACGTCGCCGCCGAAGACGGCGATCGTCGTCTCGCCGCCGCCCCGGCAGACGACCCCTCATGACCGTCGTCGGCCTGGGGCCCTCGCCGGCGCCCGGGCGTCCGCGGGCGAGGGGGAGCATCCTCGAGAAACCACAGTACCGTGACCTGCGAGAAGCGCGGACGGAGCCAGGCGTGGAGAGCAGTGCGTAGCGTCACGCTCGATGCCGGGACCCCCGCCATCCGGTACAGGCTCCGAGAGTCCGTCCGCCGACACTCCGCTGTCCAGAGCGCGCTGCTCGTGGTCTCGTTCGTGACGCTCGTCTGGGCGTGGTCCTTCCCCTTCAGCGTCCTGCTCGACACGCGGTGGATCGACGTGACGGCTCTGGAGCCGACGCTACTCGTGGGCGGGTTCCTGCTGATCGCTGGGCAGGCGTGGAAGCTTGTCAGGCGCGGGGACCGAGCGTGGCTGCTGCTCCTGGCGGGCTATCTCGGCTGGCTGGTCGTCGCGGCCCTGGCGCATTCCTCCGGCTTGGACCTGAAGCGGGCTGTCTCGTATCTCCTGTTCTCTGGCCTGTCGATCGCCGTCGCATTCGCGTCCGTCCGTCTCGGCTCGGACCGAGCGGCGCGGTGGGTCATCGCGTTCTTCACCGTGGCTCTCGTGGTCGCGTTCACGGGTGCGCTCCTCGAGCGCGTGACGTACCGACCAGGGGCCGTCGATCCCCTCGCCCCGTTGTGGTCGTTCTTCCGGCCACAGCAGGCCCTGTTCGTAGAGAACGTCGGCGTGATGAGGCACGCGCCGCTGCATTACCCCCTTGACGAGGAGGGGCTGCTGCGAACGTCGGGGATCTTCGGACACCCGCTCTACCTGGGGTTCTTCGCCTTGCTCGCGGCGGCGGTGATGACCGCGGTCGTCATCAGGGCCTGGCGCGAAGGCGCTCGGAAACGCGCAGCGGCCTACCTCGTCGCCTTGTGCGTCGCCATCCTCGTCGAGTACTGGACCTACTCGCGTTCGCCGTTCCTGGGACTCATCGCAGTCGTGGTGGCCGCGGTCGTGCTTGAGCTCGCGGTGCGGGTCCGGCAGCTGCGTTCCGGACCGGATCGTCGCGCCCTGCTTCCCGGTGCCCTCGTGCTCTCGACGCTTTTCCTCGTGCTCGCGACGACCTTCCGGGTCGACGACCTCGGCCTGCGCAGGTTGGGCGGGATCCCATTCCTCGGCGGCGATATCGCCGAGGATGATTCGGTCGAAGCGAGCGCCGCGCGGGCCGCGCGCTTGCGACTAGCGCTCCAGGGCGTCGCCGTCGAGATGGCGACGGAGTCTCCGCGAACGCTCCTCTTGGGGACGGGGATGACCGCCTACGAGACGGCTTTGAAGGACCTGCCACCGGAGTTGGGCGCCACTCGCTTCACGCACCCCCACTCCGCCTGGCTGACGGCGCTGCTCGCCGGGGGGATCCCGGCGGCGCTCCTGTTCGCGTCCCTGCTTGCCGCAGTGTGGCTCCGTGTCGTCCGAGCCCTGCTGGCCAGCCCGACCGGCGCCACTGCCGTCGTCCTCCTCGCACTGGGTGCCTGGATCCCGGTCTGGTCGCTCGTCCAGTTCTTCGGCCTCAATCCCCTGAGCGCAAGCGAGGCGGTGATCCTCGGGACGATGCTCGGCTTCGCCGGCGGCTTCGCGCTTCCGCGCGAACGTGTCGACGCTGGAAGCGGATAGCTGCAGGCGTCGGTGCTACCCTCTCCCGCCGTGGTGACCGCTCCCCATCGACCGCTCGCCGAGGAGCGGCGCCTGCAGCCCGGCGACGCCGGAAGCGAGCATCCGGTGGACGTCGTCTACGTGGGCGGCCGGGGACGCAGCGGGAGCACGCTCCTCGATCGGATGCTCAGCGCCGTACCCGGCTTCGCCGGGGTCGGCGAGGTGCGCTTCATCTGGCTGTGGGGGGTGAAGGCGAACCTTGCGTGCGGCTGCGGAGCGGCGTTCCTCGAGTGCCCGTTCTGGGCACGAGTCGGCGATGAGGCCTACGGTGGCTGGCACAAGATCGACCCGGGCGAGATGATCTCGCTCCAGCGAAGCGTCGCCCGGATCCGGTACCTGCCTTTCCTGCTCGTGCCGGGTCTGTCCCGGTCGTTCGATGCGCGGCTCGCCCGGCACGCTGAGGTCGTGGTCCCGCTCTATCGCGCCATCCGATCCGTCTCGGGGGCCTCGGTCGTCGTCGACTCGAGCAAGGACGCGTTGTACGCGTATGTGCTCGCCCGGGTCCCGGGCCTTCGGATGAGGGTGGTCCACCTGGTCCGCGATAGTCGGGCGGTGGTCTACAGCTGGACGAAGGCCTTCAAGCGCCCGGACGTTGGGGCGCGGGTCATGCCGATGCCGCGGGACAGCGTTGCAGGGGCGACGGTCCGGTGGGCGCTGTTCAACGTGCTGTTCGACCTCATCCCGACCACTGGCGTCCGGCGCGTCCTCGTGAGATACGAGTCGCTCGTGGAGCAGCCGAGCCGCGAACTGGGAGAGGCGGTGCGCCTCGTCGGCGTGCGTCCGGGTGAAGGGGAACTGTCGTTCTTGGAGGACGGCGCCGCCCGACTCGGCGTCCACCACACCATCGCCGGCAATCCGAGACGCCTCGAGCGCGGAAAAGTCCCGCTCCGGGTCGACGACGAGTGGAAGGAGAAACTGCCGCGCCGGGTCCGCTGGCTCGTGTCCGTCGCGACCTCGCCTCTCCTCGTTCGTTACGGATACTTCCGTCGTCGCCGCTGATTCCCGAGCCGAGGAACGCACTCTAGCGGTGTCGAGTCGTCGGAAGGTCGTGTTCGCGACGGCGGACCTGCCTTGGTACGCCCCCTCGGGAGGGACGCTTCGGGATCTCGCGACGTATCGTGCCGCCGACTCCGGAGGCGAGCTGACCCTCGTCTGCTTCCCGATCTGGAACATGCCCGGTTCCGAAACGCCGCTGCACGGCGCCCGCGTGCTCCCCGCCCCCTGGCCGAGCACGCTTCGCGGCCGCTTGTCGCTGCGCCTCGCGGCAACCCTGCGCGGCCGCATGGTCTTCCAGGAGCACCTCGCCCGCAGGGGCGCGATGGAGTCGTTGGTCGAGGTCCTTCGTGAAGTCCAGCCAGACGTCCTGGTCCTCGGCCACCCGCTCTACGACGGGTTCCTGCCGATCGCGCGCCCCCTGGTCCCACGGCTCATCGTCGACCTGTGGGAGATGCGGGTGGAGGGGGCACGGCGGCGCGTCAGGACGGGGGTCGATTGGGGACGCAGGGGCCGCGCCCTCCTCGATCTGCTCGTGCTCGACCGGATCGAGCGGGAGGTCGCCAGGTACGCCGACGAGGTGTGGATGGTGGACGAGGTGGACGCCGAACGGTACTCGACGCGATACGGGATCCCGGCCCGTGCCATCCCGACCACGATCGACGTCGGGAAGTACAGCCGATACCACGCGCTGCCGCGAGCTCCGGATCGGTTCGGCTTCGTGGGGATCCTCTACTACGACCCGAACATCACCGCGGCTCTTCGCTTGATGAAGCGGATCCTGCCGCTTGTGCGCCAGCGCCGTCCCGACGCCACCGTCTCGATCATCGGGCGCAAGCCGCTCCCGACGCTCCGCGCCGCCGTGGAGGAGACGCCCGGCGCGATCCTGCGGCCAGACGTGGAGGACGCGATGGAGGAGCTGGCCCATGCCGGGATCCTTGTCGCGCCCATGGAGTCCGGGACGGGGATGCGCGTGAAGCTTCTCGAGGCCGCGGCGTCGCGCGTGCCCATCATCACGACGCGCATGGGTCTGTCCGGGGTCACCTTCGTCCCCGACCGCGAGGTCCTCGTTGCCGAGACGGACGCCGAGTTCGCCGACTCCATCGTCCGGCTCTGGGAGGATCCCGAGTTCGCCTCGACACTCACGGCGGCCGCGTACGACCGCGTCCGGAGCGACTACGACACGTCCGGGATCTCCCAGGTGATCCTGCGTGGGCTCCGCGGGGAGCCCGAGCCGGGGCCCGGCTCGCGGCTGTTCGGGATCAGGGAGTGATCGGAGTCGACCGTGGAGCGCTTCGTCCCGGTGCTTCGTGGCGTACTACGGGTGTGACGCGAACCTGAGACGGCCGAGGGCGGTCGTCGCGAGGCCCAGATCGCGTCCGACTGCCCTGGCGAGCAGGACGTTCGAGGTGATGAGGCTGATCGTCGCGGCCGTCGCCCCACCAACGAGCCCCAGCGGCGGCACGAGCGTGGAGACGAGGACGACGTTGACGAGTGTCGCGATGCCGAAGCCGACGGCCGCCTGGCGCTGGTGGCCGGTCATCACGAGCAGTACGCCGACAGAACCCATCCCGGCGTTGACCAGCTGGCCGACGCTCAGGATCGCGAGCGCGGTCTCGGCGGTCGCGAACCCGGAGCCGAAGAACGAGAGGAACCAGTCGCCGAAGAGGATGAACGCCAGCGCGAGCGGGAGCGAGAGCGCCAGGATGGCCCGGGCGCTCTTCGTCACCACTCGCTGCAGACGCTCTCGTTCGTCCTGTGCCCACAGCCGTGCTGCCGCAGGGCTGAGCGCCGCGTTGACGGCCAGGAGCGGGAACGCGATGAGGGCCGCGGTCCGCGCAGCCAGGGAATAGAGCCCCGCCTCCTCGGGGCCCCTGACAGCGCCCAGGACGACCGTCGGTAGATTGATGTTGATCAAGTTGGCACCCGCGAGGATCGTCAGCGGAAGCGCGGCGCGGATCCACGCGCTCGTCTCGTATCTGGGCGTGGCAGACCTGAGCGGAGGGGGAAGCTTCCATGCCAGGAGTAGCGTCCCCGCGCCGAATGCGGATACCAACGAGATCACGCTCAGCGCGACGGTCGAGACCCCGGACAGGAGGTTCTCGGCGAGAAGGAACGTTGCGGCGACGAGGGCGATGAACAGGCCCGGCCGGACGATGGTCTCGGGGACCTGCGCCAACACCACGTGCTGAAGGCCCACCAGGGCGGCGTACCGCAGGCGCGACAGCGCGAGGAAGGGCAGGGACATCAGTGCGATCCAGGAAGCCAGCAGCATCTCGCGGTCGCCGAGCACCCACCAGAGCAAGAGCCCCGTGAGGACCGCGAGGATCACGGAAGAGACGAGGACGGCGCGATAGGCGGAGCGGAGGAGCCCTCGCGCGAGACCCCAGGCGTTCTGCGTCTCGTACGTCGAGAAGAGACGGACGAGCAGCGCGTCGAGTCCGAGTGCGGCCGGGACGCTCAGGACGGTCACGAGCGACGTCGCATACGCATAGGTCCCGTAGCCTTCGGTCCCCAGTAGCCGGGCGAGCAGCAGCACGGTGAGCAGGCCCACGCCCGTGGACGAGACAGCGAGGCCGAAGCTGCCGGCCGCTCCGCGGATGAGCCGGCGGCGCAGGGTCTGCGGTCGGGCGGGTGACGCCTCATCCGCAGCAGACGGGTCCATCTCCTACGCGACCCAGTGTCGCGACGAGAAGAGCGCCATGAAGAACCCGGCCAGCGGTGCGGCGGCGAGGAGGAACGCCCGGTCGAACCACCGGCGGCGACCTGCGACCGCGAGGACGATGAAGATCGGGAAGAGCGTCACGCCATAGCGGGGGATCGACGTGAGCAGCCCGGATGAGAGCGCCGTCACCAGGCCGATCGTCGCGAACATCGCGTAGGTCGGCCGAACGACCCGCCACGACGCGATCACGAGCACGATGTAGACCAGCGCGAAGCAGAGGTCGATGAGCGAGTGTCTCTGGAACCCCTCGCGGACGCCGACGGGCGCGCTGAAGAATCGTTCGAAGGTCGTCCACGGTGGCGTCAGCCGCTGACCCCAGAAGTGATGTGCTTTGAAACCGATCAGCGGGTCGCCGAACTCCAACCACAGGTAGCCCAGGTAGACGGCTAGCCCCGCGGGGATCAGGAGCAACGCGAGCACGTCGGGCCGGAACGCTCGCAGGAGCACCCGGGGGTCAGCACGTGCGCCGGCCAGCTCGGATCTGCGCTGTAGGAGGTACTCGACGGCGAGCGGCGCCGCAAGGAGGACTCCGTGCGGTCGCGCCAGCGCGGCCAGCCCACCGAGCGCCCCCGCCACCCACCACTGATTCCGTCGGGCGTGGTAGAAGGCCGCGACCGACAGCGCGAGGAACAGCGACTCCGCGTAGACCGCGGAGAGGAACAGCGTCATCGGGAATGCGAGGGCGTACAGGACGGCACGCGCCGCGGTGGCGCGGCCGAAGTCCAGCCGAACGAGCGCTCGCAGATATACGAGCCCGACGAGCAGGGCGGCGTTCGAGACGATCAGGCCGACCCGCAGGAGCCCGTGGTTATCCGTCCATCCGAGGATCCAGCCGCCGGCGCGCATGAGCCCCGGCAGCAGGGGCCAAAAGCCGACGGTCGAGCCGATGTCGCCGGTATATCGATAGCTTTCGCGTGCGATCGCGAGGTAGTACCCGGAGTCCCAGCGAGCCCAGGTGCTGATCCAGTCGGGGCCTCCGGGGCGCGCGACGAGTGTGCCCCAGGGGAAGAGGAGTTGCAGTGCGAGCAGTCCCACGATCGTGAGCGCAACGCGCGACGCGATGAAGGGGACCACGACGTCCAGAACCACCGGCGTCCGGAGCACGCGGCCCGCTCGCAGCGCTGGCCGCGCCCTGGCCACTGAAACCCCTCGCTGGCTCGTTTCCATCAGGTCCTTTCGCCGAGTCTCCGAGGCTCGCTTACAATTTCCTGCTCGGCCTTCTAGCGGTCCGCGTCCATGACGTACGGGGGCGCCGAGAGGTGCGCGTCTCGCAGCGGAGAGGATAAGCGGAGGGTCCGGATGGTCATGGCAGAGCCCACGAACCGAGCCGACGCCGTACCGGCGTTGCCTGACGTCGACCTCGACCTGGTCGTCGTCGGCGGCGGCGGGCACGTGGGTCTGCCGCTGGCACTCGTCTTCGGGCAGGTCGGGCTCCGCGTCGGCATCTTCGACATCTCCGAGCCGGCGCTGCATCGGATCGCCGAGGGCGAGATGCCGTTCCTGGAGCCCGGCGCGGAAGGACTGCTGCGTGATCTGCTGCCTACCGGGCGGCTCGAGCTGTCGTCCTCACCGGAGATGCTGTGCCGGGCCGACACCGTCGTCGTCGTCATCGGCACCCCCATCGATGAGTTCATGAACCCGTCGATGACGATCTTCGAGCGGATGGTGGACCAGCTCGCCCCCCACCTTCGGGATGGAGCCCTCGTCGTGCTCCGCAGTACCGTCTATCCGGGAACGACCGAGTACACGAGGGCAGGGTTCCGCGAGCGTGGCCGCCGCGTAGACGTCGTCGCTTGCCCCGAGCGGATCGCCGAGGGTCACGCACTCGAGGAGCTGCGAACGCTTCCCCAGATCATCGGCGCCGACGATGCGGCGTCAGGAGACCGTGCGGAGGCCCTGTTCCGGCACCTGGGGATCGACATGGTCCGCGTCAGCAGCCAGGAAGCCGAGCTGGCGAAGCTGCTGACGAACACGTGGCGCTACCTGAAGTTCGCAGTCGCGAACCAGTTCTTCATGATCGCGCACGCGGCGGGCCTGGACTACACGAACGTGCTTCGCGCGATCAGGCAGGACTACCCTCGCGCGAAGGACCTCCCGGCGCCCGGGTTCGCCGCCGGGCCCTGCCTGCTGAAGGACACGATGCAGCTGGCGGCGTTCACGAGCGATCATTTCCCGCTCGGCCAGTCGGCGATGCAGATCAACGAGGGTCTTCCGGCCTTCATCGTGGCGGGGATCGAGCGACGGTTGGGCGACCTGCGGGGGCGCACGGTCGGCGTCCTCGGGATGGCGTTCAAGGCCGAGTCGGACGATCCGCGAGCCTCGCTGTCGTACAAGCTGCGGAAGTTGCTGCTGTGGAAGGGCGCCAAGGTGCTGTGCACCGACCCCTACGTCGCCGATGACCGCCTCGTCCCTCTGGAGCGCGTCCTCGACGAAGCCGAGTTCCTCGTCCTCGGCGCGCCGCACCGCGCCTACTCCCGGCTGGGTGTCGGCGACCGCCCGGTGATCGACGTCTGGGGCGCGATGGGCGGCGGGATCACGCTCTGACGCGGATGAAGGTCCTAGTCACCGGCGCCAGCGGCTTCATCTGCGGCTACCTCATCCCCGAGCTGCTCGACGCCGGACACGACGTCGTGGGGCTGGACAACTTCAGCAAGTACGGCCCGACCGCGCGCAGTTACGACGAGCACCCCCGGTACCGGCTGGTCATCGGGGACGCGAAGGACGTGGCGCTGATGCGGGAGCTGAGCGCCGATCGCGATCAGGTCGTGGCGGCGGCAGCGATGATCGGGGGCATCAGCTACTTCCACCAGTTCGCGTACGACCTGCTGGCCGAGAACGAGAGGATCCTCGCGGCGACGTTCGACGGGGCGATCGACGCCTTCCGGAACGGCCGCCTCCAGCGCATCGTCGTGATGTCGAGCTCGATGGTCTACGAGTCGTCGACCGTCTTCCCGACGCCCGAAGGCGCGCAGCTCACGAGCCCGCCGCCGGTCTCGACGTATGGGTTCCAGAAGCTGGCGAGCGAGTACTTCGCGAGGGGCGCCTGGGAGCAGTACGAACTCCCATACACGATCGTGCGCCCCTTCAACTGCGTGGGGATCGGGGAGCGGCGAGCGCTGCGCGACGCGGACGTGATGAGCGGGAACATCAAGCTGGCGCTCAGTCACGTCGTGCCGGACCTCGTGATGAAGGTCCTGAAAGGCCAGGACCCGCTCCACATCCTGGGCGACGGCACCCAGGTGCGTCATTACACCTACGGCGGCGATCTTGCGCGCGGGATCCGAATCGCCATGGAGTCGCCGGCTGCGGTCAACGAAGACTTCAACCTGTCGACCGCGGCGAGCACGACCGTGTTGGAGCTCGCGGAGCTGATCTGGCGCAAGATCAACCCCGACCGTCCGTTCCGGTACGTGAGCGATCCGGCCTTCGAGCACGACGTCCAGCTTCGGGTGCCCGACGTGCGGAAGGCTCGCGACGTGCTGGGGTTCGAGGCGACGACGTCGCTTGACGAGATGCTGGACGAGGTCATCCCGTGGATCGAGGCGGAGTCGGAGGCGGAGCAGATCTAGTGGCGCTTCCCGGCGTCTACGCGCGCCGGTTCTCCGATGTCGAGGCCGCTCAGAAAGGGCGCCTGTGGCGGGAGGTGACGAGATACCTCCAGCGTCATGTGGTGCCGGGTGCGCCGGTACTCGACGTCGCGTGCGACCGAGGGGACTTCATCCGGAACGTCCGTGCGCGAGAACGGTGGGCGAGCGATCTCCGAGACGTTTCCGCGCATCTCCCGCGTGACGTGCGGTTCGTCCAGGCTGACGGCCTTGCGCTCGGCGAGCTCCTACCGCGCGCGTACTTCGGCACCGTGTTCATGAGCAACTACCTGGAGCACCTGCGCAGCTCGGACGACGTCGTGGAACAGCTCCGGGTCAGCGCGCAGCTGCTTCGCCCGCGCGGCCGCATCATCGTCCTACAGCCGAACATCAGACTCGTCGGCGCGGCGTATTGGGACTTCATCGACCATTCGGTCCCCCTGACGGAGAAGAGCCTCGTGGAGGCGGCGGAGATAGCGGGCTTCACCACCACGCATCTCACGACGCGGTTCCTTCCTTACACCACGAAGAGCCGGCTGCCTGCGCACCCGCTCCTCGTCCGTACCTATCTCCGGTTCCCACCGGCCTGGCTGCTTCTCGGCAAGCAGACGCTGTACGTCGGGGAGCGACCCGGATAGCGATGCGGGGCCTCGTGCTTGCGGCGGTGGGGATCGCAGCGAGCGCCGCGTCCCTGTGGCTCATCGCCCGCTCGATGGATCTGCCAGCCGCCGAGCGGGCCGTTCGCGCGGCGGATGTGTCCCCACTCCTCGCGACCCTGGCCATCGTCACCTCCCAGCTCGTGCTCCGTTCCGTCCGCTGGCAGCTGCTCCTGCCGCGTCGTGCCGACGGGGCGCGCGTGCCCGTGCGGGTCGTCGCCCCGAGCCTTCTCGTGGGGTATCTCGGGAACGCGGTGTTGCCGGCTCGACTCGGTGAGCCGATCCGCGCCTTTCTCGTCTCTCGACGCGAGGGGCTGCACGGCAGCGAGGCGTTCGGGTCGGTGGTGATCGAGCGCGTCGTGGACCTCGCGACGCTTGCCGGCATCGCGTTCCTGGCGGCCATCAGCCTCGACGCGCCCGAGTGGCTGGTCCGGATCGCCGGCATCGCTGCGCTAGGTGGAGCGACCGTCGTTTTCGTGCTCTCTACGACGGGCATCGTGCGACTCGTGCCGCTCCTCGCCCGTCCGCTCGCCGTGTTCGGCGCCCAGCGGCGCCACTGGCTCGAGACGCGCCTCGAGCGGTTCGCCGTCGGCTCTGCGGGAGCCCACCGCCGTCCTGCTGTCCTGGCCGCCGCCGGCATCAGCTGTGGAACGTGGCTGCTGGAGGGCGCGACGTTCCGGCTCGTCGCACAGTCCGTCGCCATCGACCTCACGTGGCCCGCCGCACTGTTGATCGCGGCGGTCACGGTGCTGGGCACCGCCGTACCCTCGGCGCCCGCGTTCGTGGGCACGTATGAGGTCGCGGTCATCTCGGCGGCGACGGCACTCGGCGTGCCCGGCAGCCAGGCACTTGCGCTCGCCGTGCTCGCACACGTGTTCACGACCCTTCCCCTCGCCGTTGCAGGAGCAGTCTCGCTGGCTGCCATCGGAGGCGGTGGCGTGGGGTCGCTCTCGAGCCTTTCCAGGCTCGCTTCCGCTGCGCGGCGCGAGCCCGCGGCCGCGGAGCGTGACTGAGACCGCCCGGGCACCGGCAACGCCGGAGCTCTCGGTCGTGATCCCCGTCTACAACGAGGGCGACAACATCGCGCCGGTCCTTCGCGACTTCGCGGCGCGTGTCGAGACACCACACGAGATCCTCGTCGTCTACGACTTCCCCGAGGACACCACGCTCCCTGTCGTGCGCTCGATGCAGGCCGAGATGCGGCACGTCCGCCCGCTCCACAACACGTTCGGAAGAGGCGCGCTGAACGCGATGAAAGCAGGCATCGCCGCCTCGACCGGCCGCTACATCCTAGTGTCCATGGCGGATGGCTCCGACGACCTTTCCTCGGTCGATCGCATGGTCGCAGCGGCTCGGCGGGGAGCTGCCGTCGTTGCGGCGAGCCGGTACATGCGAGGCGGCCGCCAGATCGGCGGGCCCCGGCTCAAACGGCTGCTGAGCAGATGCGCCGGACTCTCGCTCCACTGGCTCGCCGGGGTACCGATCCACGACGCCACGAACAACTTCAAGCTCTACAGCCGGTCGTTCCTCGACGAGGTGGCCATCGAGAGCCGTGGAGGGTTCGAACTCGGCATCGAGCTGTCGGTGAAGGCGTTCCTCGGAGGCCGGACGATGGCCGAGGTGCCGACGATCTGGCGTGATCGGACCGCCGGCCGGAGCAGGTTCAAGCTCCGCGCGTGGCTTCCCCATTACCTGTACTGGTACGTCCAGGCGTTTCGCGCCCGTATCCCCCGCCGTCGCTAGGCACGTCGCTTCAGCCGCGAGGCGTTCCGTCGCCACGCGGGGATGTCATGCTCGTTCCCGGCGAGCGCGAGGATGTTCCCGCGGATCGCGCGCAGGTCGAAGTCCCGCTGCGCGAGGTACTCGACGGCGAGCGGCAGCGCGAGCAGCACACCATGTGGCCGTGCGAGCGCGGCGAGCCCTCCGAGCGCGCCCGCGATCCACCACTGCCCGCGCCGCGCGTGGTAGAAGGCTGCCACCGTGAGCGCGAGGAACAGCGACTCGGCATACACGGCCGACAGGAACAGTGTCGTCGGGAACACCAGGAGATACAGCACCGCGCGTGCCGCGGTGGCGCGGTCGAAGTCGAGCCGCACGAGCGCGACGAGGTAGACGAGCCCGACGAGCAGTGCGACGTTCGAGACGACGAACCCGATCGTCAGCAGCCCCGCGGTGTCGTTCGCGCCGATCAGGGTACCGAGCGCGCATAAGGAATGGGAAGAGTGGCCAGAAGCCCACGGCCGATCGATGCCCGGGGATGTAGCTGTAGCCGTCGCGCGCGATCACGAGGTACCAGCCGGAGTCCCGGTAGGACTACGCATTGACGAGATGGGGCGTCGCGGGGAGCTGGTTCGGAGAAACGAAGACGCGCGGAGTCACGAGGGTGAGTGCCAGGAGCCCTACGAGGGAGAGGGCGATCCGGGTCGCTGCGAACGGGAGGAGGACGTCAGGAACGAACCACTCTCGAGCCCACCCCCCGTCATTCGTGCTCGAACGGTTTGCACCGCTCCGGCGGTCAGAGCTGTTGGCCTTTCCCGTCCGTCCACGCCGCCCGGCTTTCCCTCCTGTGACGTCTCCAGTTGAGAGCGATCTGCGTCATCACGTAGAGGAGGTTCAGCACGGCCGTGAGCAGCAGGAACACGAGCAGCGCGGGCGGCCACAGGAGCAGCACCGACGCGAGGAACAGGAACGCGCCGTAGTCGACGAGGTGACGTGCCGCATGTACCAGTCGGAGCATGGTGGAAGGAGCTTCGCCGACAGGGGCGCCGGCTATCAGCGCCTGTCGCTGCCAGGTCGAGAAGGTCTGGAGCAGGCTCAGCGTGACGACGACGGAGGCGAGCAGCGCGGACGTGATCCCGTCGAGCGCGAGGGCACGTACGAGGAAGATCGTGAGTCCGGTGTAGACAGCGGCGTGCGACGCGACGTCGATCAGCTGGTCGAGCCAGGCGCCGAAGGCGCTCGCTTGGGCGCGAGCACGGGCCAGGGGGCCGTCGGCGCAGTCGAGCGAGAACGCGAGCTGCCACGACACGATGACGAGCAGCGCAGCAGTGATCGGGACGGGAGGCGACAGCAACGCCACGAACAGCGCGCCCGCGACGTGGACCACGAGTCCGGCCACGCTCACCGCGTTGGGTGTTACCCGGGTGGGCAGGAGGACCAGGGCGATGAGCGCCCCGAGTGGGTGGTTCACCCGCCTCAGCCAGAACAGGCCCTCGGGATGCTGGTAGCGTCGCCAGAACTCGCGCGCCCTACCACGGAACCCGACGGCGCCAGCAGGCGCCACGCCTAGTGCGCCACGAGCCGGTCGAGCGACGGTCGGCCGAGCGGGCAGAGGGTCGCGAGGGGCACGGCTCAACTCTACCGGCTCGCGCTGACTCACGGATCCACCGTCGACGACGCGTCCGCGGCGGCGTGGATCACTCGGCTGCGGTCACCGACGACCGTGATCCTCGCGCACCGACGCGCAGTCGCCGTCCCTCTCTCGTAGTGCCCGAGAGGGACCAGGCGGTCGATATCATCGAAGACAGCAGCCGCAACAACGCGATCAGGAGCGCGGTGCGGCGGGGGCTTGGAGGACGTTGTGACTACTCTCGGGCGTACCACCTTGCCTGCGCCCCGACCGCGTCGACGCCGGCGGCAGGATGCGATGGGTAGATGACGCTTCCGGTCGCGGTCATCCTCGCGGCGGGGCTCGGTCGGCGCCTGTCGTCGCTCACCCACGACCGACCCAAAGCCCTCGTCGAGGTCGCGGGGAGGACGCTCCTCGGGCGCTCGCTGGAGGCGCTCGCGGGCGCTTCGTTTCCCGAGGCCGTCGTGGTCACGGGTCACCGGGCGGAGCTGGTCGACGACTTCGTGGCGCGGCGTGAATGGGGGCTCGAGGTCCGCTGCCGGTTCAACCCGCAGTTCGACGCTGCGAACAACATCGTGTCGTTCCTGACGGCCGCCGACGAGATGTCGCACGGTCTATGCCTGCTCAACTCCGACATCGTGTTCGACGCGCGCATCCTCGCCGATGTCGCAGCCGCGTCCCGCGGCTCCTGGCTGGTGGTGGATACGGACGAACCACTGGGCGCGGAGGAGATGAAGGTCGAACTCGACGGCGACGGGTCCGTGAGCCGCATCAGCAAGAAGCTGTCGCCGGCGACGTCGGTGGGCGAGTACATCGGGATCGCACGGTTCGATGCAGCGGGTGCGGCAGAGGTCATCGCGGCGGCGCGACGTCTCGTCGACGAGGGCGGGGGCGACCTGTACTACGAGGACGCTATCGACGCCGTCGCCTCCCGGCTCGTCATCCGCCCGCTGCCCGTGGCGCGCCGAGCGTGGACGGAGATCGACGACCTCGCGGACTACGAGAGGGCGACGGCGATCGCAAAGGAGCTCGACGGTAAGCGCTGACCGTACCTCGATCGTGGTTGTGTCGGCCGCTCGTGCTAAGCTCCGAAGTCGCCACCCTGCCGGTGTCGAGATCGCCGGCGAGGAGACCGACATCCCCTGGAGGAGCAGATGCATCCCCTGTTCGCGTACATCGACCCCGGAACGGGGGCCATCATCGTCCAGGCGCTCATCGCGGGCGCCGTCGCGATCCCCCTCTTCTTCCGGGCTCAGATCGCAAAGGGCATCTCCGCGATCCGGCGTGTCGGACGCCGCGGAGAGCACGAGCCGGCGCGAGACCACTGACCCCTGCGTCTCCCCGACGTTGGAGGGGAACCACGCCGACGGCCGCTCCTTCCGCGACCCCAGCGCCGTCGACCGACCGACGCTCCCCGTCCAAACGGCCGCGCACGAAGCGCGCCTGACGGTCAAGGGCGCCAGCACCTGTAACGTCCGGTTCCGGACCGGCCGCCCGTGCTCATCGACGCGCTGTCCTTCGAGGGAGCCGTTGCTCACGCGGTGATCGGCGCGACCTCCCGCCATCGCTCGATCCGGATCCCGCGGCTGCTGCGCATCGTGAGCGGGCGCGCTGCGGTCGCCGTCGTCCTGCGTGAGCTCGCGGACGGCGGCGATGCACGGTTCCTGTTCGTGCATTCCGGCGCCGCATCCGCGACCGGCTACGCCACGTCACTCGCTGCGGAGGCGCGGTCGCTCCGGTTGCAGGTGACGGAATGCGTGCTCGCGTCTAGCCCCGGGGTGGCCACGAACAGCGAAGGATCAGTGCGCCACGTCGTCGGCTCGATCGATCGCGAGCGCCCCGACTTCGTCGTGGGCGTCGGCGGCGGCCGCGTCGTCGATGTCGCGAAGCTCGCGGCGGCCGAGCGAGAGGTGGAGCTCGTGAGCATCCCCACGCAGGCTTCGAGCGACGGCATCTGCTCGCCCGTCGCGGTCATGGTGACACCCGACGGGCGTCCCCATTCGCTCGGCGCGCGCATTCCCGCGGGGATCGCCGTAGACATGGAGGTGCTCGGCCAGGCGCCGACGGTGACCTGGCTGTCGGGTCTCGGTGATCTCGTCTCGAACCTCTCGGCGGTCCTCGACTGGCGGCTGGCGCATCGCACGGTAGGGGAGGAGATCGACGACTTCGCCTGCCTCACGGCTGAGGCCGCGGCCTCGTCGGTGATCGAGGACGACGCCGATCTCGGGGACCCGGCCTTCCGACAGAAACTGATCCGCGGCCTCATCCTCAGTGGGATCGCGATGGAGATGGCGGGGTCGTCGAGACCGGCGAGCGGGTCCGAGCACCTCATCAGCCATGCCCTTGACCGTCTCCTGCCGACCCCACGCCCCCACGGGCTGCAGGTCGCCCTCGGAACGGTCGCCGCGTATCTGCTGAGGGGGGACGCTTGTCAGCGGCTGGTGAGCTTCTACCGCGCTGTCGGGCTGCCGGTGCTCCCGCGCGAACTCGGCATCAGCAATGACGAGTTCACGGCGGCCGTCGCGAACGGGCGGAGCACCCGCCCGGGACGATGGACAGTGCTCGACCACGTGGGCGACCGCGACCTGGAGAAGCTGCGGGCGGTGCTCGAGAGGGATGGCGAAGGAGCGTGGGAGGCTGAGGCGGCGAGCAGTCGCTGAGTGCTGACCAGCTGCCGCGGTGACGCTCCTGACGCCGCCGGAACGCGCGGCTAGGGGGGTCCGCCGCCGGTTCGGGTACGGGTAGCCGGCGTCGATCCTCCGGACGCCCGCTCGAGGAGGACGTCGGTAACGTCCTTGAAGTCGTAGAGCCCACCTTTGACCCACCTGTAACCGTTGGCCAGCGCTCGTGCTCGCCGTCGATACGTGGCACATCAAGTACACGAGCGAGGTGATACTCGAGGCTCTGCCGGGCCTGGCCGCACTCCTCGGCGTCCTGTGCTACCTCAGGTCGAGGCGCCGCCCGTCACGGTGGCTCGTCGTATCGGGGGTCGCGTTCGGCGTCGCTGCCGCCTCGAAGTACATCTACGCAGTCGTCGCCGTGGCGGTCCTTGCCGACTGGCTGCTGTCAGAAGCGCAGGAACGACGCCAGCGTCGCGGCCGCGGCCTCGTGGCCGACGAGGGACCGGAAGAGCGGCGATGCCGAGCCACCCACCGACCACCCCTGCCGACGTCTCCGCGACCCTCGCCAAGGGCCGTCACTTGCAGCGTACCCGCCCGGGTCGCCCTGTCGGCACTCGTCATCACTGGCGTCTTCTTCGTCGCAACGTCCATCTTTGGCAGGACCGCTCGGTCGGCTGCGCCGGTCGCTGCTGTTCCATCCGCGTATGCGGCGGGACCGACGGTCACGCGCGTCGCGCTCCCGCCATGGCAGCCGGTGGTGTGGCTATCGAAGCCCGTCCCGGCTCACGACTCGACCGGGATCTTCAAGGCGACAGGCGGACACCGGGGAGTGTTCCTCGTGACCGCCGACACCGTCATCGGAGCGCTCGCGATCGCGGAGTCACTGCCCGCGTGGCGACGACATCGCGTGTTCGTGCTGTGGCTCGAAATCGGGCTGGCATTCCTGCTCGTGTGGCCGTCGAAGTGGCCGCAGTACACGATGCTGCTCACGATTCCCATGTCGGTGTGTGCCGCGGACGCGCTGCGCCGATTCGTCTGGGAGCCACTCCTCTCTCCCGTACGACGGATGGTGCACGGCGGAGGCCCGCTCCGGCGGTTCGCGAAGGAGGATCCGGGCGTTCCCTGAACCCGCAGCGGTCGACCGCACCCCATGTGGAGGTCCCGCTCGGGCGCTACCGCCTCGCGAGAAGGTGCGTCACGTCGACGAAGTCGTAGAGGCCTTCCTTCCGCGTGTGGTTCGCTGATGCTTCACGACGGCATCGCTCAGCTCGGCCTGAAGTACGGGAACGAGCGCAATAACTTCTGTCCGGCAGGAGGGGGACCCGAGCACCGAAGTATCGGTTGAATAGCATCCTGAACGTGTTCACGGAGCTGATCGCGGCGTACGGCTCGCTCCCCGGACCCGCCGCTGCGCCGTCCGGGAGATAGAAGGCGTTTAGGATCCCGTAACGGATGTTGACCCAGTCCACCTCCGGGCGGCCGCGCCCCTGGACGTACGGGCCTTCGTCAGCCTGGAGCACGATGATCGGGCGAGACGGCTCGGGGAGCTCGAGCAGCGGCGCGAGGATCTCGCGTATCCGGTCGTTCGTGAACTTCAGCTGCTCCTCGAACCGCCGACTCTCGGGCATCGCTCGCGCCTCCTCCTCGGTCACGATTCCGCCGTCGGCGCGGAACACGTACGGATGGTGCGGGAGCAGCACGTGCGCGAACACGAACTTCGGCCCCGGCAGGGCCGGGATCTCCCGCAGCTTCTCCAGCTGGTAGAGCGCCGCCGTTCGGTGCCGTTCCCGGTGCGAGACCTTCTGCCCGAGCATCTCGGTGATCGCGGGCAGGACGGTCGTCTCGACGAACACGGAGGCGAACTCGGAGTCGTCGCGAACGTTCAGGTTGACGTCGGCAAGCGGGCTCGTCCGGGTGGGCTCGAACCACGAGCCGAGGTGCACGTAGCGGTACCCGACGGACTTCAGGAACGGGACGACCGCATTGTTCCGGATCATCCGGTATGTGGGCGTCACGTCGTCGGTGTTGCGCCCGTACGTGTTCGTCAGCTCATCGAGATACTTGAGGTTCAGCGTCGAGGCGAGCGAGAGGGCCGTCCTCGCGTAGTTGGCGTGGGAGTCCGCCGCGACGAAGAACCCGTGCTCCGTGAGCCACTCCGGCAGATCGTTGTCCAGCCCCTGGTTCCGCAGGATCGACGACTCGGACCCGTAGCGATCGAAGACCAGGTAGTAGATATCGCGCTGCGTCCGGACACCCTCTCCCGGCGGCGCCGCCGTCGGCGACACGACGGCGGTGTTCGCGTCGCCGCGCCCGGCGCGCGACAGCTCATGCGGGATGATCGACGCGAGCGCGACGGCGACGAGCGCGAACGCCATGATGTTAAGCGCCGAGGTGATCCGCGGCAGCGACGCGCGCCGGCGAAGCGCGAGGGCGACGGCCGCGGCGATCAGGATCAGCCAGCCGGCGAACTGGACGGCGTGCGTCACCCGCAGTGGCGCGAGGATCCTGTCGACGTGACCGAACGCGAGGAAGCCGGCCAGGACTGCGCTCGCGATGACCGCGGCGCCGAGCCGATTGCGAAGGACGAGCGTAAGCAACCCGAGAACGGCGAGCGCGGCTGCGACGACCTGCACCAGTGGCGGGGCGACGTCTGTGAGCGTCGCCTCGTCGAGGTTCTCCGACCAGAGGAACAGGACGGAGTATGCGGCCAGGAGAACGGGGTGGAGTGGTAGCGGACGAGGCAGCGCAAGTCGCGACCGGCGCCGCTGAGACTGCCTGTCTCCGTCCATCTATCCCACTATGGCCAGCGCTCGCCGCATGACGCGGCAGCGGTATCCCGGGACGAGCCGGGGGCAACGAGGAGGTGGGCGGTGCCCGAGGGATGGACGGACACGCGGATCGCGGGCGTGTTGCAGCGCCGCCTCGAGCCACGCCGGGACGATCGAGGGTCGCTGACGGAGCTGTGGCGAGAACGGTGGACCGAGTCGATGGACGGGGCGACCGGCGATCGGGTCGCCGGTGCGGGACGCGATCTGTCGCCGCGCGATCGTTCGAACCCGCCGCTCGAGGCGGCCCTCGCGACCGCGCAGCTCGTCGTCCGCTAGGGTGTGGTTCCCGCTCAAGTTGTCGACAAACGCCGCGTGGGGCGCGAGCCCGCCGAGCGCGGTGTGGGATCGTCGATGCCAACAACGTGCTCGGGAATCACAGCTAGGGGTGCGCCGCCCGTTCGGGCACGGGTAGCCGGCGTCGATCCTCCGGACGCCCCCTCCATAAGGACGTCCGTAACGTCCCTGAAGTCGTAGAGCCCACCTTTGACCCACCTGTAACTCCGGTCCGGCAGGAGTGGAAGATCAGCGGCGAAGTACCGGCTGAAGAGCATCCTGAACGTGTTCACGGCGCTGATCGTCGGGTAGGGCGTCGTGCCGGGCGAACCAGGCCGACTCGCCTCGCCAGGGAGATAGAAGGCGTTGAGGATCCCGTATCGGATCCGAAGCCGCTCGGCTGCGGAACCAGGGAAGCCGGCGCGGACGTACGGTCCTTCGTCCGATTGGAGGACGACGATCGGACGCGACGGCTCCGGGACGTTCAGCAGCGGCTCGAGGATCTCGCGGATCCGGTCCTTCGTGAACTGGAGCTGCTCCTCGTAGAGCCTGCTCTCGGGCATCCTCCGTGCTTCCTCGGCGGTGACGACACCGCCGTCGGAGCGGAAGACGTAGGGCTGGTGCGGGAGCAGCACGTGCGCGAATACGAACTTCGGGCCGGGCACGGCGCGCGCCTCGCTCAGCTTCTCCAGCTGGTACAGGGCGGCGGCACGGTGCCTCTCCCTGTGTGAACGCTTCTCCCGGCCGAGCATGTCGGAGATCGCGGGCAGAGCGGTCGTTTCCGCGAACACGGACGAGAACTCCGATTCGTCGCCCACGTTGAAGTTGACGTCTGCGAGGGGACTCGTCCGGGTCCCCTCGAACCAGGAGCCGATATGGATGTAGCGGTATCCCCTCGACTTGATGAACGGAACGACGGCGTTGTTGCGGATCATCCGGTACGCGGGGGTGACGTCCTCCGTCTTCCGCCCGTAGCGGCTCGTCAGCTCGTCGAGATACCGCAGGTTGAGCGTCGCGGCGAGCGACAGAGCCGTCCTCGCGTAGTTCGCGTGGGACTGCTGCGCGACGAAGAACCCGCGCGCGGCCAGCCACTCCGGCAGATCGTCGTCGAAACCATGATCGAGGCGAAGGGAGGACTCCGATCCGTAGCGGTCGAGGACGAGGTAGTAGATGTC
This sequence comes from Chloroflexota bacterium, assembly GCA_016781485.1. GTDB lineage: Bacteria > Chloroflexota > Limnocylindria > Limnocylindrales > CSP1-4 > YB3-1. The sequence continues at coordinate 14,048 of JADDQH010000004.1, read as the reverse complement.
GCGCTGGGTGCCTACGCCGCTAGCCGACGCCGCAGCAGGGGGAAGCGCGCCAGTGTTCGGCTCGTCACGCCCGATCCGGGAGAGCTCGTGCGGGGCGATCGTGACCAGCGCGACGGCGACGAGGGCGAACGCGACGACATTGAGTGCCGAAGTCGCGGGTGCAAGCGATCGACGCGCGCGAAGCGCGAAGGCGGCGGCGATCACGATCAGGACCAGCCAGCCGCCGAACTGGGCCGCTTGACCCAGACGCAGAGGCGCGAGGAGACGATCGACGTGGCCGAACCCGAGGAAGCTGGCGAGGATGGCACTCGCTACGACTGCAGCCCGTCGCGCATCGCGCAGGACGAGCGTGAGCACTCCGACAAGGACGAGCGCGGCGATCACGACCTGGACGAGCGGCGGCGTGACATCTCCGAGCGTGGCCTCGTCGAGGTTCTGTGACCACAGGAACAGGACCGAGTAGGCCGCGAGAAGCAGGGGATGGAATGGAAGCGGGCGAGGCAGGGAGATCCGCGGCGCGCGCCGCTCCGTCCGGCTCACGTCCTCCATCTCGTGCATTATGGCCAGCCTGTCTCGGCGCCGCCCGGCCCCGCCGAGGGGATCACCAGAAGACTCTCGGAGCGGGTTCACAGTGAGGATCCTGTTCGTCATCCACCACTCGACGTTCGGCGGCCCCCACAACCAGGCTCTGCGACTCGCAACACCGCTTCGTGCGAGAGGGATCGAAACCGTCGTGCTGCTCCCTGACGAGCCAGGGAACGCATCGGAGCGGCTCCACGCGGCCGGGATCGAGGTCCTCACGATGGGCCTCCACCGGCTGCGAGCGACCCCCGACCCGCATGTCCAGCTCCCGTTCGCGGCCGGGTTCATTCCGGAGGTGGCGAAGATCGCGCGGATCGTCCGCGACCGGCGGATCGATATCGTCCAGGTCGGAGGCCTGGTGAACCCGCACGCGGGGATCGCTGGACGTGCTGCCGGCGTGCCCGTCGTCTGGCAGCTTCTCGACACGCGTGCGCCGCGACCGCTCGCCTTCGCCGCGATGCTCTGGGTCCGCACGCTTGCAACGGTCGTGATGACGACCGGCCGGAAGATCCTGGCCCACTTCCCGGGGGCAGAGCACGTGCGTGGCAGACTCGTTCCCTTCATCCCCCCGGTCGACACCGAGGCGTTCCGGCCCCAGCCGCGCCTCAGGGCGGAGGTTCGCGAGGAATGGGGTGTCCCGCACGATGTGCCGGTCGTCGGGTCCGTCGCGAACATCAACCCGCAGAAGGGGATCGACGTCCTCATCGAGGCGTTTGCCAGGCTCCGCGCGACCCTTCCGACCGCGCACCTCGTGCTTGTCGGCTCCGAGTACGACGCACACGAGGGATACTCGCGTGCGCTGCGAGCGCGGATGGGGGAGCTCGGGCTCGTCGAGGACAGGGAGGTGCATTTCCTGGGTACGCGACCCGATGTCGGCCGACAGCTCCAGGGGTTCGACCTGTTCGCGCTCGCCTCCGTCCCGAGGTCGGAGGGGATCCCAACCGTCGTCCTGGAGGCGATGGCTTCCGGGCTGCCCGTCGTCGCCACCGATGTCGGCGGGGTCTCAGAGGTCATCGATGACGGCGTGACGGGGCGTGTCGTCCCACCGCTCGACCCGGCCGCGTTCGCCGCTGCCGCGTCGTCGGTCCTGCACGACGCGACCGGGAGGGCAGAGATGGTGGAGGCGGGACGCCGCCGCGCGGTCGAGCGCTTCGGCGTCGAGCGGTGTGCTGAGGCGCACGTCCGGGCGTATCACCTCGCGCTGGCAGGGGGGAACAGCGGTGGCTGATCGAGTCCGGCTCCTTGCCGTCTATTGGCGACGCGCCCGGATGGAGGGCCCCGGCTCGGTCGTGCGCGTCCTCACTCGGCCGCGGCGGCTCCTGCGCCACCTGCGGAGGTTCGCACTCGGCGACGGAAGCGGTCTTTCCAACCGCTACGGGACGTCCTCGCGCCCCGCCGACATCGCATTGGTGTCCGAGGCGCTGGGGCTCGATGTCGAAACGGTCGAGGAGTGCTTCGCGGAGATCGAGGGAGATGCATCGTTCGTCGCCGAGCTCCAGGAGCGCTACCGCGGCGGACGCCGGGAGTGGGCGAACACGTTCGACCTCGGACGCTTCAAGATCCTCTATGCGCTGGTACGGCTCTCGAAGGCGAAGTCGGTCCTGGAGACCGGCGTCCACGACGGCCTCTCGACGGCGCTGCTGCTGCGAGCGCTAGAGCGAAACGGGCACGGATCGCTCACGAGCATCGATCTTCCGGGCACCGATCTGCCGCTCGGCGCCGAGCCGGGCTGGCTGGTGCCGGAGAGGCTCAAGGCGCGGTGGACGCTGCTTCTGGGAGACAGCCGGAGGCTGCTCGGCCCGGCGGCCGGAGAGGCCGCACCGCTCGACCTGTTCATCCACGACTCGGATCATTCGCGCGCCCATCGGGAGTTCGAGTTCCGGACGGTTCGGCCGTGCATGGCCCCGTCCGGATTGATCGTCTCGGACGACGACGAGCCGGGGGATACGCTCCTGGACGAGCTGGCGGCGGAATGGTCGATGGCGCACCGGACGAACCACGTCCCGGGCGCGTCAGGTCCGGGAGTGGGACTCCTCGTCCCGGGTCGGCCCGAGCCAGCGGGCACTGCGAGTACGCGAAAAGGCTAGCAGCGGCCTGTTTCGCCGCTCGCGTCCAGCCCCATGCTGCGACGTCCTCGCGCCCACCATCCCTACGCCACCCAGTACCACTGCGCGAATCTCGCCATCAGGATGGCCGCCAGGGCCGTCGACACGATGACATAGGCGCGGCCGACCCACGGGCGTCTGTCGGCGATGACTGCAAGCACGATGAACGCGGGGAAGAGCGTCGCCTCCACCCGGATCAGCGAGGACAGCGTCCCGGATGAGACGGCACCGAGGAGGAACAGGTTGAGGAAGACTGCGTAGCTCAGCCTCAGCAACCGCCACGAGGCAACGGCGAGGAGGAGGAACGCAACGGTCGACACGAGGTCGAGCAGGGAGTTGTCGCCGCCTCCATGGAGATGGATCTCCCCGGTGAAGAAGTCGACGAAGGCCTGCCACGGGACCGTGAGTGCCCGCCCCCAGCCGCCGGCCTGTGCGTCGAGCGCGGCGAACGGGTTCCCGAACCGCAGGCCCAGATACACGAGATACGCGGCGACGCCGGCGGGCACGAGCCCGAGCGCCAGGATCTCAGGACGGAGCGCTCGGCGCGTTACGCCTCGCTGTGCGAGGTACTCGATGACCAGCGGGATCACGAGCAGGACGCCGTGAGGGCGCGTGAGCGCGGCGCCGCCGCCCACGGCTCCTGCGAGCCACCACCGGTCCGTCCGCGCTGCATACAGCGAGCCGATGGCAAGCGCGAGGAAGAGCGATTCCGCGTAGACAGCCGAGAGGAAGAAGCTGGTCGGGAAGATGAGCAGGAAGGACGCCGCGCGCGCCGCGATCCCCTCGTCGAAGTCCAGCCTGACCAAGAGGACGAAGAGGGAGACGACGACGAGCAGCGCCAGGTTCGAGACCACGATGCCGATCACCGCGAGGGCGTCCGTGCCGCCGACGCCGAGCACCGTCCCGACGGCGGCGAGCACCGTCGGGTAGAGCGGCCAGAACGCGACCGCCGATTCCCCGTGCGGCACGTAGTCATACCCCTGGCTCGCGATCCGTAGATACCAGTAGCCGTCCCACCGCGACCAGGCGTTGACGAGCGGGTTCGAAGAAGCGTCGTAGGGGAAGTCGTGGGGGAAGGCGTGAAAGGTATCCTGGGGTAGCAGCGCGAGCGACAGCAGCCCGACCACCGTGAGCATCAGGCGGCTGGCGAGCAGCGTCACGAGGACCGCCCGGGGAAGCGAGAGCTCACGGGCTGCTTCGGCCCATCGCACTCCGGCTGACGTGATCCTGGACGCTGATTCCGCCATCGTTCGGGCCTACGCCCTCCGCTCCCTCCTCGGTCCTCACCGGACCGCATCTGGCGTCGATGCTATCCTGCCGCCTGCAGTCCGGGGACGCGCCGTCACGTCCGCACTGCGCCGACACAGACGCTACCGGCCTCATTCGCTGAGGTCGCGAGAGCTCTGTCCCTTTCCAGGATCACTGACGCTCGTGCCCGATGCACTCTGCGGTCATCAGCTTCGGCATCGACACAAGGGGTCGGCCGCGGCTACGACAGTGTCCACTGGCGTAATGAAGAGGTAACGCATTGAACGCTGAGGCGAGCGCCGCGGCGCCGGCCGCCAGGAGAGCAGACGCGTCGCTGATCCCGCCGATCCCGTTCCTCGCCGGCAATGGGGTGCGACTGTTCCTGACCAGCGCCACGGTCCTCTTCGTCGAGCTTCTGCTCATCCGGTGGATCCCGGCGAACGTCACGTACGTGAGCTTCTTCAGCAACTTCCTGCTGATGGCGAGCTTCCTCGGGATCGGGCTCGGGATCCTGCTCGGGCGGAAGCGCCAGGACCTCGTCGTCTCCCCGTTCGCGCTGCTGCTCCTCGGCGTCGTCCTGCTCGTCCACCAGGCGCGGCTCAACGTCCAGGTCAACAGCCAGAACGAGCTGTTCTTCGGTCTCGCCGAGAGCAAGAGTGCCGACGTCAATTTCCTCGTGCTGCCGCTCGTCATCGCGCTCGTCGGCGCACTGATGGCCGCGCTCGCCCTGCCACTCGGCCCGCTCCTTCGGAGCATGCCCCCGCTCCGCGCCTACGCCATCGACATCGGCGGCTCGATGGCAGGGATCGCCGGCTTCACCGTGCTGTCGGCCGGCGGCACGAGCCCGATCCTGTGGTTCGCGGTCGCCGCCGTGCTCCTCGCGCTGCTGATCCTCGGCGCCGGCGTCAAGCCGATGTCGCTCGTGGGGATCGGCGCCATGCTCGCGGTGCTCGTCGTCACCACGCTGGGGGCGCGCCCCACCGACACGTGGTCGCCGTACTACCGGATCACGGCCTACACGGACTACTCGGGCAAGACCGGCATCAACGTGAACGGGATCCCGCACCAGGGGATGTGGCCGGTCAATGACCGCGGAAAGGAAGAGTTCTACGAGCAGATCTATCGCTGGTTCCCCGGCCGGACGTACGACAACGTCCTGATCGTCGGCGCCGGAAGCGGCACCGACTCCGCGATCGCGGTCGCTCGCGGCGCCCGACACATCGACGCCGTGGAGATCGACCCCAAGATCCAGCAACTCGGCCTCGAGCGCCATCCGAACCGGCCGTACAGCGACCCCCGCGTCACCCGCATCAACAACGACGGGCGTGCGTTCCTGCGGAACACGGACAAGAAGTACGACCTGGTCATCTTCGCGCTGCCCGACTCGCTCACGCTGGTGAGCACAGCCGCGAACATCCGCCTGGAGTCGTTCCTGTTCACCGAGCAGGCGTTCGCAAGCGTCCGCGACCACCTCGACTCCGACGGCGTCTTCATCCTCTACAACTACTACCGAGAGCCTTGGCTCGTGGCCAAGCTCTCCGACATGCTGAAGGACACCTTCGGCCACCAGCCACTGCTGCGCACGTGGAGCCACGTCAAGGCCGCGCTCGCGGCCGGCCCGGCCGTCGCCGCGCTGAACGGCGGTCCGCCGCCGGGTGACACGGTCGACCCGGTGCCGGCCGTCACCGCGCCGACTCCCAAGCCGGCCACCGACGACTGGCCGTTCCTGTACCTGCGCACCCCCTTCATCGCGGACTACTACCTGATCGCGCTGGCATTCGTGCTGGTCGCGGCGGTCGCTGCGGTGGCCGGGGCGGCGCGCGTCACCGGCACCAGCCTCCGCCGCTTCAGCCCCCACTTCTTCGTCCTCGGTGTCGCGTTCCTGCTGCTCGAGACGCGCAGCCTCGTCTCCTTCAGCCTGCTGTTCGGCACCACCTGGATCGTCAACGCATTCGCCTTCTTCGCCATCCTTGCGAGCGTGCTGCTGGCGATCTTCGTCAACGCGCGGTTCCCCGTCCGGCGTCCCACGTTCTTCTACGCCGGATTGTTCGCGTCCATCGCGCTCGCCTTCTTCCTGCCGCCCGAGTCGCTCCTCATCGACCCGCCGGCGCTCCGATACGTGCTCGCGGCGGCCGTCGCGTTCGCCCCGGTGTTCTTCGCCAACCTCGTGTTCAGCTACTCCTTCCGCGACACCCGCACCGCCGACATGGCCTTCGCGAGCAATCTCCTGGGCGCCATGTTCGGCGGGGTGCTCGAGTACCTGGCGCTGCTCACCGGATACAGCGCCTTGCTGCTCGTGGTCGCGGGCCTGTACGCACTCGCCTACCTGTTCGCGACGCGCTTCCGACGGCTCGCGGATCGAGATCTCGAGATCGAGCACGAAGAGCAGCCTGCAGGGTGGGGAACGGCGCCGCAGCCAGCGAGCTGACGTTCAGCCGACCCAGTACCACTGCGCGTACATGCCCATGAACAGCGCCCCGAGGCCGACCGAGACGACGACGTAGGCGCGGTCGAACAGCGGGTGCCGTCCGGCGATCGCCAGCACGATGAACGCCGGGAAGGGACTCACGGCGAACCGGACCATCGACCACAGCGTGCCCGTGGAAAGCACACCCAGCAGTAGCACGGTCGCGAACAAGGCGTAGCTCGGTCGTACGAAGCGCCAGGAAAGCGCCACGAGGACCAGCGACACGAGCGTGAAGCCGAGATCGAACGGAGAGTGCTTCCCTCCGTGCTTGCTGAAGGGTGCGCTGAAGAATGTGGTGAACGCGTCCCACGGCACCGTGAGTTCTCGTCCCCACGCCTTCTGTGCGTGGAGCGCCGCGAGCGGGTCGCCGAACGAGGCGCCCAGGTAGAGGAAGTACGCCGCGAGGGCGGACGGGATGAGGCCGAGGGCGAGCACATCGGGGCGCACGGCGCGCAGCCGGAACCCACGCTGCGCGGCGTACTCGAAGACGAGCGCCACGGCGAGGAACAGCCCGTATGGGCGGGTCAGCGTTGCGGCGGTCGCGAGCAGCGCCGCGACCACCCACCGGTCGGTCCGCGCGAAGTAGAGCGAAGCGACCGCGAGCGCGAGGAACAGCGACTCCGGGTAGACGGCAGAGAGGAAGAAGCTCGATGGGAAGAGCAGGAGGTACGAGGCGGTCCTGCGTGCGGTGGCCTCATCGAAGTCGAGGCGTACGAGGAGGATGACGGCGGCGACCGCTGCGAGCAGCGCGAGGTTGGAGATGACGATCCCCAGGATGGCGAGCATCTCCGGTCCGCTGGCGCCCACGAACCACCCGGCCAGCCTGATGAGCATCGGGTACAGCGGGAAGAACGCGACACTCGACTCCTTCCCGGGGATGTAGCCGTACCCGTCGTCGGCGATCCGTACGTACCAGTACGAATCCCAGCGGGACCATGCGTTGACGAGCGGGTGGTCGGATGCGTCCCAGTCGAATCGGTACGGGTTGGGAGCGACCGCCGTGATGGACAGGAAGCCGACGAGCGTCAGGATCGCCCGAGTGGCGACGAACGTGGCCAGGACCTCGACGGGAAACCACGAACGCAGCGTCACGCCGACCCTGGCCAGCGCCCGCCGAGGGGTCGTTGGCTCGCGACGACCGCCGTCCGTCCCGCGGTCCTTCCGCCACGGCTTTCCGGCCGCGTCGGTCACCGGGACGTGTACGCGCGGTGCTGCAGGTGTTTCGACCGCTCGTGCCGCTCGGGCCACGCGCTTTCCGGCCACTCGCCTCCCTCTCGCTCGCGTCGGCTCGGCGACGCGTTGTCGCCATTTGAACATGCTCCGGCGCTTCTCCCCCGCGTCCGCGGTCCAGTGGCCCGCGGCGACACGAGTCGTGGCGGTATCCTCGGCGCGATGCACCTGCGCCAGTTCCCGATCCAGGGCCTTGGACACCTGAGCGCCCTCATCGGTGACGATGCGGCCGGGACGGCCGCGGTCGTCGACCCGCGCAGAGACATCGACGTCTACCTCGACGAGGCTCGCCGCCTGGATCTGCGCATCACGCACGTCGTGGAGACGCATCTCCACAACGACTACGTCTCCGGAGCGCGAGAGCTCGCGGAGGTGACCGGCGCCGAGCAGCTGATCGGCGCGGGCGCACAGCTGGCGTACGACTTCCGGGGCGTACGCGACGGGGACGCCGTCGACGTCGGCTCACTGCGCCTCCAGGTCCTCGAGACACCTGGTCACACCCCGGAGCACGTCTGCTACGCGGTCTCGGACGTGGCACGTGCCGCCGAGCCGCTGCTGATGTTCACCGGCGGCTCCCTGCTCGTCGGCGCGGTCGGCCGGACGGACCTCCTTGGCGACTCGAATGCGGTCCCGTACGCTCGGCAGCTGTTCGCGTCACTCCACGACCGGATCCTGCGCCACCAGGACTTCGTAGGCATCCTGCCGACACACGGCGGCGGATCGCTCTGCTCCAGCTCCATCTCCTCGACGCCGAGCAGCACCCTCGGCTACGAGCGGCGACACAATCCTCTGCTTGCGATCGAGGACGCCGAGGAGTTCGCCCGGGTGCTCCTCGCCCATCAGCCTTCCTACCCGCGCTACTTCAGCCGGATGCGGTCCATCAACCAGGCCGGGCCGGCGCCGGTCGGCCGCCTGCCGGTCCCGCGACCGCTCCAGGTCGCCCGTGTTCGTGAGCTCGCCGCCGCCGACCATCTCGTGATCGATCTCCGCTCGCCGGCCGAGCACGCGATCGCTCATATCCCAGGTTCCGTGTCGCTCCCTGCGGGCACCTCGTTCGGGACGTGGCTCGGGTGGGTCGTTCCACCCGACCGACCACTCATCTTCGTGCTCGACTCCCCCGCTGACTGGGACGACGCCGTGCGGCAGGCGCTCCGGATCGGGTACGACAACGTCGAGGGATACCTGCACGGAGGGTTCGCGGCCTGGCACTCGCTCGGTGCACCGATCGAGACGACGGACCGGCTGACCGTGAGCGAGCTGCGCGACGTGCTCGCCGCCGATGGCCCTCTCGGCGGCGGCGCCCGCACCGGAGACCGCTCGCCGCTCGTGCTCGACGTGCGGCAGCGTGACGAGTACGAGCGCGGACATGTCCCCGGCGCGGTGCACCTGATGGCGGGCGACGTGCCCGATCGTCTCGCAGAGCTGCCACGCGACCGACCCATCCTGACGATCTGTGCCGCCGGCTATCGCAGTTCCGTTGCCGCCAGCCTTCTGCGCGACGCCGGGTTCGAGCGCGTGACCTGGGTCAGCGGCGGTGTGCCCGCCTGGCACGCTGCGGGTTACCCCTTGGAGAAGACCTCGGCCTGACCCTGTTCGCCGGGACCGTCGAGGCCGACTGCGGCATCGATCCCGAGGGCGTCACGAGCAGATGCGTGATCTCCGTGAAGTCGTATATGCGCTGGTCGTACTTCGGATGCGGCGCGAATACGGTCGGCCAGCTGAAGCTGCGGTCCGGCAGCAGCGGGAGGTGGGCACCGAAGTAGCGACTGAGCAACAGCCGGAAGGCGTTGACCGGAGTGATCGTCGGATACGGGCCGGCGCCTTGGAGGTCGGGAAGATAGAAGGCGTTCAGGATCCCGTAGCGGATCCGATACGCGTCCTCCTGTGACGGCTTGCGATCCTCGAGGTACGGTCCTTCGTCCGCTTGAAGGATCACGATCGGCCTGGAAGCCTCCGGGCCGCTGAGAAGCGACTCGACGAGTCGGCGGATCCGCGCGTTCGTGAACGCAAGCTGCTCCCTGTACAGCTCCTCAGCAGGCGTCTTCCGGAGTTCCGCCGGCGTGATCGGCGAGCCGTCGGCGTGGAACACGAGTGGCGGATGCGGGAGCAGCACGTGTCCGAACACGAATTTCGGACCGGGCATCGAAACGAGCTTGTCGAGCTGTTCGAACTGGTACAGCGCGCTGGCTCGGTGCGCCTCGCGTCGCGTCGGTCGCTTCTTGCCAGCCTGTCCGAACAGGTAGGGCAGCATCGTCGAGTCGTAGAACACGGACGAGAACTCGGACTCGCCGGCGACGTTCAGGTTGACGTCCGCGATCGGGCTTGTCCTGGTGGCTTCCCACCAGGAACCGATGTGGACGTAGCGGTAGCCCCTGGACTTCAGGAGGCGCCCGACGGAATGGTCCTTGATCATCCCGTACACGGGCGTCAGGTCGTTGGTCTCGCGCCCGTACCGACTCGTCAGATCGTCGAGGTATCTCATGTTCAGCGAGGTCGCGAGCGAGAGGGGTGTTCGCGCGTAGTTCGCGTGGCTGCGGTCGGCCACGAAGAACCCTTGCTGCACGAGCCACTCGGGGAGGTCGTTGTCGACGCCGTACCGGAGGCGGAGTGACGACTCGGATCCGTACCGGTCGAAGACGAGGTAGTAGATATCTCTCGGCGCCGCGGGCCCGGCCTCCGCGTCGCTCGTCGTCGGAGCTGCGACACCGCGTTCCGATCCCGCTCTCGACAGCTCTCGCGGGACGATCGACACGAGCGTCACCGCGACGAGCACGCCAGCCACGATGTTCAGGCCGGAGGTGGCGGGCGCGAGCGAACGAGTCGACCGAAGCGCGAACAGCACCGCGATCGCGACGAAGAGGAGCGACCCGCCGAATTGGACGGGATGTCCTACCCGGAGCGGCGCCAGCAGGCGTTGAGCGTGGCCGAACGTGAGGAACGCGACGACGAGTGCGGACGCGATGATGGCTGCACGGGCCGCGTTCCGGAGCAGGAGCCAAAGGACGGTCAGGAGCGCAAGCGTTGCCGCCGTCACCTGGGCAAGCGGAGGCAGGGCGTCGGCGAGCGTGACCTCGGCAAGGTTCTGGGACCACAGGAAGAGGATCGGGTAAGCCGCGAGGAGGATCGGGTGGAGCGGAAGCGGACGCGCGAGACGAGGCCGTCGGGGCATCGAGCGACGCTCGGGCACGGTCACGTCCTGAGGCCGACCGCCTCGAGCGCCGCCGAGCCGAGGAGCATCAGGTCGAGCAGGATGACGAGCCCGACGGCGACGGCGGCGAGGAGGTTCCGCTTGACGCCGTTCACGTGCCGCCCGAGCAGTCGGCGGTCGTTCACGAGCTTCAGCATGAATAGCAACACGACCGGGAGCAGCAGCCCCTGGAGGTTCTGGCTGACGAGGATGACGCGCAGCAGCGGGAGCCCGGGGATGAGCACGACGAGCGCACCCACGAACAGGACGAACGTGTAGAGCGCAAAGAACGCCGGCGCGTCGGCGAAGCGCTTGCCGACGCCCGACTCCCAGCCGAACGCCTCGCAGATGACGAAGGCCGTGCTGATGGGCATGATGGTCGCGGCGAGCACGCTCGCGCCGAAGAGCCCCACCGCGAACAGGACCCGCGCCAGGTTCCCCGCGACCGGGCCGAGTGCCTCCGCCGCCTGCGCCGCGTCCTCCACGCGGATCCCGTTCAGGAACAGCGTCTGGGCCGTCGCGACGACGATGAACAGCGCGATCACGTTCGTCCAGACGGCCCCCCCGATCGCGTCCGCCTGCTCCAGCTTCAGCTCCTCCTCATCGATCCCCTTCTCGGCGACCGCCGACTGCAGGTAGAACTGCATGTAGGGCGTGATCGTGGTGCCGACGAACGCGACCATGAGCAACAGTGTCTCGGCGCCCACCGCGAGGTTCGGGGTCACGAGTGCCTGCCCGACCTGCGCCCAATCGGGGCGGGCAAGGAATGCCGACGCGATGTACGCAAGGAACACGACCATCACCGACAGGAACACCCGCTCCACGGCGCGGTAGCTGGCGAACAGGACCAGAGCCCAGATCGCGACCGCGACGATCGGCACGGTGATCAGCCGCGGGACCGCGAAGATCTCCAGCGCGGCGGCTGCGCCGGCGAACTCGGCCACGGTGTTCGCGAGGTTCGCGACGAGCAGCACGAGCATCGCGAACGCGGTCCACCGGACGCCGAATCGGTCGCGGATGAGGTCGGAGAGACCCTGGCCGGTGACCACTCCGAGCCGCGCCGCCATCTCCTGGACCACGGCGAGCACGACGATGGTGACGGGGAACAACCACAGCAACCCGAACCCGGTCCGTGACCCGACGGCGGAGTACGTCGCGATCCCACCGGCGTCGTTGCCCGCGATCCCCGCGATGAGCCCGGGCCCCATGACCGCCAGGAACGCGAACACCCCTCGGCGCCGGAAGCGACCCCGGAGATCGGGCGCGAGGTCGGTGAAACGCCCGACCGCGCGTGAGACGGGGGCCGTGATCCCCGGCATCGCGGACTACGAGGACGCGCTGCGGCTGAAGACGCGGGGGAGGCGTCGCTTCCAAGCCGTCGGCAGTACGGTGTCGATCGCGTCGTCGACGGTCACGATCCCCTCCAGGCGTCCCTCGTCATCAACGACCGGGACCGCGAGGAGGTTGTAGCGCGCGACGACCTGAGCTACCTCCTCCTGCGGCGCGAGGACGCCGACGGCGACGGGGTCCGGTTGCATGAATTCACTCACCGGCCGTTCGGGACGAGCGACGATCAGGTCCCGCAGCGACAGGACGCCCACGAGGCGGCCGGCCTCGTCGACGACGTAGACGTAATAGATCGTCTCGGCGTCGGGCTCGAGCTCGCGCAGACGCTCGATCGTCTCGGCGGCCGTCAGGTTCGCCGGGATCGAGACGTACTCGGTGGTCATGATCCCGCCCGCCGACTGCTCGGGGTAGCCGAGCAGCTCGCGGACCTCGTCCGCCTCCTCGCGCTCCATGAGCGGCAGGATCTCGGCCCGTGCCTCCTCGGACAGGTCCGCCACGAGATCGGCGGCGTCGTCGGGGCTCATCTCCTCGAGGATGTCGGCCGCTCGCTCCGGCTCGAGGTCCTCGAGCACCTCGACCTGGGTCTCGGGATCCATCTCCTCGAATGCATCCGCCGCGGCCTCGTCGTCGAGCGACTCGATGATGCCGACGCGGTCGCGCGGCGCGAGCTGATCGATGATCGAGGCGAGGTCGGCGGGGTGGAGCTCACGGACGCCCTGGTGGGGGACGCGCAGGCGGATCGACGCGATCGACGTCTCGACCGGGTCGACGTCCTCCCAGTCGATGTACCGGTCCGGGACCGCCACTCGCAGGTTCCGCGCGAGCGTCCGGAACGGCCCCTCGATGCCCAGCCGTCGGAGCAGGCCGCCCGCGCCGACATCGACCGCGACCAGATGGAGTCTCCCCTCGATCTCGTCGAGGCGGAGGTCGTTCACCCGCACGACCTTGCGTCCGTCAAGGTCCACGATCTGCTTGTCCTGGAGGTCCTCGAACAGGAGGAGCTCGTTCGGGCGCTGCGTGAACTTCCCGATGTCGAGCACCCGCGTCTTGAGCGTCGCGCCGGTCGAGTCGAAGGCGGCGACGTCCGACCAGGGCAGGAAGATCTTGCGGCGGCCGGTCGAGACGACGAGTCCGGTCACCGGCGGGTAGCGATCGCCGATGGCGACGATGAGGTCCGCGACCTTGCCGATCGGCTCGCCGTCACGCGCCCGCACCGGCTTGCCGATCACCTGGCTCAGGTAGAGCATCTGTGCCTCGTAGGGAGTGGCGCGCACGGCGCCGGATGGGGGCTGTAGGAGCGATGGCGAGCGACATCGCTGGACACCGCCCGGGCCAGACCGCATCCTAGCGGGGCGTGGCGGGACCCATCGAAAGCACCAGCATCCCGAAGGCGGAGGGCAGCGGCGAGCGGCTGCTCCGACGAGCCTGGCTCTCGATCGTCGCGCTCGTCTACGCGCTCGCGGCGGTCGGCTTCGTCGCGCTGTTCAACGCCGAGCCGACCCTCTTCGAGGCACTCACCGCCATGCTCGCCTCGGCGCTGGGTGCCGCGCTCATCGTCTACGATCGCGCGTCGCGCTCGGTCGGCGAGCGCCGAACGATGCGCGAGGGCGGCTTGACCCGGATCCTTCAGGGCCTCTCGCGCTCCGTCTCTCCCGAGTCCATCGTCACCGCGATCGCGGAGGAGCTCGCGAGGGCGTCCGGTGCGGACCACGTTGCGGTCGCGCGCCTCCGACAGGCCGACCGCGTCCTGGAGACCACGCTCGTTTCCGCGAGCTCGACGGTGCCTGCGTCACGGACGTACCTCCCGTCCGAGATCCTCGATCGGCCGTCACTGCGACAGGCGGGCGGCTGGCGGCGCGAGCTGGGGGTGAGCGCGGGTCCC
>JADDQH010000053.1 GCA_016781485.1 Chloroflexota bacterium | reverse complement strand
GATGGTCGCGGCGTAGAGGGGCTCACGTTGCCCGCGCCGACGACGCCGATCCGAGTCCCGACGCCGTGGAGCGTGGCGCGGCGGCTGCCGGCTCGCGTCTCCGATGGCAGTCGTCTGCTCGGAAGCTCCCTTTCGGGTCGGTCGCGTTTCGGTCGGCACCGACGTGTGGACGCGGCGAGCGGCGATCGCGCCGGCAGCCGGGCTATCCGTTCTCCTCGGCGGACGAGATCCTTGCGACGGGGATACGTCGGTCGGCCGGCACCGCGGCATCGATGAGCACAACGGCGGTCGCCCCGTCCCTCCACAGCGAGGGTTCGACCGGGACCTGAGCGCCGTCACGTCCCCACAGCAGACGACAGCCGTCCGGCGCTGCCTCCATGCCGATGCAGTCGGCGTACCGCACCGTCATCGCCCGGCCCTCGTTGAGAACGATCGACACCCCTTCGCTCCCGATCACGAGCCGCTCCCGTCGCGGGAGGAAGCGGATAAGTCCGGCTCTCCGGAAGACGCGGCCGTCGAGGACGTCGTCCGAAAGTCGGGATAGGACGAGAAGCGAGGACCGGGCGGTGCGGCTTCATGCGGTTGGACGAGGAGGGCACTCGCGACTGCAGGCCGCAGGGCCGCCGCGACTGCGTCCGTCGTCAGCTGCTCGTGAGCGGCGAGCACGTCGGCCGGTTGACGAACAGGCGCGCCCAGAAAGTGATCGACGACCGCGATGTCGAGCCAGCCGGGACATGCAAGCGGATCACGGATCTCTCGGCGGACCCGCTCACGGTCCTGCTCGAGCTCCGCGTACGTCGGTCCGGTGCTACTGACGTCGTCGAGGACTCGCAGGATCGTATCCCGTACGTGGGGTACATCGTCCTGTGAACACTCGGCGCTATCACCGCCTCCGCAACGTCGCGCGTAAGCGGGTCAGAGTCCGCTTGTATGTAGTAGACGAGTCCCCGCTCGTGCCGGAGCCGCCGTTGGAGGCGCCGTTCGGCGATCGCGATCGCCGCGCTGAGTCCGCCCCAACGGGCCCCCACGATCGAGATGGCGACCCCGCCAGGGGGTCCTGCGAAGAACGCGGGCAATCGCAGCCACTCGATGGCGCGAGGTTCCGGGATGGGAAACGGCTCGCCAGAGGGGAGGGCCAGCCGCAAACCGTCAGGGATAGGGCCGGTAAGCCACAGCGCGGCGTTCTGCGCCGTGAAGCGGGTGTTCGCCCACTCCGTCACGTGTCCCGGCTCGAGCGATTCGAGTCCGAGCTGGTGCGTAGCGATCACACCGTGCCCGACGGGTCCGAATCGTAGCCCGCGCAGGAGTTCAGTGATTCCGGGGTCGAGCCGGTCGTCCTCTGCGCGCAGGATCTTTCGTTCGTGAGCGATCCGGTCGATCGGAAGGTGGGTCAGTCCATCGACCACCGCGTGCAGGAACGCGATGACGTCTTCGGCGGATCCTGT
This sequence comes from Chloroflexota bacterium, assembly GCA_016781485.1. GTDB lineage: Bacteria > Chloroflexota > Limnocylindria > Limnocylindrales > CSP1-4 > YB3-1. The sequence goes on along the minus strand of JADDQH010000053.1, from coordinate 17,966 downwards.
CGCATAGAACAGCGTCCGCTTGTCCTCTACGACCGCGTTGTGTTCGTACTCGGGCATCCCGAGCGTCGACATGACCAGGTGCTCGACCAGATGCGTGATCCCCGCGAACCGTAACTCCTCGTCCACTCGGCCGACTCGGAAGCCGAGCGAGGCGGTCAGCGGGCCCGTCGGGCAGTCGGCCCAGTAGATCGGAACCCCGTCGAGCTCGGCGCGCTGGAAATGTGCCATTCGACTCAGCCTTCCTCGTTCGAACAGGCTCGAGCGCGCTCGCGCGGGATCGAGCGGTCGTGCGCCTCAGCCCGGCCGTCCGCTCCGCGCGATCCTTGCGCGCACGAGGTCGTCCTCGGGGAGCTTCGATCGCCAGCGGGTCCGATCCCATTCCTCCATCCGCTGGCCCAGCCAGATCACGTTCTCCCACGTCGCGGGGTCGCCACTGGCGCGACGCCAGTCCTGAACGGCGTCGCGCACCTTCGACCACACGCTTTTGAACCCGAGCGGCGCATCGAAGAAGAGATCCTCGTCGATCAGCCCCCGCTGAACGAGCACCGCGGCGCACTCGAAGAGCGCCAGAAGGTTGAACAGCCGGGTCCGCTCTTCCGAACCCTTCGGCCACAGCAGATCCAGCTGCGCGTACGAGGTGACCTCGCCCATCCGTGCGAGCCAGTCGCGCGCGTCGACCTGGAGCGGGCTCTGCCACAGCTGGAAGAGCTGCAGGTAGAGCGCGCCGCCGGTGACACCGTGCCTATCGTCCATGTCGCCCCTCCTGCCGAGCGGGAGGACCTCCCTGCGCTAGCATAGGCGCCCCCAGAGCGCGCGGACCGTCGCCTCGCGCACCCCGGAGACGTCGTGGCCAAGTCCGGATTCGTCAGCAGCATCACGAGACAGTCCGAGGATTTCCCCGGCTGGTACAACGACGTGGTCCGGAAGGCGGAGCTCGCGGACTACTCGCCCGTCCGAGGGTGCATGATCATCCGGCCGTACGGGTACGCGCTGTGGGAGTCGATGCGTGACGAGCTCGACCGCCACATCAAGCGGACGGGTCACAGCAATGTCTACTTCCCGCTGTTCGTCCCACGCTCGCTCCTGGAGAAGGAGGCCGAGCACGTCGAGGGCTTCAACCCCCAGGTCGCCTGGGTCACGCACGCGGGCGGCGAGGAGCTCAACGAGTGGCTGGCGATCCGCCCGACGAGCGAGACCCTCATCGCGGAGGTCGTGAAGGACTGGGTCCAGTCCTACCGTGACCTGCCATTGCTCATGAACCTGTGGAACAACGTGGTCCGGTGGGAGCTTCGGACGCGGCTGTTCCTGCGGACCGCGGAGTTCCTGTGGCAGGAGGCACACACGTTCCACGCGACCGAGGAGGAAGCCGCGGAGGAGGTCGAGATCGGCCTCGAGGCGTACCGCGCCGTCGCGGAGGACTGGCTGGCGATCCCCGTCGTGAAGGGACGCAAGAGCGAGAACGAGACGTTCCCCGGCGCGGTCTACACGCACGCGATCGAGGCACTGATGCGCGACGGCAAGGCGCTCCAGGCCGGGACGAGCCACATGCTGGGCACGAACTTCGCGCGGGCGGCCGGCATAGAGTTCCTGGACCGCGACAACCAGCGCAAGAACCCGTACGGGACGTCCTGGGGCTTCAGCACCCGGATGGTCGGCGCCACGATCATGGCGCACGGCGACGACTTCGGGCTGGTCCTCCCGCCGAACGTCGCGCCCCTGCAGCTGGTCATCGTCCCGATCTTCCGAACAGAGGAGGAGCGCGTCGCGGTCGCGGGCTCGATCGATCGACTGGAGCGCGAACTGATGGATCGGGGTGCGTTCGTGCCAGGCGTGGCAGGCGCGTCCGACGGGTCCTCCCGGCGCCCGGGCGGTCTCGGCGGATCGACGGGCGACGGCGTTCCAGGTCTCGGGGCGTCTGCCGCAGGTGTCCGGTATCGCGTCGACTGGCGGGAGGAGTCACCGGGGTTCAAGTTCAACCACTGGGAGTTGCGCGGGGTCCCGTTCCGGCTCGAGATCGGGCCGCGCGACGTCGCGGCCGGGCAGGGCGTGCTCGTGAAGCGTGTCGATCGCTCGAAGGAGCAGGTGCCGCTCGACGCGCTCGTCTCGCAGCTGCCGGACCGCCTGCAGGCTTATCAGCGCGATCTGTTCCAGCGGGCACTGGACTTCCGGGCCGCGAAGACGCACCACGTCGACTCGTATGACGAGTTCAAACGCGTACTCGACGCGCAGGGAGGCTTCCTGATGGCGCACTGGTGCGGGGACGGCGACTGCGAGAAGCGCATCAACGCCGAGACGGGGGCGACGATCCGCGTCATCCCCTTCGACTCCACCCAGGAGTCCGGGCGCTGCGTCCTCGACGGCGCTCGCTCCACGCGACGGGCGCTGTTCGCGCGCGCCTACTGACCCTCCATCGGCAGCTCCCCGTCGCGGTCGAACGTGCCGGCGGGTGGCCGGCCCCGGGGTCAGCCGGACGGGCTTGCGGTGTATACTGCAACGGAAACGAAATCAGGCCGCCTGTCGACGTGGGTGTCCCCCACGTTATTTTTTGACCGAGGGGTGGCGGCGATGGCGAAAGGAGGAGCAACGTGAACCGAGATTTCGTTGGCGCCCTCCTGCAGCTGAACGCGGAGAAGGGGGTCTCTCGCGAGCAACTCGTCAAGACCGTAGAGGAAGCGATCCAGTCCGCGTATCGGCGGGTGACGCCGGGGAACGAGAACGTCGGCGTGCAGGTGGACGCGGAGACGGGCAGGACGCGCGTCTTCCGGGCGAAGACGGTGGTCGACGAGGTCGAGGACCCGATCACCGAGTTCACGCTGGAGGAAGCCAGGCGCTACAAGCCGGACGCAACGGTCGGCGACCTCGTCGAATTCGAGCAGCTCGATCCTTCGACGTTCGGGCGCATCCACGCGCAGACCGCAAAGCAGGTCGTCCTGCAGCGGCTCCGGGAGGCCGAGCGTGAACTCGTCTTCGGCCAGTTCGCGCAGCGCGAGGGCGAGATCATCACCGGGACGGTCAACCGGGTCGAGCCGCGCGGCGTCATCCTCGAGCTCGGCCGCGCCGAGGCCGTGCTCGCGCCGACGGAGCAGTCCATGAACGAGAGCTACCGCATCGGCCAGCACGTGAAGGCGTACGTGCTCGAGGTCCGACGGACGACGAAGGGGCCGCTCATCTACGTCAGCCGGACGCACAAGGGATTCCTGCGGCGCCTGTTCGAGCTCGAGGTGCCCGAGATCCACGCGGGGACGGTCGAGATCCGGGCGATCGCCCGCGAGGCCGGCAGCCGTAGCAAGGTCGCGGTCGCGAGTCGACAGGAAGGCCTTGACCCGGTCGGAGCGACCGTCGGTCAGCGCGGCGGTCGCGTCCAGGCCGTCGTCGCCGAGCTCGGCGGCGAGAAGATCGACGTCATCCCGTGGTCGGATGACCCGGCGGTCCTCGTCGCGAATGCCCTCAGCCCCGCACAGGTCGTGAACGTGACGATCGACGAGGAGAACCGGATCGCCAACGTGACAGTGCCGGAGCGGATGCTGTCGCTTGCGATCGGCCGCGAGGGCCAGAACGCCCGCCTCGCCGCGAAGCTGACCGGCTGGCGCATCGACATCCGGAGCGACCAGCCGGGGTCTCCGGCTGGCCGACCGGCCCCCGCCCGGTCTCGTCAACAGGACGAAGCTGTCGCCGTCGAGAGCGGGTCCGACGGAGCTGTCCCCGCCGACCCGGTCGGCGTCGCAACCGTGGCCGCTGGTGCATCCGACAGGGAGGTGGCGTCGTAGCCAGTCAGTCCGCCGCGTCACCGCGGCGTTTTCCGGTTCGTACATGTGTCGCGTGCCGCACCGAGCGGCAGAAGCGTGACCTCGTCCGCGTCGTGCGCAGGCCCGACGGCGAGGTGGTGATGGACACGACTGGTCGGATCGCCGGTCGCGGTGCGTACCTGTGCGCGGACGGCAGTTGCTGGGCGACCGCGGTGAAGAAGCGTGCTCTCGACCGTGCGCTCAGCACCCGCCTGCCTGACGAGCTGCGCGCCGTCCTGGAGCGCGGTCCGAACGTCGGACGCGGATCGGCCGATGAGGCGAAGGCGGTGTCCCATGGCGCGTAGTCAGAGTGGGACGAGGCACCGCCGCGGGCCGCACAAGCCGCAGCGGCGGCCTGAGCCCGTCGGAGACGCGGCGGTCCAGACACTCGAGCCCGTCGGGCGTGGCTCGATCGAGATCCCGAGCTCGATCACGGTCAAGGAGCTCGCGGAGCTGCTCAGCGTCAACCCCGCCGACGTCATCCGAGAGCTCATCCGCAGCGGCATCTTCGCCAGCATCAACCAGGTCGTCGACCGCGACACCGCGACCCTCGTCGCCGGCGAGCTCGGCTTCGAGGTCGCGGAGCCCACCGTCGCGGCGCCGTCGGAGACGAACGGCACCGCGCCACTCCCCGAGGCGACCAAGGAGGTCCTGTTCGAGGAGGACGACCCGAGCAAGCTCCAGGCACGCCCTCCGATCGTCACCGTGATGGGTCACGTCGACCACGGCAAGACCAGTCTCCTCGACGCCATCCGCGCCACCAATGTGGCTGCCGGAGAGCGTGGCGGGATCACCCAGCACATCGGCGCGAGCGAGGTCAGCCGCGACGGTCACCGCGTCGTGTTCCTGGACACTCCAGGTCACGAGGCGTTCACCGCGATGCGCGCCCGCGGCGCCCGGGTGACCGACATCGCTGTGCTCGTCGTCGCGGCCGATGACGGCGTGATGCCCCAGACGCGCGAGGCGATCGACCACGCTCGCGCGGCGAAGGTCCCGATCGTCGTCGCCCTGAACAAGGTCGACAAGGCGGATGCGAACCCCGACCGCGTGAAGACCGAGCTCTCGGAGATCGGTGTCGTGATCGAGGAATATGGTGGGGACGTGCCGCTGGTCGAGGTGAGCGCCCGGACGGGCCAGGGGATCGACGAGCTCCTGGACACGATCCTGACGGTCGCCGAGATCACGGTCGACCCCCGAGCGAACCCCAAGCGCCCCGCGATCGGCACCGTCGTGGAAGCGCGCGTCGAGAAGGGCCGCGGCCCGGTGGCGACAGTGCTCGTCCAGACGGGGACGCTCCGGGTCGGTGACACCGTGGCTGTCGGGAACACGTTCGGGCGCGTCCGCGCGCTCGAGACCGGCACGGGTGAGCGGGTCAGCAAGGCCGGCCCGTCGTCCGCGGTCGTCCTCCTCGGACTCGCCGACGTCCCCGCGGCCGGCGATGTCCTGCGTGCCGTCGGCGATGAGAAGACCGCGCGAGCGATGATCGAGCAGCGCCAGGCGCAGACGACGGGGCGTCCGGACGGTACCGGCCGCGCCACGCTCGAGGATCTGTACCAGCAGATCCAGGCCGGCCAGACCAAGGAGCTCCGGGTCATCATCAAGGCAGACGTGCAGGGGTCGCTGGGAGCCATCCGGCACGCCCTCGAGCAGATCCAGACGGACGAGGTCCGGATCAACATCCTGCACGAGGGCGCAGGCGACATCACCGACAACGACATCCTGCTGGCGTCCGCCTCGAACGCGGTCGTCGTCGGCTTCAACTCGCGTGTGGAGCCGACCGCGCGGCGGACGGCCGAGGCCGAGGGCGTCGACGTGCGGTTGTACGACATCATCTATCGGCTCACCGAGGACCTCCAGGCCGCGCTGACCGGGCTGCTCGAGCCCGAACAGATCGAGGTCGTGGAAGGTCGGGCCGAGGTCCGGCAGATCTTCCGTGTCGGCAAGACGACGGTCATCGCGGGTAGCTACGTGACCGAGGGTCGGATCGTCCGGGGCGGCGTGCGCGTCTACCGCGGCGGCCGGGTCATCGCTACCGACCGGATCGACTCCCTGCGACGCTTCCGCGACGACGTCCGCGAGGTCGCGACGGGCTTCGAGTGCGGGATCGGACTCGTCGGGTTCAACGACCTCGAGGTCGGCGACGTCATCGAGTGCTTCACTACCCAGACGGTCTCGCGCATCGCGGCGGCCTGATGGGTGGGCGCACCGATAGGCTCGAGGAGCTGCTGCGCCAGGAGATAAGCTCGGTCGTGGCCCGCGAGGTCCACGACCCGCGCGTCGGCTTCGTGACCATCACGTCGGTCGACGTCTCGCCAGACCTCCGCGCCGCCACCGTCTGGGTGTCGCTGATCGGGCAACCCGAGGAGCGGCGGGAGACGCTGCGGGCGCTCCAGCGCGCGATGCCGTTCGTGCGCCGTCGGCTCGGAGTCCTTCGGCTGAAGCGGATCCCGGAGCTCCAAGTGAAGCATGACGACACCGCGGAGCGGGGGACGCGCGTTCTCCAGATCATCAGCGAGCTGGAGGAGGGAGTGATACCGGAGGACAGGGAAGAGAGGGAGACCTTGCCGACGCCGAACGTGAGCGGGGCCGACGAAGGCGCAGTGTCATCACCCGAGCGGGAGCGCCCGTGACCATCCGCGAGGTGGATGGGACCGGGACGCTCGCCCCTGCCCGCGCGAGTGACGGCGCGACCGTCCTGGCCTCTCCCCCGACCCTCTCCGCGCTGACCGGCGGCGATCTCGCGGCGGTCCCGGAGGACGTGCTCGCGCAGCTCCGCCGCGCGAGGCGCGTGCTGACCGTCTGTCACCACAACCCGGAATCCGACGCCCTTGGCTCCGCCCTTGGCGTCGCACTCGCCGTCGAGGAACTCGGGGGCGTCGCGACGCCCGTGTGCGCCGACCCCGTCCCGGCGATGTACGGCTTCCTGCCGGGGCTCGATCGCTTCCGACAAGCCCCGGATCCTGACGGCGACTACGAGTTGATCGTCGTCACCGACTGCGGTGACCTCGCGCGCGTGGGCCCCGTCCTCGAGTCGCACGCCGAGCTCTTCTCACGCCTCCCGATCGTCAACATCGACCACCACAAGTCGAACCCCGGCTTCGGGACGGCCGACTGGATCGACGCGGATGCGGCGGCGACGTGCGAGATGGTGACCCTGCTCGTGGCCCGTCTCGGCCTCCCGCTCTCGGCCGGGAATGGCGTGATCGCCGCCAACCTGATGGCCGGGCTCGTCATCGATACCGCCAACTTCCAGCACTCGAATACGAGTCCTCGGACGCTCCGCGTCGCCGCCGAGCTCCGAGCCGCAGGCGCCCCGCTTCCCGACATCGCGCGGCATCTCTACCGCACCAAGCCATCGCAGCAGCTGCGCCTGTTCGGGCTCGTCCTGTCGCGGCTCGAGACGGCCGCCGAGGGACGGCTCGTGTGGTCGACGATGTTCGAGCACGACCTCCAGGTGTCGGGTGCACACCCCGGACAGTCCGAGGGATTGATCGACCTCCTCGGCCAGTCGGAGCACGCCGAGGTGACGATCCTGTTCAAGCAACAGGGATCGGGCACGCGGCTGAGCGTGCGAACGAGGGACGGCGGCGTTGACGCGACGGTCGTCACGGGCCGGTTCGGTGGAGGCGGACATGCCCGCGCGGCCGGCGCGAGCGTCGACCTACCCGTCGAGGAGGCGCGCCCGCTCGTCCTCGAAGAGGCGCGGCGGCGCCTCGAGCAGCTCCGTCCATCCTGAAGACGCCGCGGGTCGTCGGACATCGTGAGCGGGAGTGGCGGGGCGACGGAGGGGACCGTGGAGCGGTCCGGGAGCGCTTCGACGCGCAGACCGACCGGACGACGGACGGCGCCGTCGACCTCCGACCTGGAGGGCGTCCTCGTAGCGGCGAAGCCCAGCGGGCCGACCTCGCACGACATCGTCGACCTCGTGCGCCGGCTGACGGGCGTCCGCCGTGTGGGGCATGGAGGGACGCTCGATCCGTTCGCCTCCGGAGTCCTGCCGATCTTCATCGGGCGTGCGACGCGGATCCTCGAGTACCACGCCAGAGACGAGAAGGCGTATCGCGCCCTCGTCGCCTTCGGGGCTCGATCGACGACCGACGACCTTGATGGTGAGCTCACCCCCGGGGAGGGGAGCGCTCCGGACCGGGCGGCGGTCGAGGGCGCACTGGAGGAGTTCCGGGGGAGCATCAGGCAGATCCCGCCCGACTACTCCGCCGTCCGCGTCGCCGGGCGCAAGGCGTACGAACTTGCACGCCACGGGCAGAAGCCCGAGCTCCAGCCACGCGAGGTGGAGATCCTGAGCCTCCGGCTGACCGACTGGGACGCGACGGACCCCGAGCGGCCGGTGGCAACGCTCGAGATGCGGTGTTCCGCCGGGACGTACGTCCGCTCGCTCGCCCGTGACCTCGGCGACACGCTCGGGTCGGGCGCGTACCTCGCTGCACTCTCGCGCACGGCGAGCGGTCCGTTCCGGCTCGAGGAAGCGCACGACCTCGATGCCGTACGCCGAGCCCTGGGTGAGGGGCGAGGAAGGGAGATCCTGTTGCCGACAGACGTGGGGCTCGACGAGTATCCGCGCCTCAGCGTGCCGGCCGAGGACTTGTCAGCGCTGCTTCGCGGGCAGGTCGTGAGGGCGCGGCGGGGCGCGGATGCCGAGCCCGCGCGCGACGGCCGGGTGCGGGTGGTGGACGGCGCCGGACGACTGGCGCTCATCGCGCGTCTCGAAGGAGGCCGGCTGCACCCCGAGAAGGTCTTCGCGCCGGTCCCCTAGCGGTCCGGCACCGCGCACCCTCGTTCACATGGAGGTGCTGCCGAGCCTGGACGCGCTCCCGGTTGGCTCGCGGATCGTGGTCACGGTCGGAGTCTTCGACGGGATGCACCGTGGGCACAAGGCGGTGATAGCGAGGCTGACAGCGGCGGCACGGGAGCTCTCTGCTCAACCCGTCGTCGTCACGTTCCAGCCACATCCCGAGGCCGTCCTCCGCGGTTCGCAACCGCCGCTCCTCTCGGATCCACGCGAGCGGCTGGCACATCTCGCGGCGGTGGGCGTGTCCGTGACGGTCGTCCAACCCTTCGACCGTGCGTTCGCCGCGCAGACCGCCGAGGCGTTCCTGGGTCGACTGGCGGCGGATCGGGAACTGGTCGGGCTCGTGATGACGCCGGAGTCCGCGTTCGGGCGCGACCGCGCGGGGACGCGCGCGGTGGTCCGGGAGCTCGGGGAGCGACTCGGGTTCCGGGTGATCGACGTCCCGGCGCTCGAGCTCGACGGCGACCGCGTCTCGAGCAGCGCCATCCGAGGTCTGATCGAACAGGGACGGCTCGCGGACGCACGCCGGCTGCTCGGGCGGCGGTACGCGGTCGTCGGCGAGGTCGTCCACGGCGATGGGCGCGGGCGGCAACTCGGCTACCCGACCGCGAACCTCGCTTTTCCCGAGCCCGTCGTGCTACCCCCGAACGGGATCTATGCGGCCGAAACGACCTGGGGCGGTCCCGACCCGCTCGATCCGCGGCGGAGCGCACTCGGCGTCGCCTCGCTCGGCGTCCGGCCCACGTTCGGGCCCGGCGAGAGGATCCTCGAGGTCCATCTCCTCGACTTCGACGAGGACCTGTACGGCGAGCGGGTGCGCGTGGCCTTCGTCCGGCGCCAGCGCGGGGAGCGGCGCTTTCCGAACGTGCAGGGGCTGGTCGCGCAGATGGATCGGGACGTGGTGCGCGCGCGGGGCATCCTCGCTCCGGGGTCCACCCCGCTGTCCTTGCCCGGAACTCGGACGACTGTTAGACTCGATGGGAAGTAATAGGAATGTCTTAGGAGGGCCGGGTGCCGCTCGCGCGGGAAACGAAGGAAGCGGTGATCGCCGACCACGCCGTCAAGGACGGGGATACCGGCTCACCCGAGGTCCAGATCGCTCTGCTGACGGAGCGGATCAGGGGCCTCACCGAACATCTCAGAACCTTCCCTCGGGATCACCATTCGCGCCGCGGTCTCCTGAAGCTCGTTGGGCAGCGTCGTCGCCTCCTTGCGTACCTGATGCGCAGGGACAACACCCGCTATCGGGCCGTCATCAGCCGGCTCGGCCTGCGCCGCTAGCGCCCCGCCGGCGGTCCGTTCTGCTCGACGCGGTCCACGGGACCTCCGTGGTCCGTTCACGGCAGCGCAGATAGGCTCCCAGCGCGCCACGGTCCGTCCTCCTCTGCCTTTGGAGGACTGATGCCAGTCACTGTCTCTACCGAATTCGCTGGTCGGACGCTGACCATCGAGACCGGCAAGCTTGCCCTGCTCGCGGGCGGCTCCGTCACCGTCCGTTACGGCGATACGCTCGTGCTCGGCACAGCGAACCGCTCGGACCCGCGCCCCGGGCTCGACTTCTTCCCGCTCACGGTCGACTTCGAGGAGCGGATGTACGCCGCCGGAAAGATCCCGGGTGGCTTCATCAAGCGTGAGTCGCGCCCGTCCGAGGCGGCGATCCTCGCCGCCCGCCTGACCGATCGCCCAATCCGCCCGCTCTTCCCGGACGGCTACAAGGACGACGTCCAGGTCGTCCTCACGGTCCTCTCCACCGACCAGGAGAACGATCCCGACATCCTCGGGACCCTCGCCGGATCCGCGGCGCTGACGATCAGTGAGATCCCGTTCCTCGGGCCGGTCGCCGCCGTCAGGGTCGGCCGCATCGGCGGCGAGTTCGTGCTCAACCCGACGATCACGCAGCTCGAGGAGTCCGAACTCGACCTCGTCGTGTCCGGGACCCGCGACGCGATCATGATGGTGGAGGCCGGGGCGAAGATCCTGCCCGAGGCCGTGATGGCCGAGGCGATCGTGTTCGGTCATCGGTCGCTCGCACCGCTGATCGATCTGCAGGAACAGCTCCAGGGCCAGGTCGGCAAGTCCAAGCGACAGCCCTTCGTGGAGGCGGGGACCGAGTCCGTCTTGACCTTCCTGAAGGCCGTCGAGGAGAACCAGCCCTTCGTGGTGTTCGACCTCGAGACGACGAGTCGTGACAACAAGCAGGGTGCGATCGTCGAGATCGGCGCGGTCAAGGTCACCGACGGCCAGATCAGCGACCGCTGGTCGACGCTCGTGGATCCCGGGCAGCAGATCGTAGGGCGCCAGCTGCACGGCATCACCGACGCCGAGGTAACGGGTCAGCCAAGTCCCGCCGAAGCCGTCCGCCGGTTCCTGGCGTGGGCCGGCGACAGTATCCTCGTCGGGCACAACGTCGGCTTCGACGCCGGGTTCCTCAACGCGGCGAACCTGGACGCCGCTCCGGTCGAGTCCTCCCGGTTCCTCGACACCCTCACGCTTGCCCGCGAGGCGTACCCGGATCAGGACGCACACAAGCTGGCAGAGCTTGCGCGGGTGTTCGGCGTCGAACCGGAGCCGAACCATCGCGCGTTGCCGGACGCGGAAGCGACCGCCGGGATCCTCATCCAGCTCGCCCGCGACCTCCCCGAACGGGTGGCGCGGTTCAAGGAGCAGGTCGCGGCATCGATCCGGAGCCGCGCGCAGGGCGGTAGCGCGGAAGAAGCGGACAGGGCGCTGGACGCCGCGCGACGCGAGTCGAGGCTCTCGAAGAACCTCACCGGGCTGCTGCACAAGAAGGTCGTCCGCGAGCTCGTCCTCGGCGAAGGGATCCGGATGGACGGGCGCGATCTGGACACGATCCGCCCGATCTCGGTCGACGTCGGCCTGCTACCCCGCGCCCACGGCTCCGCACTGTTCACGCGTGGGCAGACGCAGGCACTCACGGTCGCAACGCTCGGGCCGTCCTCGGACGTCCAGCGGATCGACACGATCAGCCCCGAGGAGTCGAAGCGCTACCTCCACCACTACAACATGCCGCCCTACAGCACCGGCGAGAACAAGCCGATGCGCGGTCCGGGGCGGCGCGAGATCGGACACGGTGCGCTTGCGGAGCGAGCGCTCGTGCCGGTGCTGCCCAGCGAAGAGGAGTTCCCGTACGTCATCCGCCTCGTCAGCGAGTGCGTGACCTCGAACGGGTCCACGTCGATGGCGTCGACCTGCGGATCGACGCTCGCGCTGATGGACGCCGGCGTGCCGATCAAGGCCCCGGTCGCTGGCGCGGCGATGGGTCTCGTGAGCGAGCCCGACGGTCGATTCGCCGTCCTCACGGACATCCTCGGCAAGGAGGATGCCTTCGGCGACATGGACTTCAAGGTCACCGGGACCCACGAGGGTGTCACGGCGCTCCAGATGGACATCAAGGTCAAGGGCATCAACGAGGAGATCATCCGGACAGGGCTGGAGAAAGCGCGCGTCGCACGCCTGTTCATCCTCCAGCGGATGCTCGACGTCATCCCGTCCAGTCGGACCGAGGTGAGCGCGTACGCGCCGCGGATCATCACGATCCACATCAATCCGGAGAAGATCCGGGACATCATCGGCAAGGGTGGCGCGACAATCCGGCAGATCCAGCAGGAGACCGGGACCGAGATCAACGTCGAGGACGATGGAACGGTCCAGATCGCGGCCGTGAGCCAGGAGAACTCGCGGAAGGCGGTCCAATGGATCGAGAGCCTCACGCGCGAGGTCGAGGTCGGCGCACTCTATCTCGGCAAGGTCACTCGGATCATGAACTTCGGCTGCTTCGTGGAGATCCTTCCCGGCAAGGAGGGGCTCGTGCGGATCGGCGAACTCGCCGACTACCACGTCCCCAGCGTCGAGGACGTCGTATCGGTGGGCGACGAGATCATGGTCGTCGTGATCGAGATCGACCGGCAGGGCCGGGTCAACCTGTCGCGAAAGGCCGCGATGCAGCGGCACCTCGCCAGGGAGCCCGTCGGGTCCTGACCGGACCTGCGGGGGCGCCGCGGACCGGCCGCCCTCCTCGGTCCTCTTCCTCCTCGCGGCAGCGTCCTAACCACGCTTCCGCGCGAGCGTGAGCCCGTCGGCGAGGGGGATCATCGCCACCGTGACGCGCTCGTCGGCGGCGATCCGCTGATTGAGCGCGCGCACTGCCCGCACGGCGGGCTCGTCGACATCGGGTCGCGCGACCTCACCGTTCCAGAACACGTTGTCCACGAGCAGCAGCCCCCCGGGGCGGAGCAGCTCCAGGATCTGCTCGTAGTAGCCCGGATAGTTCTCCTTGTCGGCGTCGAGGAACGCGAAGTCGAACGTCGCTCGCTGCCCCTGCGCGAGCAGGTCGTCCAGCGTGTGGATCGCCGGCGCGAGCCGCAGTTCACACAGGTCCTGGACGCCCGCCTCGGTCCAGTAGCGGCGCGCGATGTCGGTCCACTCCTCCGACACATCGCAGCACACGACGCGTCCGTCGTCGGGCAGCGCCAGCGCGACGGCAAGCGAGCTGTAACCAGTGAACGTCCCGACCTCCAGGCAACGTCGGGGCTGGAGGAGCTCGACGAGCAGCGCCATGAACGACCCCTGCTCGGGCGCGATCTGCATGTCGCGCTGTGGCAACCGACCCGTCTCCTCGCGGAGACGGGCGAGGATCTCGGGTTCGCGGACCCCGAAGCGGAGTAGATACCCATGAAGCTCATCGCTCAACCCGACGCTCTTGACACTCATCGTGGCTCCTTTCGCAACGGCGGTCCTGCCGACCCCGCGTGTATCATCGCCGCGTGCCCCGACCCCACCATTGCTTGAGCTGAGCATGCCGGGCCAGGACGCGAACCAGGGCTTCACCGTTGCGGTCGTCGGCGCCACCGGTCTCGTCGGGCGCACGATGACGCAGTTGCTCATCGAGCGCGAATTCCCGCTCGATGAGTTCCGCCCCCTCGCCTCCGGGCGTTCGGCGGGTCGGGAGGTCGAGTTCGCGGGGCGCCCGGTCCGGGTGCAGGAGGCGACGCCGGAAGCGTTCGAGGGGGTCGACATCGCGCTCTTCTCGGCGGGGGGCGACGTCTCGCGGGCCCTCGCTCCCGAGGCGGTCGCGCGCGGCGCGCTCGTGATCGACAACTCGTCGCAGTGGCGGATGGAGCCGGACGTGCCGCTCGTGGTCCCGGAGGTCAACGCCGATGACGCCGCCACGCACAAAGGCATCATCGCGAACCCGAACTGCTCCACGATGCAGCTCGTGCCGCTGCTGATGGCGCTGCGCGACGCGGTGGGGCTGGAGCGGGTCGTGGTGGACACGTACCAGTCGGTCAGCGGCACCGGTGCCGAGGCGGTCGACGAACTCGAGGACCAGATCCGCGCGCGGGCCGAGGGAAGATCGCCCGAGCCGCGTGTCTATCCGCATCCGATCGGCTTCAACGCCCTGCCCGAGATCGACGTCTTCCTCGACGACGGCTACACCAAGGAGGAGTGGAAGGTCATCAACGAGAGCCGCAAGATCCTGCACCTGCCCGAGCTACGAGTCTCCTGCACCGCCGTGCGCGTGCCGGTGTTCTTCGCCCACTCCGAGGCCGTTCACGTCGAAACGAGCACCGCACTCGACGCGCAAGAGGCGCGCCGGCTGTTCGACCGCGTCCCTGGCGTCGTCGTCGTCGACGACCCCTCCGCACATCGCTATCCCCTTGCGACAGAGGCTGCAGGTCGCGACGAGATCCTCGTGGGGCGCATCCGCCGGGATCCGTCGGTCCCCGACGGCCGCGGCCTTGCGTTCTGGTGCGTGAGCGACAACCTCCGGAAGGGGGCGGCGACGAACGCAGTCCAGATCGCGGAGCTCGTCTCTCGCCGCGGCTGGCTCCCCCCGGCGTCGCGCCGCGACGGTGGGGACGCGTGACGCCGGATGAGCGCCGGGAGGCCCTGGAGTCCATCGCCCGCGAGGTCCGCGTCTGTACGAAGTGCCGGCTCCACCAGAGCCGGACGCGAGCGGTGCCGGGGGAGGGGCACCCCGAGACGGAGGTGATCTTCGTCGGGGAAGGACCGGGCTTCAACGAGGACCAGCAGGGCCGTCCGTTCGTCGGAGCGGCGGGAGGGCTTCTCACCGAACTCCTCTCGTCCGTCGGGTGGAAGCGCGACGAGGTGTTCATCACGAATGTCGTGAAATGCCGCCCTCCCGGAAACCGAGACCCGGAGCCGGACGAGATCGCCGCCTGCCGGCCATATCTGCAGCGCCAGCTCGAGGTGCTCGATCCTGCGCTCGTCGTGACGCTCGGGCGGTTCTCGATGGCGTCGTTCATGCCGGGCGCGAGGATCGGAAGCGCACATGGAACGGTCCGTGCCGTGGACCCGGAGACGGGGGCCGCGAACGCGACGGCGTACGCGATGTACCACCCGGCAGCGGCCTTCCGACAGGCCGCGATGCGCTCGACGCTGTTCAAGGACATGCTCGGCGTGCCCGAGGCGCTCCTCCAGGCGCGGCAGCGCCGCGCGCACGATGAGGAAACGGCCGCGCTCCCGGCCGATGGCCTCGACCAACGCGCAAGCGTCCCCCCGCCCGAAGACGAGCCGCCGCCGACGGTGGTGGACGCGGAGCGAGACGTGACACCCGCGCACGACGTGCCGGCGGCGACGGACGCGCGGCCGGCCGTCACACGCGTCAACGACGAAGTGGGGACCGTCGCGGATGTTCCTGCCCCCACGTCCGCGCCTGACGCGGACGCGACGGGGCGACAGCTGGGGTTGTTCTGATGGCAGCGATGATCGGCGGCGGCGTCGACGGGCCCTCCCTTCGGATCCTGCCTCTCGGCGGGGTGGGCGAGATCGGGAAGAACATGACGCTGTTCGAGTACGGCGATGACATCGTGGTGATCGACTGCGGACTGAAGTTCCCGGACGAGGAGATGTTCGGGATCGATCTCGTCGTGCCCGACGTCACCTACCTGAGACAGCGTCGCGACAAGGTTCGCGCGTTCCTCATCACCCACGCCCACGAGGACCACGTGGGCGGCCTGCCCTACGTGCTGCCGGAGTTCCCGGGCGTACCCGTCTACGCGTCCACGCTCGCGCGCGGCCTGCTCGGCGTGAAGATCAAGGAGCACAAGCTCTACGACAACCCGCTGCACGCCCTCGAGCCCGGCCAGGAAGTCAGGATCGGCGCGATGAGCGCGACGGGCTTCCGCATCGGGCACTCGATCCCGGACGCGATGGGGATCGCGCTCCGAACGCCGCTCGGCACGATCGTCCACACCGGTGACTTCAAGTTCGATCACACGCCGGTCGACGCGAAGCCCTCCGACTTCCACGTCCTGGCGCGGTTGGGTGAGGAGGGGGTCCTCTGCCTCCTCTCCGACTCGACACGCGCGGAGAATCCGGGCTACACGCCCTCCGAGCGGACCGTCGGCGAGGCGTTCCGCGAGATCATGGAGGGCCTCGAGGGGCGTGTCATCGTCGCCACGTTCGCGAGCAACATCGCGCGCGTCCAGCAGGTGTTCGATGCCGCCAGCACGTTCGGGCGGAAGGTCGCGGTCATCGGCAGGTCGATGGAGCAGAACACGCGGATCGCGTCGGAGCTCGGGTACCTCCACTATCCGGCTGACGGTGTCGTCTCCAAGGACAGGATCCGCGACGTGCCGGACGGACAGCTGTGCATCGCGACCACCGGTGCGCAGGGCGAACCGATGGCGGGCCTGGCGCGGATGGCGAACCGGGACCACCGCTGGGTCGAGGTGGGGCCCGGTGATACCGTCATCGTCAGCGCCAGCCCCATCCCCGGGAACGAGGAATACGTCGCTCGTACCATCGACAACCTGTTCAAGAACGGCGCGAACGTGTATTACCACACGATCAAGCGCGCGCACGTGTCGGGGCACGGAAGCCAGGAAGAGCTCAAGTTGATGCTCAACCTGACAAGGCCGAAGTACTTCATCCCCGTGCACGGCGAGTTCCGGATGCTCGTGCAGCACGGGCGTGTCGCCGCGGAGACAGGGGTCGAGCCCGAGAACATCTTCATCATCGAGAACGGGCAGCCGATCGACTTCCAGTCGAACGGGACGGCCCGGCGCGGGCCGAGCGTAGAGGCCGGGTACGTCCTCGTCGACGGGCTCTCGGTCGGCGAGGTGGGCGACGTCGTGCTCCGTGACCGGCGGGCGCTCGCGAGTGACGGGATGTTCCTCGTGGTCGTCACCGTCGACCGCCAGACCGGCAACATGGTGAGGCGGCCCGAGATCGTCACGCACGGCTTCGTGACCGACGCCTCCGACCCATTGATCGCGGCCGCGGCCGACCGCATCGCCCGATCGATCGAGAACCCGGGCGACCACATCAGCGAGATCGGGCTGCTGAAGACGCAGATCAAGGAGGGGCTTTCGCAGTACCTCTACGAGCAGACGAGGCGGCGCCCGATGGTGTTCCCGGTGATCGTCGAGGTCTAGGAGTGGCAACGAAGCGACGAGCGACGGGGACGGCGATCCGCGACGGCCGACGCGGCTCCCGGAGTTCTCCGCGGTCCCGGTCGACGCAGGGTCCGGTCCGCCTCGCCGTATCGCCCCAGGTCGCCCGGTCACTCGTCGGGCTGCTGCTGCTCGTCACCGGCGTCGTCACGCTGATCGCGCTGCTACTCCCCGGCGCCGGCGTCCTCAACCGATACGTATCGGACGTCCTGCGTCCCGCGTTCGGTCAGGGCGCCTGGTTGCTGCCGGTCCTGTTGATCATGGCCGGCGCCTTCGTGGAGCGAGCTCCGAGTGTCGGGAGCGGCTGGCGCGTGACGGCACTGGGTGGCCTCGTCACGTTCCTGGGCGCACTCGGTCTCATCCACCTGGTGTCGGGGCGGGGCGCAGGCGCCGAAGCCCTCCGGCAGGGTGGTGGCGCGGTCGGGAGTGCACTCTCTTCGTCGCTGTCGAGCCTGGTCAGCGCCCCGGGCGCGTTCGCGGTCCTGCTCGGGCTCATCGTCGCGGGCGTCCTACTCCTGTTCAACGTGACGATCGTCGCGCTGTTCCGACCCGTCGCGTCGGGGGGGCGCGTCGTCGCAGGGGCATTCGCTGGTCCACTCCGCGAGCACGGACCGTCTCTGACAGGGTCGCTGGGGGCGACACGTCGAGCGACGGCTCCCGGCAACGCGGTGGCGCCGGTTGAAGGAAGGCCGGGGGGACGAGTCGAGTCCGGCGCGACCGAGGGACGTGAGCGGAGGCCGATCAAGGTCGAGCCGGGATGGAGCCCGGAGCTACCGGTGCCGGAGTCGAGCCCGGCACCCATGAGCCAGACGGTCTGGCATGCGCCGCCGAGCGAGGCTCGGAGCGATACCGCCGCGCCGATGCCGTCGGCCGTGCCGGTCGACTCCGGTGTGCTTCCGGGCGACGGCGGTGCCAGCGCCGACCCGGGCCGTCCGC